>JAFGTG010000290.1 GCA_016934255.1 Sedimentisphaerales bacterium
AGGGCTGTAAGAGGGATGCTTGCAGCCCTCGCTTTTTATCTTCGTGTCCCAGTGGCTTCGTGGCTATGATTCGTATTGCGTATTTCATCAAAAAATGTCAGTTTATTGGTGTTCATTCTTGGTTGAGTGAAGAATTGACTTGACTTTCGGGAGTGAATACTGTATAATATATAGTTAACTAATATTAAAACAGAATACAGAAAACAGAATACAGAAGGGAGAAAATCAGATGATCAGGTTATCAGGGAACCAGGTATTGAATTACGAATATCCAATGTCGAACGTCCAATAGTAAAGGAACAATCCGCGTCAACGTGTGCCTTAGGTACCGGCGTTCGTCCGTGTCTGAGTCGAATGTAAAAACAAACCCAATACCGGCCTCCGGCCGGAAATCCTAATCTCTAAACTCGAAATCCTAAACGAGCATTGAAATCTGTGTAAAACCGTGAAATCTGTGGCTACAAATACACATTATTTTACAAAAATTTACAAAAATGCGCAAAACAATACAAATCCGCATCAGAAAACAACAAATATTGGCGTCTATTCGCGTTCATTCGCAGTTCCATTTGAAAAAACAAAGCCAATTCGTATTGCGTATTGCGTAAATGAATTTGTAAAACAAACCCAATCTACTCCTTTTGGGGTAGAGTAAGCAGCCGACAAGGTCCGAACATGCTATTTGCGGTTCTTGAACTTTCTGACGAATTCCGCGGTCAGGTCGATATAGGTATATCCATGCTTGAGAATTTGACAAACGGTACGACTCAGAGTATTGTTTCAATCAGTTTTTCAAGAGCTGGCGATTGTACATAAACCCTTTTGAACAAACAAGTATATGGGTTTTAACATACCGGATTTCAGCGTGCTGAATTCTATCGTGTATAATGCGTAGATTCCAAAACCAGGAGATAACAATGGAAAATGGCACCGCAAAGCGAATTGTAGCGTTATTAAGCATCCTTTATCCTATTCTCACGTGCGGATCGGCTCTATGTAGGGACATCGATATGACGCCGTACTGGAACGATAAGATCGCTCTGGAGAATCCGCACAAAGGATGGTATCACCATTATCCCGACAATCATATCAATAAATACATCATTCGCAAGGATTCGCACCTGCTCGATTTCCCCGGCATGGATCATATCTATATCCGTCTCGCCTGGGCCTACCTGGAACCGCAAGAGGGTAAATTCAATTGGGACATTATCGACGATATCATTAACAAATGGACGGAAAAAGGACTCAAAATATCGTTCCGGATCAGTTGCAAAGAAACCAGCACGGATCGTATCGAGCAGCAATTCGCCACACCCAAATGGGTGATGGAAGTGGGCGCCAAAGGAAATTATTATCGAAGCGGCAAGAAAGTTGGGCCCAACGGGCCGTGGGAGCCGGTGTTTGACGATCCCGTTTTTCTGGAGAAACTCGAGAATTTCCTGCGCGCTTACGCCGGGCGATATGACGGCAAGCCCTGGCTGCGTTACGTGGATGTCGGGAGTATCGGAGACTGGGGCGAGGGTCACACATCATCCGGCAGCCAGATCGAATACAACTACGAACAACGGAAAGTCCATGTGGATCTATATTGCAAGTACTTCCGAAAAACCCAGATCGTCATTTCAGACGATTTCGTCTATTGCATCCGGGATTTACAAGACCGGCAAAAGATGCATCAGTATCTCTTAAAGCAAGGCATCTCGTACCGCGACGACAGTCCCTTAGTCGATTGGTACGTCAAGACCTACCCACAAACCTATTCCGTACGGAGCCCCGAATTATTCAAAGACGCCTACCTCAAAACACCCACCGTTTTCGAGCTGCAACACTATGGTGCCGTTAAAAGAGATGGGAATTGGACAGTCAAAGAAGGTTCTTCTCTTTCAAAATACGCCAAAGGAAAAACCGGGCCGGACTTTTTTAGAGGGGCTTTGGATCTCTTACACGCCACGTACATTGGTTATCACGGCGACGCGCATGAATGGCTGACGGATAATCCGGAACTCACGATCGAATTACTCAACCAGTGCGGATACTGGTACTTCCTCCATCGAGTGACAATTCCCCAAGATCTTCAGGCCGGCGAAAGTTATACGATTCGAATGGATTGGGAAAACCGGGGCGTGGCTCCGGCGTATCATACGTATCATCTGAGAATTCGATTTGACGGTCCAATCGTGGAAGATTCGGAACTGGATGCGGAAAATCAGAAATGGCTGCCGAAGCCTTCCGACAGTATTTACCCGCAAACGTATCGCCTTTCCATTCCCAATACTCTCCGTCCCGGTCAGTACAAATTGAAATTTAAATTGTATTCCAAGCAAGAAGATAAGAACGTGTTCATCGCCCTTGATCAACAACGGTTGGACGAAGAGAATTACTATACGATTGCTCCAGTGACCATAAGAAAATAGCCGGGGCTCAAGTCCGAGACGTTGATGGAGACGTATCTGCCGGTCGACACCTTGAAGCACAAAGAGGCATGATATCCTAAGTGGTGCTCTCAGCAAAAATGTCGGCTTTATAATTGTGATAGGCGCGGACGGCGGTGGCGACCACACCGGAGAAGGCCTGGGCGATGGTCGCAGCTACGGGCGGGCTCAGCCAGTAGCGCTGGAGGACGAATTGAAACGGAATCCTGACAGCGTACATCGCCGCGACGCCGTGGAGGTTGGACTTGAAGATAGCCTTCATATCGGCGGCGAAAGATCGTCGCCCGTCGCGGTAGTGACGGATATGGAGGATGGCATAGATCAGTCCCAATCCCACGACGAATCCAGCCGTGCCCGAAACAGCCGAGACGGCGCTAATCAAAATGTCGGAGCGGGTGACCTTGTCCAACAGGTACGCCGAACCCGCTGAGCCGACCAGGGCGAAAAGGGAAGCGAGGATTTCAGAAGCGTAATACTTCAGTGAGGTTCGTGAAAGTAATGGATGCTTCATTGTTACCACGCCCCTATGTTATCAAATCACTGTTTATTTGTCACGAACGACCAGGAACGTTCGCTACTTAAGAATTCCCAATTCCGGATGTCGCGCCGTAAGGCAAAACTTGAATCATGACACGGGAACATTATAATCGTTTCCATCGATGGAACACTACATGGAGAATACGATGAAATTAAGATCTCTACACAATGCAATACGATTTGTTGTTATACCTTCCCTTGTTATGATTTACGCATCCAATACGATGGCGGCGTCGAGAATCCACCGTTTAGCCGATGACCAATACCAGTTGCGTCTCTCGAAAAGCCGCGCCGATCCAATAACCATCCTCCAGGTGACCGATCAGCACATGGGTAAAAAAGGCTTCTGGCGACAGGACCTGGAAACCTGCCGTCGAACCCGGCGGCTGGTCGAGCAATACCATCCCGATCTGATTGCGATCACCGGGGATTTGCTCACGGGAGAAAAGTATTTCGACGATCTGCTAATCTTGTATGCAATGGAATTCTTCGACGGCCTGAAAACGCCCTGGCTGTATGTTTATGGCAATCACGATCCGGAAGGCGGAACCGGGCGGGACCGAATCTATGAAATTTTCAGCACCTCCGAATGGGGGATGCTGGGTTTCCATACGACGCCCGACGGACAACGCAAATATGATTATCTCATTGACGTTCTCACGAATAACGAGCAGACGCCTCAATGGGAATTGTACAATTTCGATTCGGGCTCTGAAAAAGGAAATAAATCCATCAAACAGGTCCAATTGGATTGGTCTCAAAAACGTTCTGAAGAAAGTAAACAGAAATATAAAAAGACGATACCCGCCGTCTCGTTTTTTCATATTCCGCTCAAGGACTACCAGGACATGTGGGACGACCCGGCTATCGAGAAATTCGGCGAGTGCGAGGAAAAGGTCTGTTACGAAGAGGACGACGGAAGTGTTTATCAGTCATTCTTAAACGTCGGAAATGTAAAAGCCTGTTTTTGCGGGCACGACCACTACAACAATTACTGGGGCATTCACCACGGCGGCATCCTCTTAGCCTACGGCCACATCAGCGGGGAAGCCACAAATTACAACTGGCCCACAGGCGGAAAATTAATCACCTTGTCGTCGAATGCAGACATCAACGTACAAAACGTGATGCCCGATTCCGTAATGATGCGATTGGAAAGAAAATAGAAATATTCATTATACCTTTAATTCTTTCATGCAAAGAAAGAACCACGGAGTCGAATTATGACAATAATGAATTTCTTGAAGGCCTATATTGAAGTCAAGAAAGCTGAGACTCTTGAACATCAACAGATCCAAGATCTGCAACTGACGCGTTTCAGAAAGTTGCTGAGACATGTTCTGCAGAACTCAAGATTCTACCGGCGGTACTATCATGAGCATGGCATATCTGAATCTGATATCAACGACCTGACTCCACAAAATCTTCCAGTAATAGATAAACAGACCGTGATGGAAAATTATGACGATGTTGTTTGTGATCCTGCTCTCAAGAAAGAGGCATTGGAGCGATTTATCATTGAATCTCCCGATCCGGCTACCAAGTACAAAAGAATTTATCGAGTCCTTCACACCTCCGGTTCGAGCGGGACCGTCGGCCTGTTTGTTTATGGCCCTCGTGACTGGGCGATATACCAAGCGTTGGGTGGCCGAACATCGCAGTGTAGGATTAATCCGTTTAAGAGGCGAAAGTTGGCATTTATAGGCGCTACGGATGGGCATTATGCAGGGGTAACCGGCGTTCTGGAAGCCCCACGTGTAATGTTCAAGGTCATGGTGAAGTCCATAAACAGTCCCTTAGAGGAAATTTGTCAGGATATGAACCGCTTTCAACCTAACAATCTATTTGGCTATGCTTCCGGAGTCAGTTTTCTGGCAAAGGAACAGATTGCAGGCCATATCAACATCGCTCCCGACACTATTGGGTGTGTTGGTGAGCCTCTCACACCTGCCATAAGGAAGATAATTGAGAAGGCCTTCGATGTAAATCCCATGGATTTGTATGGCGCCACTGAAACACTGACCTTTTCTGTTGAATGCAGATCTCATCATCGACTCCATTATTTTGATGATTGGTTCAGTGTTCAAGTTGTTGACGGTGATCTCAAGTGTGTAAGGCCAGGCCAGCCCGGCAAGATCATTGTCACGAATCTGTTCAACTACACACAACCACTGATTCGCTATCAAATGGACGATGAAATTGTATTAAGCGACAAGCCATGTCAGTGTGGATGGCCTTTCCCTGTTATCGACAAGATTGCCGGTCGCAGTGAGGAGTCTCTCTGGTTCGCCAAGGCAGATGGCAATAGAGAGTTCATTCATCCCAGTATGTTGGGCGAGTTCTTCGTCTCCGGATTAGAGCGGTTCCAGTTCGTCCAGACAGAGACCGATAGATTAACCATGAAAGCAATTATCCGCGACGATAAGGAAGAAGTCATCTCTGCTATTCACGAAAGGATGGCCAAAATACTGTCCAGGAAAGAATTGAGCGACGCGGTACGATTTGAGATTAAATTAGTGGATCATATCAAGAACGATCCTAAAACAGGCAAATTTCGGCTTATTATTCCATATACTGGCCGATGAGAACAGGAAGCAACGCCATGCCTGGGCCTCTCGGCATCAGACTTGTATTTAGTATATAGTATATAGTATCTCGTATTTTATAAAACACATCTTCATGGTGAGTTATTTCAAATCACCATACCGTCCAATTTTAGTTAGTCTGTTGAAATTATATTTCCTGTCAGCTACGATATTGGGTCAGATTTTGTTTGGGGATTTAATGCGGATCGCCTTAACGACAGGCGATTATCCGCTTGTAAAAGGAGATTGCGATGAGTGATATAACACGGCGTCGATTTCTGGGAAGTGTTGTGGGGGGTGTGGCTTTGTCGGCGGCTTATTCGGGTGGACTTTCAGCCGCGAGTGAGAGTTCGACCACCCTGGTCGGAGCGGCCAAGGTGGATATTACGCCCGACTATCCCGTTCGATTGAGCGGGTTTGGATTTCGTCGTGAGGAGTCTGAGGGCGTAACGCATCCGATTTGGGCCAAAGCCCTGGCCATCAAGGCTGCGGGCGGATCACCCGCTATTTTGGTCACCGTCGATAATTTGGGTGTGACCGACACTATGGTCTGCGATTTAAGGAAGCGTCTCAAGGCCAAGGCCGGGATTGATCCGGCCCGCGTGGCGGTCTGCTCGACCCATACGCATACGGCGCCCATGCTCGCTGGGGTAGCTCCCACACTGTTTGGCGAGCCCATTCCTCCTGACCACCAGGCGCATATCGAGCAATACACGAATGAATTAGCCGATCACTTAGAACGTGTGGCTTTGGCGGCGATTTCGGACTGCAAGCCAGGCCGACTTGAGTGGGGGCTCGGTTCCGTCGGCTTTGCTATCAATCGACGCGCCAAACGGGACGGCCGCGTCGTCGGTATTGGAGTCAATCCCGAAGGGCCAGTCGATCACGATCTGCCGCTGTTGGTGGTCAAAAGCCCGGCCGGGGAAGTCCGCGCGGTCTATACCAGTTATGCGTGCCATTGTGTCACGTTGTCGAACAACAAGATCAGCGGCGACTGGGCCGGCTACGCCCAATTGGCCATCGAGAAGCAATGGCCGGATGCGGTCTCGCTGATCTCCGCCGGGTGCGGCGCGGACCAGAATCCCAGTTCGGGCGTCACCGGGGACAAGGTGGAGGTGGCCGCCGAACAAGGTCAACAGATCGCGAATGAAGTTAAACGGCTGATCGGCGCGGGTTTGCAACCACTCGACGGCAAGCTCATTTGTCGTCTGGAGCGGATCGATCTGGCCTTCGATACCCCGCCCACTCGCGAAGAGTGGGAACGCCGGGCGGCTTTGCCGAAAGATAATTTCAGCAACCGTGCGATCGCCTTCC
The DNA here is from genome assembly GCA_016934255.1 of Sedimentisphaerales bacterium. Taxonomy (GTDB): domain Bacteria; phylum Planctomycetota; class Phycisphaerae; order Sedimentisphaerales; family Anaerobacaceae; genus JAFGTG01. The sequence goes on from JAFGTG010000290.1 coordinate 6,872, forward strand.
ACGCCAAGGTCCAGTTGGAGCGGCTCGATCGGGGCGAGGCCTTACAGACCCACATCTCGTATCCGATTCAGACCTGGGCTTTTGGCGATCAGATGGCAATGGTCTTTTTGCCCGGCGAGGTCGTCGTCGATTACTCGCTCCGGCTCAAGCGCGAGTTCGGCGCCAGGCGGCTTTGGGTGAACGGCTATTCCAACGACGTGCCCTGTTACATCCCGTCGGAGCGGATTCTCAAGGAAGGCGGTTACGAAGGGGGCGACGCCATGCGCTACTTCGACCGGCCCACCAAATTCAAGCCCGGCTTGGAACGCCGGATCGTTGACGTCGTTCATCGACAACTCGACGGGACGTTGGTGAAACCAAGGGTATAGGCGCATTTGAAAACGTTCCATGGGATTCTATTCGGATAATCCCTCTTTTCGCCCAAATACGGTTGACAAGATCGGATTTAGTTGCGAATATTCCATTTCTGAAATGTAACACGTCAATGATGTTGTATGACGAATTCCAAACGTGATATTTTCGGGTTTGGGACGTCAGGAAAGGATAATTGCTTATGGCTATGGAATTTCGGAAAGATTGTCAATACGCTCTGATCGCACCGACGAGTATGGGGGTTCGGATTACGCCGGTCAACGGGCAGCCGGTTTATAGTAGTGATACGTTCATTATGCAGGCCACCAGCGCCGAGTCCAACGTGGCCAGTGTGTCCAGTTATCTGGGCTTGCCCGTTAAGATCCTGACGACGCTCGTTAAGGGCAGTCCGATTGCGCGGTTTATTAAGGATAATCTGGCCGGGCGGCATATAGACGTCGAAGCCAAAGAGGTCGATCAGGGCGGGCCGTGGGGCTATCGCCATCAGTTCAATATCGCCGACAGCGGGACCGGCTCGCGCGGGCCGCGGGTGCATAATGACCGAGCGGGTGAAGTTGGACGGACTTTGAATGTGAAAGATTTCGACTTAGACCGTATCTTCGGCAAGGAAGGCGTGCAAATCGTGCACCTTTCGGGTCTGATCGGGGCGCTGTCGCCCGAGACGGGAACGTTCTGCCTTGAAATAGCCCGGGCCGCGAAAAAGCACGGAACGCGAATCTCATTCGACCTGAACCATCGGGCCTCGTTCTGGAAGGGACGGGAAAAAGAGTTACATGAGATCTTCGCGGAAATCGCCAACCTCTCAGATATCCTCGTCGGCAATGAGGAAGACTTCCAGCTTTGCTTAGGGATTAAAGGCCCGGAGGCGGGAGGAAAGGACCTGGCTAAAAAGATCGAAAGCTTCAAAGTCATGATCAATAACGTCAAGAAAGCCTACCCCAACGCCTCTGTGTTCGCCACGACACTCAGGCAGGTTGTCAACGCGAACAGCCACCTCTGGGGCGCGATCATGGCCGCGGGCGACGACTGGCACATCATCGAACCACGCCAGATTACAGTGCTCGACCGGATCGGGGGCGGCGACGGATTCGTCGGCGGTATGCTCTATGGCGTCCTCCGGGGCTGGGAGCCTGAAAAGTGGGTCCAGTTTGGTTGGGCCACCGGCGCGCTGGTGACGACGCTGCTGACCGACTACGCCCAGCCGGCGGATGAGGATCAGATATGGAGCATTTGGGAAGGCAACGCGCGGGTGAGAAGATAAATGATAAAATCCTAAGCACTAAATCCTAAATCCGAAACAATATCGAATTTCAAAATTCGAATTCTCAAAACGAACGTTCGACAAGTGCAGGTCGCAAGTTCTCGATGCGATTTGAATCAATAGTCAATTGTCAATATAAAATGGTCAATGTTAAGATGCTGGTCCGAGTTTGTGGTTGGGGCCGATGGTGTAGAGGCGCTGCTTCGACTCGGTGTTCATGTGCGAGCGAACGATCTTGCCGATGAAGACGAAATGATCGCCGGTTGGGATCTGTGTTTCGAGGGTGCACTCGAAATTGGCGACGGCGTCGGTTAATAGGACCGAGTCGATTTCTTTGGCCGGCTCGGTCGGGCAATCGAATTCGGCGAATTTATCGATGTCTCTGCCTGATTTTGAGCCGAAGAATAAAGCCGCCTCGGCCATCTGCGCGGAAGGAAACGCAATCGTGAAACATTTCGAGTGGTTGATCGCCTCGACTGAATAATGCTTCTTCGCCACGCCGATGGCCATCATGGGCGGCGAACCGGAGGCGATCATCGTCCAGCCGAGCGTGACGGGATTGGCCTTGCCGTTTTTGTCCCTGGCGATGGCGATGACGACTTGTTCGGGGTATTTGGTCTTGATCGCCAGCGAATATTCAACTTCTTTTTGCATTGCTTTTCTCCTGCGTTGATTCTATAGTTGGCCCGTGAAAACGCGTTCATCATTATAAATGCAGCACTGTTTATGGCAAGGAGAAAGACGTGGAGACGATCGGCTTTATCGGCGGCGGTAATATGGCGGAGGCCTTAATCAAAGGTGTTGTGAAAGCCGGAATCTATCCGCCGGAGCACGTCATCGTAAGCGATATCAGAACGGATCGGCTACAATATCTCGCTGAGGAATATGGTGTCTCAACGGAGCGGAGTAATGCCGAACTGAGCGAAAAGGCTGAGATCATCGTTCTAAGTATCAAGCCCCAGAAAATGACCGAAGCACTGGAGAGCGTTAAAGGGACCTTGAAAAGCGGAACGTTGGTTATCTCCATTGCAGCCGGGATAAGGATTGCGAATATCGCGGACGTTTTGGGTGAGGTTCCCATTATCCGCGTGATGCCGAATACGCCAGCCCTGATCGGCGAAGGGGCCAGCGCACTGTTTGCAAATGAAAAAGCCGTGTCCCTGATGGATAAAGCGATGGGGATATTCTCGGCGGTCGGCAAGGCGGTCGTGGTCGAGGACGAAGACTTAATCGACGTGGTGACGGCGGTCAGCGGCAGCGGTCCGGCTTATTATTTCCTTCTCATGGAGGAGATGATCAAAGCCGGCGTCACGTTAGGTCTGTCGAAAAGCGTCGCCAAAGACCTGGTCTTACAGACGGCCAGGGGCGCCGGTCTGCTCGCGACCCAGGCGGATTGTCATGGCGAAAGCCCCGCGGAGCTTCGCCGGAAAGTAACCTCGCCGGG
>JAFGTG010000291.1 GCA_016934255.1 Sedimentisphaerales bacterium
CACGTCAAAACGCTGCTGTAGAAATTCGATAATTTCGTCGAGGAATTGCATGCCGTCTCCCCCGCAGAAAAAAGCCATTTTCGGCCTTTTCGAGCGAAGAATCTGTATCATGGGCTTGAGGATTTCCTGATTTTCAAAGAGTCGCAGCGAACGAAGCAGCGTTTCAATGGCGTCTCCTTTGTTATTCTGATTCAGGAACGCATCGGCGGTTCTATTGAGGATATCCGGATTCAAGATACGCTTCTGCTCCATACGGTCAAACAAAGCAGCGGCATCGCTTGCCCGACCGGTCGCAAGATAGACTTCCACAAGATTCCATATAATTTCGGCGGAGTCATTTTTCAAATTCTGTGCACGAACAAGATAATCGATCGCTTCATTGGAACGGCCCAGGCAATAAAGAATGGCTCCGATATCATTCAGCGCTTGTGCATCGTCCGGGGCTGTTTGAAGATAAGCCTGCATGCAGTTCAGGGCTTCCTGGTGATGTCCGGCTTCGGCTAACTGCAGACCTTTGTCGTAAACGTTCGTTGTGTCAAACGACGTTTTCCGTTGTTGTGCTTCATGTGCATTCAAATATGGTTCCTGCGTCATCTACTTTACTCCCAAAATCCTGTGTTGCAGATTTTTTTCAAGAGAATATCCGGAATCTATTTTGGTAATCAGCAAATTTTGTGCCATCGGGCAGTATGCCCCTTTTTGAACTCCGGCAATGTGGTTCTTGGGTCATTCGTATAAATATCAGACAGGTAAAGTGTTAAAGGGCACACGTTTTTAGCTTTTTCTTAACGATTTTCAGAGGTAATCAAATAGCGACAAGGATAAAAGGCTTCCCGCGATGGATAGCGACATCTCATAGAGAACTTCACGACGAGACAGATCGAGGGCGATTTGGGCGATGTCCGCGTCCTCGAGACGGCTCGTTTCGTCCTCGGTGCTGTACGTTAAGTTCACGAGACTGTCTTTTATATCTTCCAAGAATCCAATTTTTGAACCGACGGAGACTTCCGCTTGGGTTAAGAGTTCACTTACTTCTTGTAATGAAGAGAAAGCGGTATTCAGGACGTCGTCCAACTGGGCGTTCGGGAGATCTTGTTCATTACGTAATGCGTCCCGAATGGTGATCAGTGAGTTGAAAATATCCTGAGTTCCGGGGACATAGACTAATGCGGCGCCGGTGCTGTTAATTTGGGTCGTGTCCACGTAAAGAACTTCTCCGGTGACCGAGTGGGTAACCGCCAGATTGGTATCTGTGCCATCCGTCGTAAACGTGGTCGAGCCCCCATCGAGGGAGAGGGAATAATTGCCCGCCGTGCCGGTGATGGTCAACCATTGACTACCTTGAACGCTTGACGTTCCTGTGCCCGCTTGGACGCCAGTGTTGCTGATTAACGTCGGTTCACACCGATCATCGGATTGAAAAAGATCGGCGCCGACATAGAAAGCCGACGATTGTACGCCGGGAGCGATCTCGATGTTTCGACTCTCGTCATTACCCTGGTACGTGATCCGCGTTATTTCTCCATCCGTTCGCTGGGCTGAATAGGGCTCTGAAGCTGAATAGCCACCTCCAAAGATATATTCACCGTTATACTTCGTATTCGCTAATGAGACGATCTGCTCCAACAAATCGTTTATGCCTTCGGCCGTCGATTCTCTTGATTCATCGCTGTAAACACCGCTGACAATTTGGGTCAAACGTGTTTGCGCCTCTGAAATAGTGGAGGCGATGCTATCAATCACACTGGATGACATTTCCAGGAAATTGGACGTTTCCTCGATGATATTCGTATATTCTTCCAGGGACGTTTTCTGAGAATTCAATTCTAAGATACGATAGGCGGTCGAAGGATCGTCAGAGGCTCGATTGATGAGTGAACCGGTCGAAGCCTGTTCCTGTAGCTGGACCAATGCTTTGGAATTCACATGTAAAGCGTAGCTGACGTTGTTATAGATTGTGTTAATGGTGCCGCTCATAAGTCCTCTATCGATTGTATGTTGTGCTTTACGCAGTCCATTGACGAATTCTTATACGATTTCCATTAGGGTTGCGTTTAATACCTGAACCGTGGTGAGGTATTTTGCCATTGCATTGTACATTTGCTCGAAGACCAGCATCTGGGCGGCTTCGTCATTGACATCGACACCACTGATTTCACTTTCCTGATTGGCCAGGTTTTGGAGTATTGCTTCGAGGCTGTCCTGGCGTATCTCTCTGACGGAGATAAGTTGGCCCGTATCTGTTACCAATTGACGATAAAATTCCCCGGGTGTCATGGAATTCAAACTGTCGATAGCGAGATTCTGCGTTTCTTGCATTCGCAGGGTATTTGTGTTATCCGTCCCATCCGATCCCAGGGCCGTTGCGATACGGCCCGGTGAATCGATGATGTCCATACTCACCGTCATATTTGCCGCCGAGTTACCGGAGAAAAACGTATTGAGTCCCACTGCGGCTAAAACACCCGACGTATCCGTCTCGGCAAATGCATCGACTTCAAACGTATTGCCATCGGCCAGGTCGCCGGTGCTGAGAGCGATTTTGATGCCGTTGCCCAAGTCGAGAGTCTCTCCCGCCGGATAGCCGGAGCCTACGTTCAGGGTTTTCACCGTCTCGCCGTCGCCGTTCGTCACGGTGATTTGCAGGGTGCCGTTCCCGACGGAGCCAGTGCCTGAGACCGTGAACGTGAAGGTTTGATTTTCCGTGCCCGTATAAATCCCGGAAACGGATACGGTAGGAGGCGATGTCGTCCCGGTAAAATCACTCGCTGTCGGGCTCTCAAGAACGCTGGGCAGGAAATCGAACGCATAATTCGTATCGGCTTGGATATGGAGCCTCGAGTCATATACAGAGGCGCTCAGGCCCGGGATGGCATCAATTTTATTGGCTAAGGTCGTTAACGAATCGGTTGCTGTATCGACGGAAATCGTCGTTCGTGTCGTTTCTCCGGTTGTGGTATTCGTGACCCTTATACTTATCGTACCATCGGATAACGGTGGATCGAAATCGGCCAGATCTTCGCTTGCCATGGACCAGCCCGTCAACTCAGTAAATGATCCGTCGGACCCTATTCCCTGTACGTGGTATTCATTCACTTGTTGAATAATAGCGTTGGCCAGCGTATCCAGATCGTCGTGGAGATCGGAGATGATTTCATTTTTCAACGAGAACAAACCGGTAAGCTGTCCCCCCTGTAGGTTCGTATTATTAATCGTCTTGCCGGCAATGCTGAGGCTTAGATCGAGGTTGTCTTCAAAGCCTGCTTCCAGTTCAAACGTCTTGGCGCCGCTAACGACAGGGATCCCCGCGATACTTACGTCAACAACGCCGTCGTCTCGACGAATCATTTCGATATCAATCAACTGGGATAATTCGGAAATCAGTTGATCCCTTTGGTCTTTCGAGCTATTGGCTTGTAGGCCGCTTGTTTCTTGTGGATGAATAAGGCCGTTGAGTTCGCCTATTTGGTTAATGAGCGTGTTCGCTTGTTCGATCGTATTCTCCGCTTCTAAAGTAATCTGGCTTTCTAATTTTGTTAAATACTCTCCCAGGACTCGAAATTGAGCCGTCATAGTTTCCGCGGCGCTCACGGCCTGACTTTGATAGATGACATCTGTCGGATGAGCAGACAGCTCTTGCAATGTGTTGAAAAACTCGTCAATGGCGGCATTTAAACCTTCACTATCTGATAATTCTCCGAATACCGTTTCGACCGTGCTCAGGATGTCAAGTTCTTGCGATACCTGGCCTAATGAGGATTGCTGCTGGAGGATTTCATCTTGTAGAAAGGTGTCAATCAATCGGGTGATCTCGGCGACCTCGACGCCTTCCCCGATCTGATCCGAATCGTTTAGTGAATTTATGGGAGTTAATTCGATGGCCTGGCGGTGATAGCCCTCGGTTGCGGCGTTGGCAATATTATTACCGATAACTTCTAACGCCTTCTGGGCCGCGTTCAGTCCGCTTAAGGCTATATGATAATCCATACTTTCGCTCGGTTAAGAATCAGTTTTCATTTATCCGATCATTCAACTTTTAGGAAAAGCCTCAAACTCGGAGAATATATAAGATGGACTATTACAACTGGAAATTGATCAGAGTTACATCCGTTTGTCGTTTTGTTGAGCCGTTCTTGTTGTAACTGAAGCTTTCGACTTTACCAAGATTAAAGATACTCTTTAAAAGCAGATTGTTAAATCTGGCGCATTCGGACAAAAGCAAAACGGTCTTTAAATGTTCCTTTCGGAATTTCATGACGAGTGATTGAATCTCTGCTTTTCTCTCGGTGATCTGATCCTTTTTGTCTTTGGGCAAAAGGGTTTCTAGCGCCGTTAGCGTCATTTGTCTCGGCTCATACCGGAGGGCCATCGCTAATTCCCGGCGTGTGGATTGCCGGCTTTGTTCGTGGCGTTGACGATCGTTCGCTTCCACCTGGATCGTCTCGAGCAGTTTGCCCAGAGCGTCGTCGTCGCGTCTGATGACCAATCCACGTAGCTCGTCGAGCCGTGATAGACCTTTTTGTAAAAGCTGAATGTCTTTATCCAGGCAAGCAAGCAGTGCATCGACTTTTTCTTCTATTGCGATTGCGATCGTTTTCATATCTCCGTATCCAATGGATTGGCCGACGTATTGGCTTGATTGGTGTTGGTTAAAAAGCTGTATATGTCCTTCCACAACCCAATTCCGCCGTTGCTGGCGACATCGCGGGCAAGGAACATGCAGAAAATCCCCTCCACCTGCTTGATGGAGCTACTTTTCTCAAAACCCCATTCCCCGATGGAGTTTTGCATTTCACCTAACAGCTTATTGAGCAGGACCGATTCAAAATCTTTGGCTATTTTCTCTTTTTCTTTTTCCGAGGCGCCATTCAGACTCGAGGTGTCGAGTTGTCCCAAGGGATCAGGGGGGCTGACGGATTCGGTTAGGATTAACTTGGCACTATCCACGGAACGTCTCCTACATAATGATCAGTTTAGCTTGAAGTGCCCCGGCCTTTTTTAAGGCATTGAATATCGCGATCAAATCCGTCGGTGAGGCTCCGATGGCGTTGAGGCTCTTGGCCAGATCGGAAACAGTCACCGAACGCGGCACGGTAATCAGGTGCGCTTTGGTTTCTTCCACGCCGATCGACGTATCTGGAACCTTTTCCGTCGTTCCGGCGTTGGAAAAAGGCGCCGTCGGTTGGAAAACATGTTCGCTTTCTTTGATTCTAACCACAAGGCTACCCTGAGAAATCGCCACCGCGGAGATACCGACTTTTTCTCCGACGACAATAGTCCCCGTGCGTTCGTTGATGACGACGGTCGCCGGGACATCGACCTCGACCTC
>JAFGTG010000292.1 GCA_016934255.1 Sedimentisphaerales bacterium
GCGGATTTGACAATCGCCAGCGCATCAGGTCCGCCGACAATGGCCAACGCATGCAGCCCGATCATCTGGAGGTCGTTGTCACGGCTTTGCGTCAGGGGTCGAAGATGCGGGATGCACTTCACGCCGCAACGACCGCTGATGGCAAGCAGAGCTTTCTCGATGCTATCCCTTTCCCCGGAGTTATCCGTCTTTTGAAGCAGTTTGACGAGATCGTCTATTTGTGGATCCTGGCCGATGATTCCAACGGTCTGGATGGCCGCATTGCGAATCCCGGCATCACTTTCACTCAGACTCGATACAACCGGAGGGAGAGCCTCGCTGATTTGTCTTTGGCCGGCCAGTTCGATCAGAACCTGCTTTAATTTACCTCTCGCTTGCGGAAGACGGGCCAGCAAATCGGCATCCACCTCTTTGCCGGGTAATCTGATCAGCGTTTCCGTGGCGGCTTGCTCCAACTCGGTATCGCCTTCGGTCGCCGCCTCCAGCAAAGCCGACACGCATGAAACATTACCCAGATCGATCAGGATGTTGATAGCCGTGAGGCGCAGATCCTTCGGACCGCCCTGTGCCGCTTTGTGAACGACAGGAAGAACTGCGGAATCTTTGCGATCGGCGATGGCCAGCAACAGTAGAGGGCGCCGGTTCGAGCTCAAGCGGTCCAGCTCGACGGCCAATGCCTCGGTCACGTCGCGACCGGGAAGCTCGCGAGCCGTACGTAATCCGACGCCAAGCCTGTTTTTATCTTGCGATTCCAACTGTTCGACCAAAAGAGGCACGCCGTCCATCCTACGGGCCAGAATAGCACCGCGAATGGCTTCCAAATGTCTCTGGTTGGGCACATCCACCTGGCGAACCGCGTCGTACAGTTTAACGGCATCCTCTGGCCTGTCATGGGCCAGGAACCACTCCGCACATAAAACGCACCCTTCAGCCACCGCCGAACGAACACCGGCCGGAGAGTCAGCTAAGGATGACGCCAGGGCCTTGGCCGCCTGCTCGCCGCCGATGTGCCCCAATGCCACGGCGGCGGCCGATGCAACGTCGGCATTGCTATTATCGAGTTTCCTGATAAGGGGATCGACGCTCTGAACGTCACGACGCACGGCAATCGAATTAATGGCGCCAATAAGCAGCCGACCCTCTAACCGACTCAGTGCGTTACGCAGAGCCATGTCGGCCGCGGGACCGGGGATCGCTTCAAGCGCAATCCGCGCCCATGACGCCAGTTCCTTATCCGCTAACAACGGTGCGAGGACGGGAACGGCTTCCTCACTGCCGTAGATGGCTAATTGCTTGCAAGTAATTGCTTTCTCAGCTTGAGGGGCATTGGACTGCAGTATGGCAATCAAGTCGCCCTCTTTTACGTCCTCTGCCTGAGCAACGATCCCACTCAACGCGGCGACCACGATGAGAATAATACACCAGAACGAATATTGTTTTTTGACTATCATGATTGACCTCTTCGTATATATGGTTTATTTCGAAAGATCGGACGCTATATCCGCCAGGGTTCGCGCAAGGCCTCGGAACGCAACCGGTTGGCCTGCTCATCGTCAATGAATTCACACTTCTTCGGGTCAAACCTGACCTTGCGATTCAGGAACAGGGCAACATTCGCTGCATGACAGGCGATATGCGCCCAGCACGCCGCGTCGGCATTGGCCCGGGTCAACGCCCGCGTCTTGACGCAATCGAGGAAGTTCCGCACGTGGAAGTCGGCGGGATAGCCCGGTATCTTGGTCCCCCTCCTGAGAAGCAGCGATTGGGAGCTCGCGACGAGTTCCGCATCGTCGCCTGTCTCGATCCAACCGGTTTTGCCTTCGAAACGAACCGGGCACGAACCCAACGGCAGCCAGCCATCGTTACGCAATACGAGTTTGACGCCGTTGGCGTAGCGAGCGTGCAACTGATTGCCGACCGGCTCGTATTCCACGGGCGCCGTATCGTCGGCGTCGTTGGCCCACTGGCACAAGTCAACGCAGTGAGACCCCCATTCGAGGCACCCGCCCCCGGTCAGTCCGCCGCCTTTCTCGAAGTGGAAGGCGCTCATCAGTTTGCTGGTGTAAGGTCTCCAGGCAGCCGGTCCGAGATACATGTCCCAGTCCACTTGATCTCGGGGCGGTTCGGGCTCGGCCGGGAGCCACCCGCTCATCTGAGTTCCGAGACCGCCGGGGTGAGCGTGAAGCGTTTCAAGGGGACCGAGCTTGCCGGTCCGGGCCAGCTCGATGGCATAGGCGAAGTTCGGCAGGCTACGACGCTGCGTACCCGCCTGGAAGACACGAGCCGTACGGCGAAAGATATCCGCCAACTGTAAGCTCTGGGCAATGTTCTTCGTGCAGGGCTTTTCGCAATACACGTCTTTGCCCGCTTTCGCGGCCATCGTTGCGGCTGTCGCATGCCAATTTGGTCCCGTCGCGATCAGCACGGCGTCGATATCCTCACGGGCGAGCAATTCGCGCATGTCGATGTAGGGCGTACAATCCTTGTTGCCGTTCTGGGTATCGACCATATCTTTGGCACGCTGGCGATTATCGCCCCGCACGTCACAGACGGCGACGCACCTTAAATCCGGTTCCCGCAGGAAGCAGCCCAGCACGTACCTTCCGCGTCCCCCGATTCCGATAGCGCCTAAAATGATCCGTTCGCTCGGGGCCACACTGCCACTCTTACCGAGTGCCGTACCCGGGATGAATTGCGGCATACTCAGGCAAACTCCGGCCTGCACTGCGGTTTTGAGGAAACGCCGCCGGTTCAAACCCACTCTTTCTTTACTCATATTTGACCTCCTGATAAATTAAACCTTTAAGGCATAGTTATCACACTTCACATAAATTTATCCCGCTGGTCCCGTTCATTTCCGGACTTGGCCAGCTCTTACAACTAAGAAAGTACTCGATATGTGTTATAACGTCAAGAACACAAGTCCATGAGAATCCCCTAAATAGAGCTTGCATGATCGTCGTCCGAAGGATAATATAGCCCCTGAATTGGCAACGAATTAGATGTTGCCCTTAGATTCAGTCATTTTTAAAAAGTTTAGGAGACAAGATCATGTCGAACATTACACGTCGTCAGTTCGTCAAGCGCAGTGCGGCTTTCGGAACCGCTTGTACGATGGGTTTCCCGCGCCTGATCCGGGCCCAGGGACTCAATGAAAAACTCCAGGTGGGATTTATCGCCGTCGGCGGCCGGGCCGGGGCACACACGGGTGCGGCCCATGGCGAAGGTTGCCAGTGCATCGCCTTCGCCGAGGTCGATAAGACCTACTGGGGCGGTGTTCACGGCAAGAAAGGCTGGGAGCAAGCGGCCGGATATACGGATTGGCGGAAAGTCTTTGAAAAACACGGCAAGGATCTGGACGTGGTTTTCGTAGCAACACCGGATCATACCCATTTTGCCCCAACGATGACCGCAGTTTCCATGGGCATCCACTGCTACACGGAAAAACCGCTAACCTGGTCGGTCCGCGAGGCGCAGTTTTTGGCGGCCGCCTACGCCAAGAATCCCAAGGTCGTCACTCAAATGGGCAACCAGGGCCATGCCGGTGAGGGATGGCGTCGTGCCTACGAATACGTGAAGGCCGGCGCGGTCGGCGATATCACCGAGTTTCACACCTGGACGAATCGTCCCATCTGGCCCCAGGGCGGCGACCGTCCGGATTATACCAGTCCGGTCCCCGACACCCTCGACTGGGAAGCATGGATCGGCGCAGCTCCAATGCGGCCCTATGCCGGTCCCAAGGAGACTGGCGGGAGAGGTCGTAGGAATAATCGCGGTCCCTACCATCCCTTCAACTGGCGAGGCGTCGTCGATTTCGGTTCCGGCGCCCTGGGCGATATGGCCTGCCATACGACCGACGGCATTTATTCGATCATGGAACCGGGCTA
>JAFGTG010000293.1 GCA_016934255.1 Sedimentisphaerales bacterium
ACTTTTCCGCAAAAGCCAACGGTCGGATTCGAACCGACAACCACTGGTTTACAAAACCAGAGCTCTACCGTTGAGCTACGTTGGCATCAAGACATTTGAAGTTAATGTACACCGGATGGGCCTTCATTGCAAGCAAAATTACTTTCCATCCTCAAACTAATTCCATGATCGTCGGTCAGAATGGTGATATGATAATATAAACTGTCAATTGGATGGATATCCCGATAGAAGAATTTCACAATCGATCAAGGGGACAAGCTATGAGAAGAGAAAATCGAACAGATATGACATGTCGGGTTCAAGACGATTTAATACTTATTGTTATATTTCTATTAGGAATGTCCGGTATCGGGTTTAGTCGTGATACCGACTTTGCCCGTCTTGTGCCTGAAGTCAAAGACATCTTCGGAAGTGTCCCGCAGAAGTTCCAGGATTATGAAGTGATTCTGAAACCGGACAAGAACGACGCAGAATGGTGGGCGGGCGCTCCCTCCGTGGTCCGAGATCGTGAAGGAATCTTCTGGCTGGCCTGCCGGATGAGGACGGCCGATGCGCCTCGGGGATTAAGGGGATATGAGATTCGCATCCTGCGAAGCGAGGATGGGATTCATTTCAAACAAGTTCACTGCATTAAACGAGAAGATGTCCCCATACCGGGTTTCGAGCGCCCCGCATTGTTGATAGATCCGCAAACCGGAAGGTTCAAACTTTACGGTTGCGGTCCGTGGAAACAAGGCCCCTGGAGTATTATAAAATTTGCCGATGCCGATGATCCCACACGATTTAAACCTTCTTCTGCCAAAATGGTTATTGCACCTTTCCCGAAAACGTACGACCGAGATGTGATTGTGAGTGGATATAAGGATCCCTTTATTCTCTACGCCGAGGGAGCGTACCATTGTTATGTCATCGGTGAGATTCGCCGGACGGAGCGGCTCTTTCACTTTCGCAGCCGGGACGGCGAGCAATGGGAGCCGGTTGGAAGTCCGTATCAGCCGATTATGGACCTCGAGGGCTGGCACGATTTCTATGTGCGTCCGGCCAGTGTCCTGCCGATGGGCGTCGGCTATCTGTTCATTTATGAGGGATCGAACAACGACTGGTATGATCCGGTGTATAACATCGCCACCGGTTTAGCTTTCACGTTCGACCTTCATAAAGTGATCGATCTGACACCAGATTCGCCGCTGGTTATCAGTACGACGCCAAGCGAGCATTTTCATACGTGGCGCTATTCTCATTGGATGCACGTCGATGATGAAATCTGGGTATATGCGGAGGTGGCCAGGCCCAACGAGTCAAATGAAATTCGGTTGTTTCGCCTGAAGAAATAAACTTTTTAATTTGGGTAAAAAAAAACTCTTCCCAGCGGGAATTGTCATTATCGGGGCTAAGTCGGGCAATGTGTTACGAGTGCGGGAAGATAGTCGAACTTTTTTGACCACAGTTTGGACAAGCCGAACAAGGTGTGTGAAATCCCTGAATTACCCGTGTGTCCCCCCTGTTGAATCCCCTCGTTTTGTGCCCATCCGGTGTAAGTAAAATGGCTCAAGACGCGAAACGCAAACGGTCGATGTTCTCTTATTGAGATAACATCTTTATTCGAACAACTTAACATAATAAGGATCACGATCATGAGAGCGATTTCCACGTCCCTCCCGTCCCATTTCTGTTTGCTGGTACTGTCGTTTTTCTATGCGCCGGTGACGTACGCCGACGTTCAGCCCCACGCCGGCATGATGCGCTATCCGGATGTCAGCGAGACGCATATCGCGTTCGTTTACGCGGACGATATCTGGGTGGTCCCCCGCTCGGGCGGTGTCGCGTCACCGTTGGCGAGCCCGCCCGGCGGCGAGTCGTTCCCGCGATTTAGCCCCGACGGATACACGATCGCCTTCAACGGCAATTACGACGGGAACAACGACATCTACACCGTGCCCGTCAAAGGTGGCATCCCCCAGCGAGTGACATATCATTCCAGCGGGGAGCGTCTCTGCGACTGGACGTTCGACGACCGGCTCGTCTTTGCGATGAACGGTCTGGGAGGATCGGGCCGGCAAACCCAATTGTTTTCGGTTCCGGAAGCCGGCGGCCTGCCGGACCGGTTGCCCGTCCCTTACGGCGGCTACGGCGTCATTTCTGAAGACGGCCAGTGGCTCGCCTACACGCCCCGAAATCGCGACTTCCGGACCTGGAAGCGTTATCGCGGCGGGTGGGCGTCCGACATTTGGCTTTTCCATCTGGACGGTCATACGTCGAAGAAAATCACGGATTGGGAAGGAACCGATACGATACCCCTGTGGCAAGGCAAGAAGATATACTACCTTTCAGACGCCGGGCCGAATCATCGCCTGAATATCTGGTGCTACGATCTGGAAACGAATAAGCGGAAACAAATCACCCGCTTTAAAAACTACGACGTGAAATGGCCCTCGAACGGCCCCGGCCCGGATGGCAAAGGCGAGATCATCTTCGAATACGATGCAAAGCTTTATTTGTTGGATTTATCCACGGAACGATCGACGCCGGTGAATATCTCGGTTCCCGGCGCACGCCCGAAACTCCGGCCGATTCGCAAAGACGTGAGCGGAGGTTCGGATCGCTATGTCTCTCCGAATGCCAAACGCGTCCTGGTTCAAAGCCGGGGCGACATCTGGTCGCTGCCCGCTAAGAACGGCGCGCCGCGCAACCTGACCCGCACGAGCGGCTTCGCCGAGCGCGAGCCGTCCTGGAGCCCGGACGGTAAATGGATCACCTACTTCTCGGATGAATCCGGGGAGAACGAGCTTGTGATGCAGCCCGCCGACGGGCTGGGCAAACCGGAAACGGTCACGTCCCTGGGGGCCGGGTATCGTTATCAGCCAACATGGTCGCCCGATTCAAAATGGATGCTCCTGGTCGATCACGAAACCAAGTTTTACGTGTTCAACGTCGAGAAACGGCAGGTTCGTTACTTCGACCGCGTCAATATTACGGGATGGAACTGGGGCGTCCCTATGCATTTCAGTTGGTCGTCCGATTCTCAGTGGCTGGCCTACAACCGCCCCAACCTGGACAACATGAACGTCGTCATGCTGTATAACGTTCAAGAGGATGAGATCCACCAGGTGACCAGCGGCATGTTCATGGATTACCTCCCGACGTTCGACCGCAAGGGAGATTTCCTGTACTTCTTCAGCCAGCGTGAAATCTCGCACCCCAGTTACGCCGACTCCGGACTCACCTTTATCTATGAGGATACCTCCGTCCTGCACGCCATCCCCTTGCGGGTGGATGTCACTAATCCTCTTAAACCGAAAAGCGACGAAGAAGAAATAAAAAAGGAAGAAAAAGACGAGAAGAAGGACGACGAGGATAAAAAGAAAGACGAAGAGGAGGAAAAAGATGAAGAAGAGAAGTGCAAAGAAGATCCTAACAATGTAGAAGAGAAAGACGGCGAGAAAGAAGACGAAGAGGCAGACGTGAACGAGGGCGAAAAGAAGTCGGAAGATAAAAAGGAAAAGAAAGAGAAGGATAAGCCCAAGCCCGTCAAAATCGACTTGGAGAACATGGAAGCGCGGGCTTATCGCCTGCCCGTCAAGCGCGGCGGATTTGGGTATATGGCCGTCAACGATAAAAACCACATCATCTACCTGCGGCGCGGGGACGGTAGCGAGCTTCAATATTTCGATCCCAATGATGAGAAACACGAAGAGAAAACGATCCTGAAGAAGGTCAATTTCGTGCAAATGACACCGGATGGCAAAAAGCTCCTCGTGAGCAGCGAAGGCAAAATGGGCATTATCGACGCCAAGCCGGGCCAGAAAATCGAAGATCAGGTGGTTACCCGGCCGATGGACGTCGTGATCGAGCCGCGGGAGGAATGGCGGCAGATTTTCGCCGATGCGTGGCGATTTATGCGCGACTACTTCTACGATCCCCACATGCACCAGGTGGATTGGCCCGCCGTGCGAAAGCAATACGAAGCCATGCTGGACGATTGCGTGTCCCGCCGGGACGTCGGGTACGTTATTTCCGAGATGATCAGCGAGGTGAACGCGGGCCATACCTACTACGGAGGCGGTGACATGGATTACGGCCCCTGGGAATCCACCGGGTATCTCGGTGTGGATTTCGAGCTGGACCAGGGATATTACCGCATCGCCAAGGTCTATGAAGGCGGCATATGGGACACGGACGCCCGCTCGGCGCTCTATTATCTGGACAAGGAGAAACGCGAGCAATGTAAGTATCTGTTCAAAGTCAACGGCATACCGGTCGATACATCTAAAGCGCCCTGGGCAGCCTTCGAGGGGCTTTCCGACGCGACGGTGACGCTAACCGTCGGGGCCGAGCCCGATCCCGAAAAGGCAACGAACGTCGTCGTGAAACTTCTGGGATCGGAATTCGACTTGCGGTATCGTCACTGGGTGGAGAGCAATCGCAAATATGTCGATGAAAAATCCGGCGGCCGGGTGGGCTATATCTACGTCCCGGATACCGGCAACCGGGGACAACGCGAACTGTTCCGTCAATTCTACGGCCAGATGAACAAGGACGCGCTCATCATCGACGAGCGATGGAACGGCGGCGGCAACATCGCCGACCGTTATATCGAGCTATTGAATCGCCCCATCTACCTGCACCTGTTCGAGCGTTATGAAAATGACTGGCGCGTCCCGACCTTGAGCCACCAGGGTCCCAAGTGCATGTTGATCAACGGCGAAGCCGGCTCAGGCGGCGATATTTTCCCGTACCTGTTTCGCAAAGCCGGGCTGGGCAAACTCATCGGCATGCGCACCTGGGGCGGCGTCATCGGTATTGCCAAGAATCCGCCGTTCATTGACGGGGGGCGCATCACGGTGCCTTTCATTACCTTTTACGAAACCGATGGTACTCTCACGATGGAAGGTCACGGTGTCGATCCCGATATCGAAGTCGTGGATGATCCTGCCCTGATGGTCGATGGCAGCGATCCGCAAATCGACGCGGCCGTCGAGCATATGCTGGACGAACTGAAGAAGAATCCTTATGTCCCGGCCAAACGACCGGCCTATCCGGACCGCAGCGGCATGGGCATCCTGGAGGAACAAAAATAGCTTGAGTGGCACCCTCAAGTTCCCCGCTCACGCGGGAACGAAATTTCCCTCCATAAAACGCCTTTTGGTGCTGCACAAGCAAGGAGTATTGGGGATGGTAAACAACAGCCATCCCCAAGCTTCTATTTAAAGCCGCTGCCCTTCGTAAAGTTCTCTTGTCTGTGGTTCGGAATACTGGTACACTGTTATCAATTAATGAAATCAAGCGAACGATGTGAATAAGAGCAAACCGATCCATTTCAGGAGGTGCCTGCAATGAAAGCGGCCATGATACACAAACACGGAGGCGTGGACTGTGTGACAGTAGGCGAGTTTCCCGATCCGAAGGTCGGCGAGGGCGACGTCGTGCTGGAGGTCCGCTCGGCGGCGCTGAACCACCTCGATATCTGGATCCGCAAAGGCAGGCCGGGCGTTCAACTCGACATGCCGCACGTCTTAGGTTCCGATGGCGCCGGAGTCATTGCGGAAGTCGGGCCGAAAACACACGGAATCAACATCGGCGACGAAGTCATAGTGAATCCGGGATTAAGTTGCGGCTGTTGTGAAAGTTGTCGTCGGGGCCAGCAGAGCGAATGTTTGACTTTCGGAATCGTGGGAATGTCGCGGCCCGGCACGTTCGCTGAAAAAGTAGCCGTACCGTTCCAGAATGTCTATCCGAAACCGGACCATTTGAGTTTCGACGAAGCGGCGGCGCTTCCTTTAGCCTATCAAACGGCGTGGCGCATGCTCATGACCCGCGCCGGCCTGCGCGCCGGTGAGACGGTGCTCATACACGGCATCGGAGGCGGCGTCGCGCTGGCCGGGCTTCAATTGGCGAAGCTGGCCGGCGCCGAAGTCATTGTCACGTCCTCATCAGATGAGAAGCTCTCCAGGGCTAAAGCCATAGGCGCCGATCACGTCGTCAATTATCAAGCCATTGATGATTTGATCGGGACAATAAAAGATATCACAAAAGGATGCGGCGTGGATATCGTTATGGATTCGGTCGGAGCGGCCACGTGGAGCACGAATTTCGGCGTCGTCCGGCGAGGCGGACGAATCGTTCTGTGCGGCGTCACCACAGGTTTGCAAGCGGAAACCGATTTGCGGGCGTTGTACTGGAACCAGTTAACGGTGATGGGCTCGACGATGGGTTCGAACGAGGACGTTCGGCAGATGCTCCGGGCCGTCGAGGCGGCGAAGCTCAAGCCCGTCATGGACTCGGTTAAATCTCTCGAAGAGATACGAGAGACGATGAGCCGAATGGAAGCGGGTGAACAATTCGGCAAGATCGTCGTAAAGGTCACGTAGCGAGGGCGTCCTCCGTAAGGAGTCCTCAGGACAGCCCTTGAGTTGTGCTTGTCGCAACGAGTGTGAGCACAGGGGGATAGACCTTAACTATGGTTGTTACGAGTTCTGTAAAATTGAAGGTTAGGCATACTTTTAGAAAGAAAAAATTGTTTTCTTGATTTTTTCTTTCTACAAATAAATTACTCGATAATGTGTTATCATAAAATAAACAATTATTTTAAGAAAATCCGAAAGAAGGTTTTCTTAAATAATATATGCCTAACCTTCAATTTTACAGAACTCACATTGCTCTTATAAAAAGGAGGTACATCATGGCAAGAACTCCATCGACCATGCTACCGTTAGGGACCGTCGCCCCGGATTTTCGCCTGCCGGACACCGAAGGCAATCTCGTTTCGCTTGAGGATTACAGGGAATCACCGGCCTTGTTGGTGATTTTTATGTGCAACCATTGTCCTTTCGTAAAGCATATTATCGATGATCTCGTCGATTTGATTCCAGAATATCAGGCCAAAGGTCTCGCCGTCGTCGCGATCAACTCGAACGACGTCGAAAGCTATCCTGATGACCGTCCTGAGATGATGGCTCAATTATCGAGAGAAAAGGAACTCACTTTTCCCTATCTATATGACGAAACGCAAGAAGTGGCGAAAGCCTACCATGCCGCCTGCACGCCGGACTTCTTTTTATTCGACGCCGATCATAAGCTCGTCTATCGAGGTCAGATGGACGACAGCCGGCCGGGCAACGATATCCCCATCACCGGCGCGGATTTGAGAACCGCCCTGGATGCCGTTCTCGAAGGCGAAGACGTTCCAACCAAACAAAAACCCAGTATCGGCTGCAACATCAAATGGAAACACGGCAACGAGCCCGATTATTTCAAGTAGCGAGGGCGTCTCGCCCTTTAGTCTCGCGGGCATCTTGCCCGCGAAGTTGGTAGGGTACCGCACACCTTAATAAGTTCCGGCTCAAAGATTAAGCCATGTCGATCCGGAAACGCATCCGTGGAAAGAAATTGGTGTGCCGTGCACACCCTACCGGTTCTGACCAAAGCTATGAGAAATGCGGGCTAATCCCTGGTGAATTCGACAATCAATGCCTGGCGGGCGGGCAGCTCCAGTTTTAGCGGAGAGGCATCGCCGGGGAGCGGTCCGATGGGGTGTCGGCCTGTTTCGTCGATTCGATACACACGGGCCTGGTTCGGCAAACGGTAGTACGCCCAGTCGAGCGCCAGGGATAGTGGAAGCGTCCGGTCAGCGATGCTGGCCAGTGCGATTCCCACGTCGCCATCGGTAGCGCGCCAGGCGCCGGCAATCACCAGTGGATGACGTTTCCGGTAGGACGTCAACCGGCTCTTCTGACCTGCATAAATCGACAATCGCGAGAAATCGGACGTGACTTCGGGCGCATCAAGATTGGGAGGACGAAGAAATTCTCCGTGGAGCAAATATTTCATCGCGCGGCTGCGCACCTTAGCCAGACGCATCACGTACTCGATCTCCTCAGGCCGCTGGTCGAAATGCTCGGTGCGGAAGTTGGCCAGCGCCGGCTGCTGACCCCAGACGAACGCACGGGCCTGCTCCAGGTAGAACTGCCGGGAATACTTACGGTCCAGGAGGACCAAAGGCTCCCTGGGTGCGAACTGGGCCGGCCAAAGGTCGTCGTACGGAGGCATGGTCAGCGACGAGTAACTTCCGTAGGTGACGGCGTACGGGTGGTAAACAGCCTGGAAAAACGGGATCACGTCCCACGGATCGGTCGGCGATGAGTAGCGTTCCCGGCTGACTTGCAGAGTGAGCATCAAGTCCAGGTATGGAAGCCAGGCCTCTCCGCATCCCTCGCCCGCCAATACGATCCGGCGGTCGGCGTTGCACCGCGTGCGGATGTCGTTCGACAGCGTGCGGAATCCCTTCATCCACGAATCTCCACCTCCCACCGGATGGCCGTGGTTGGGATCGTAACAGGCGCGATGACTGCACGCCTGATCCATGTAGATTCCGTCCACGCCCAAGTCCTTGAATGCCTCTTCGGCCAATCCGGCGTACTTGTCTCTCCAGAACGATGTCGCCAAGCACATGGACGCGAGTGCCTGCCCGTTGAAGATATTGTAAACCTCCGGACGGACCTTCCCATCCGGCTCCTTGACGGCGAACCGTTCGGCGCCCTCGTCCTTCCAGCTTCGCGTGCTCATCCCCCAAGCCCTCTGGTTCATATAGACAATGAACCGCACGCCCTCGTCGTGGGCGCGTGCCGCGGCCTGCTTGAACGCTTCGGTTCCTTCTCGCGGGGGAAGGTATTCAGGAAAACCAATATCGTACGGGCAGCCGTGCCACCAGTGCCAAAAAACGCTCACCGGCAGGCCCAGGCGTTTTTGGAGCGCGACGGCAGGCGGGAGCACCCCCGGCGAACGGCCTCGATTCCAAATCCAGGCGCCGGTATCCAGAAGCCACTGAGGAACAAGACCCCGTCGAAGCCGGCTCTCTTTAGCCCATCGCTGATGCACTGCCCATGCTCGATAGCGTTCGGCCGCAGTAATCCAATCGCCCTGAAACGTGCCCAGCAGCACGTTGTATGGAAGGACATAACGATCTTCACCGGCTGCTTCGTTTTCCGGGTAGTGGACCGTTTCAAAATGGACCTGATCGTCGGTCGCGCCCCAGAAGGCGAATGTTTTTCTCAGGGCGGCCGTGTCGTCACATGCGGCGTAGAATCCGTCCCCGCCATCGTTGTAATACGCCAGGCATTGTACGCTCAATAGATCCGGGTAACCCCAGGCAAGACGTCGACCCCGGCCGTCCTGACCGCGCAGTAAACGGCGAGGATCGGTTGACAATTGTCCCAGCCAGGCCGGCACGGCAAGCCGCTCGTTCGGTTGCTTACGGAATCCGAACGCTCGTGGAAAGTGGATTCGACGCAGGGCAAGCCCGGACGGCTTGGCCACGTCGATCTTCCACCGGCTCACCGGCGCGCCGGCATCCAACCGCACCGTCACTTCAACTTTGCAACCTGCTGTGCCTGGATGCGTGAAGCCGTCCCAGGTCAACTTCAGCGTTTGTCCCTGCGGAAGAATCTTCCATTGGAACGATCCCGATTGCGCCGGGGCCAGCACCGTCGGTTGACCTTCAACGAGCACATCCAATTCCCAAAGCCCACCGGGGGATGGACTGTCACCCAAATGGTTGTACTTCGTACCAAAATCAACGAATTCCAGCAGCTTTCCGTCTTGCCGATCCAAACCAATGCGTAAAAGGCCATTCTCGATGGTTACCGCCGCGGCACGGTCCTCATCGGCCCCAAGCGCCACAGGCGTAACCGACAAAACAAATAGCAAAAGACCGATCAGATGCAGAATTTTCTTATGACTCATCGTTTTGTTCCTTTTATCATCTCGAGCAACGTCTTATTATCAACATCTGTGACCACAATCCACCCTCTTTCGAGACAAAGAAGACCGATAGCAAGCCCGGCCGCTAATCCTCCTAATATAATTTATTATTGAAATTTTTCGAAACCCCTCTACAATCTGGATAGTTACCGAATCCGGTTAAATCACTAATACGAAGGAGGCTGAAAAGCTGTCATATCATATCAGGAGGACACCCATGCCGTCACCTAAAAAGAAAATAGAAGATTCGGACCTCAGCATGAGGAATACCAAACAAGAGCTTCTTGATGCCTATCAAGAGGTGCTCAAACAATTACATGAAAAAGAGAAGAGCGAACTCAAGCCGGAACAAAAACTCAAAGAGAAGAAGGAAGAATCTATTCTCAAAGCCGTCGCCGGTATTTCCGCCGACGGCGTGATTCAGGAAACCCACAAGCTCAAACAGGAAATTGGGACTATGTTGAACAAATTGACCGACAGGCTGGCGTCGGAAGTAAACAAATTCGATCAGGTTCAACTGGCCATCGAGATCAAAGAGCGAGAGCTTAAGGAAGTCTATGACATTGAAAAAGCCGCCGCTACGTTAGCCGCCCTGATCGAGTCCCAACGTCAGGAAAAACTCCGATTCGAGGAGGAGATGACCCAAAATCAAGCCAGCCTGGAACAGGAAATAGAGTCAACAAAACTCCAATGGCAAAAAGAAAAAGCGGACCATCAAGCCCATATGAAGGAACAGCAAGAGCAAGAGGCGAAGGATCGCAAACGCCAAAAAGAAGAATACCAATATGCCTTTGAACGAGAACAGCAGTTGGCCCGGGACAAGTTCGAAGATGAAAAAGCCAAACTCCAGTCGGAAAAACTAACGCTGGAACTTCAGATGAAGAGCCTGAAAGAGCAAACGGAAAAAGAACTCAGCGAACGGGAAAAACAATTGAGCGATCGAGAGAAGGAATTTGAATCTCTCCAGGCTCAGGTTGCGGAGTTTCCCCAGAAACTTCAAGCCGCCGTGGCGAAGGCGGTTAAGGAAAGTACCGAGCGTTTGGAATTAGAGACTAAATACCAGAAAGACCTTCTGCAAAAAGAGTTTGAGGGTCAGCGCAATGTGCTGACGGCCAGAATAGACTCTCTGGAAAA
>JAFGTG010000025.1 GCA_016934255.1 Sedimentisphaerales bacterium
AAAGGACATGAAAGAGATTATTGAAGTTGAGTTAAAGACGCAAAAGGTTGATTTGAGCCAATGTAAAACCGATATGCTCGCCGTCGGACACTTTTCCGACGCGGAGAATCTGGACAAAATAAATAAAGAGCTCGACACCCGACTCGGCGGCGCCATCAGCCGTTTAATCGACCTGGGTGATTTTAAAGCAAAGGAAGGCACCAGCGCCGTGGTCTATGGCAACGAACAGGTGGGCGCCAAGCGGATTCTATTGGTCGGCCTCGGCGAAAAGAAAAAGGCCACGCTCGACACGCTTCGCAAGGCGGCCGCCCACGCCGCCCAAAAATCCGTCGAGACCAAAGCAGCCACCGTCGGCCTGGCGCTGCACAAGGCGTTCGGCCGGCTCGACGCAGCCATGATGGGACAGGCCTGCGCCGAAGGAACCTATTTCGGCGGCTATCGTTACGACGAATACATCACCGAGAGCGAAAACGGACGACTGGATTCGCTCAAAGTCGATCTCGTCGATACCGATGCGGCGAAGCTTCAAAAGCTCAAAACCGGCCTGGCCCGGGGAACCACGATCGGCAAGGCTCAAAGCTTCGCCCGGACGCTGGGCAACCGTCCCGCCAACGTCATCACCCCGGCCGCATTAGCCGCCGTCGCAAAAGATTTAGCCAAAGGCTCGAAGACGTTAAGCTGCACGATTTTCGACGAAAAACAAATGACCGACAAAGGCATGGGCGGCGTGCTGGCCGTCGGCTCAGGCTCTAAGAACCCGCCGCGATTTATCGTTTTAAAACACAGCCCCGGTAAAGCTGAAAGCGTACTTCCGACCGTTGCCCTGGTCGGCAAGGCGATCACCTTCGACTCCGGCGGCATTAGTATCAAGCCGTCCGCAAACATGGAAGATATGAAATTCGATAAGTGCGGCGGCCTGGCGGTGCTGGGCGCGATGAAAGCCGTGGCGGAACTGGGACTGCCCCTGAACGTGTTCGGCATTATACCGTCCGCGGAAAATATGCCGAGCGGGACGAGCTATCGACCGGGCGATATCATCAACACCTACAGCGGCAAAACCGTCGAGGTCCAGAACACCGACGCCGAAGGTCGAATGATCCTGTGCGACGGATTGCATTACGCCGTCCAGCAAAAATGCGACGTCATCATCGACATCGCCACGCTCACCGGTGCGTGCGTCGTGGCGCTGGGAAAATACATGGCCGGGTTGATGAGTAACAACGATGGACTGACCAAACAATTACAAAAGGCCGCAGACGATTGCGGCGAGAAAGTCTGGCCCATGCCGAGCGGCGAGGAATACGCCAAAGAAATGAAGAGCAAGATCGCCGACCTGAAAAACATCAGCGGCCGATGGGGCGGGGCATGCACCGCGGCGGCGTTCTTAGGCCAGTTCGTCGGCGAAACAACCTGGGCCCACCTCGATATGGCGGGCGTCTGGAACTTCGAGAAGGCGACCGAATTTACCTCCGAGGGGGCAAGCGGCTACGGCGTCAGACTGTTGACGACGTATCTTATTAACCTGGCAAAGGCGAAAAAGAAATGAGTAAAAAGAGTAAAAAAGTTGATACCGACAGGATCGAAAAAGCGGCCCATGAGATTCTCCTGGCCGTCGGGGAAGATATGGATCGCGAGGGATTGAAGCGCACGCCCGAACGGGTGGCGCGCATGTACGTTGAGCTTTTGGCCGGGATGCGCGAAGATCCGAAGACGCATCTTCGCGGCGTTTTCACGGAAGAATGTGATGAAATTGTATTGCTGCGCGACATCCCGTTTTACAGCGTCTGCGAGCACCATCTGATGCCGTTTATCGGCGTCGCTCACGTGGCCTACCTGCCCTCCGGAATGATCCTTGGGGTTAGCAAGCTGGCGCGGATCGTGGATTGCTTCGCCCGCCGGCTCCAAACCCAGGAAAGACTGGCGTACCAGATTGCCGATTTTATTATGCAGAATCTCAAGCCGCAGGGCGTGGCCGTGGTGCTGGAGGCGTCCCATAGCTGCATGACGATTCGCGGAATCAAAAAACCCGGCTCGGTCATGGTGACTTCGGCGCTTCGCGGCATCTTCAAGAAAGATCCGAGAAGCCGAAGCGAGGTCATGAGCCTGATGCACAAGCAAAGTTAAAAGAGATTTCGCTGATGCACAAACTCACCCGTCATGTGCGCTTCTCAGTTAATCCGTTTCTTCCGGAGGACGAACCCGGTTATAACTCGTTCGTTTCCAAGCCGGCGGGCGAAGGATTAGCGATCTTTTTCGAATTATCCGCCGAAGTCACCGGCGAGGTCGAGCCGGCCACGGGTTTTGTGATCAACGTGACCGACATCGACAAGCGCGTTCGCGAATTCGCCGTGCCGGTTTTCGCCGAGCGAATCAGGCGGAAGTTCCGCCAAGCCAAGCATATCGGACTGCCCGTCATCGCGGAACTGCTGGTATCCGCCCGGGAGCGATTAGCGGAATCGTTAGGCAGCGCCCGATTGAGCCGCCTGAGTGTGAAATTAAATCCCTCCAGAAACATAACGATCGATTCAAAGGACCCGGACATGGTTTTTTTCAGTGAAAAATTCGAATTCGCCGCCACACACAAACTCTGGAACGACGACTTCTCCGAAGAGTGGAACTTCGACGTCTTCGGTAAATGTGCGAATCCCACGGGTCACGGGCATAACTACGTCGTCGAGGTCGCGATCAAAATGCCAGCCGGGAAAAATGGCTTCCGTATCGGGCAGTTCGAGAAAATCGTGGATGAGGAACTGATCAGACTGATCGACCACAAAAATCTGAACGCCGACCTCGACGAATTCCGCAAAACCAATCCCACCATTGAAAATATCGCGGTCTTCGCCTGGAACAAGCTCGTCGGAAAATTCGACGAAGCGACGTTACACTGCGTATCCATCTGGGAAACCGACAAAACCTACTGCTCCTATTACGGCTGAAAATTTGCAGATAATCCCATTTAAACCAGTTTTCTCAAATGTATTTATAAGACCTTTATCACTTTTATCCTTTCGTAAGAAAACGAATTTAAATCAACATTTTATCGCCCCCACCACAATATTCATGTGTGAATCCAGTCACGAGCTCTCACTAAAGCTATGTTCTTTATTTGTCGATACTTAGGCTATAGCTGCGTAGGGCGGGTAAAAGCATGCCGATCCATCATGGTGGGGCAAGCCCCATCCTACAAAAAAACCATTGCGGAATACCCGGATATCGCTGCGAAGGTTGCGTTCGCTATCCGCGCAGCCGACGGGGACGGAGTCTAAACAGATTGAATGTGTTGATAATTCCCCGAAGTTGATTATGCTAAGCGAATGAAATGATTTGTCATTCCCGCGATGGCTTGGCCATGCCTTACGGTAAGGCGGGAATCCACTTGGTTCGTTACGTTCCTGGATCCCTGCCTTCGCAGGGATGACAACAAAAATCGGTCAGTCTGAGTAAATTGAATGGAGTTGCCATGAGAGCATTAGTGACGGGCGGTGCAGGTTTTATCGGATCCCATCTGACGGAGCGGCTTTTAAGAGACGGCCACCACGTTTCCGTCATCGACAATCTCAGCACCGGAAGCCTGAAAAATATCGAGCATCTCAAAGGACATCGCGATTTCGAATTTGTCACCGGCGACATTCGCAACACCGTCCTGATGACGACCCTGATCGAACGCAGCGACGTCATTTACCACCTGGCCGCGGCGGTGGGCGTCCGGCTGATCGCCGAGGACCCGGTGCGCACCATCCAGACCAATATCGGCGGCACCGAAATCGTGCTGGATATCGCCAACACATTCGGCAGGAAAATTCTTCTCGCCTCGAGCAGCGAGGTCTATGGCAAAAGCGAGGCGGTCCCTTTTCGCGAGGAGGACGATCTCGTGCTCGGCAGCACGAGCTTGTCGCGCTGGGCGTACGCGTGCAGCAAGGCCATCGACGAATTTCTGGGCCAGGCTTATTATCAGCAATACGGACTCGGCGTGGTGATCGGACGGTTTTTTAACACCGTCGGGCCGAGACAAACAGGGCAGTACGGCATGGTGGTTCCCCGGTTCATCCAGATGGCGCTCAACAACGAACCCGTTTTGGTTTACGGGACGGGAAAGCAAACACGCTGTTTCTGCTACGTGGCCGACCTCGTCGAAGCGCTGATCGGCCTGATGAACTGCGAGCAGGCGGCGGGCAAGGTCTATAACATCGGCACGAGCGAGGAAATTTCCATCGAAGACCTTGCGGACAAGATCATCGACATGACGGGCAGTCGAAGTCAAAAGAAATTCGTGCCCTACGAGATCGCCTACGGACGGCCCATCGAAGATATGATGCGGCGCGTCCCGAGCACGGAGCGGATCAAAGAGACCATCGGCTGGGAACCTCGAACACGTCTCGACGAAACCTTGCAAACCATCATCGACCGTCTGAAAAGAAACGGTTCGTAGGGGCAGGTCCCTGTGCCTGCCCTGATCAACCAGAGGGATTGTCCCTACGGTCAAACGGGTGGCAGCCTCATCCGCCTCTGGCAGATGGAAATGGACAATACAACATACCCGTGGAAATGACAAAATCGAAATTAGCTCGGAGCTATCTGTTCGTTCTTTGCAGCGTTCTTGTGCTCTATATCCTTAGTTGCGCTCCTGGTCTTTTATGGCAGGACAGCGGATTGATTCAATATCGCATCTGGCACAACGATATTGAAGGATTCTACGGATTGGCGCTTTCGCATCCGCTTTTTTACGTTGTGACGATAGCGGTTAAATACGTTCCACTCGGCGAATTCGCTCATCGGGTGAATAGGGTCTCCGCCGTCGCCGGGGCGGTAGCGGTTGCGAATATGTACTTACTCGTGAAACTCTGGCTGAGCAAAGATATGCCGGCGGTGATTGCCGCGATCACGTTGGCTCTCTCTCATACCTTCTGGCGTCATGCGAGCATCATCGAAACCTATACGCTCTGGACGGCGTTATTCCTTTTCGAAATGATCGTTCTGCTGCAATACGTGAGAACGAAACGCGTGCATTACCTATATTGGCTTGGTTTTCTGAACGGCCTTTCTATCGCCGTTCATATGCTCGCGGTGATTCCGCTTATCTGCTATGCTGTATTTATCATCGGCCTTTCAATCAAGGAAGAAATCCATTTAAAAAACTTGGGAACTATTGTCTTTTTATGGATTGTCGGCGCGCTGCCGTATGAATTTCTGATCGTCCGGACCATGATACAATCCGGCGACATTCTCGGCACGTTAGCTTCCACGGCCTTCGGGACACGCTGGCAGCAAGCCGTCCTTAACGCCTCGATCTCACTAAAAATGGCGAAGGAAAATTGTTGTTATATCCTGTTCAACTTCTCGACGCCGAATATCCTTCTTTTCTTTGTGGGCAGTTACGCCTTGTTCAAAATACCAATAAGCCGGGGCTTAAAATATATCGTGGCGACCTTAACCGTCTTGTTCTTTGTTTTTGCCTTTCGATACACCGTGCCGGACCGGTATGCGTTCTTCATACCCTTCTACGCCATGGTCTCGATCCTGGTTGGTCTCGGAACACATTACGTGTTGAGCCGAATCAATCACAAAGCTCTCGTGCTTTGGATTGTCTTTTTCAGCTTACTGCCTGTCGGAGTGTATGCGATGGCGCCAACGATAACCCGAAACATCGGCACGAGGAATGATATTCCTTACCGCGAAGATAACGCCTATTTCTTACAACCCTGGAAAACCGGATACAGAGGGGCGGAACGCTTCGCCGATGAAGCGTTGGATCTCGCAGGGGACAATGCCATCATTTATGCCGATGTGACCACCATCGGCCCGCTTTTGCTCGCACAGCAGGTCAAGGCTAAGCGCCCGGACGTGACGATCATCTCCGGCACCGTGAACAGTGAAGGCGCCCCGCCCTTTGACAAACAGACCGTTGGTGCATTACTGGAGAACCGACCGATATACGTTGTTTCGCAGAAGCCGGCATATTGCCCTGCATTTGTGCTTGAAAATTATGATTTCGTCCAGACCGGCATTTTGTGGAAAGTGGTCGCAAAAAAAATATGAAACATCGACAGGTCACAACCTCGAAAAGACTCGTTTACAACTCGGTCCTGAACGTCGTAACCTTAGTGACGCACGCCGCGATCGGCTTTTTTCTGATTCGCTTCTTCCTCGGCCGGCTCGGAGAGGAGCAATACGGTATCTGGGTGCTCATCGGCGGCTCGATGTTTCGCTACGCCCCGATGTTGAGCATGGGGCTGAACAGTTCCGTCAACCGATACGTCCCGTTATATCTGGCAAAAAATGATAACGACGGAATCCAACGAGTCATTAACACATCGTTGTTCTTCTTCACGTTGATAGCCGCGTTGCTCGTCATAGCCAGTCTCGTTATTTACACCAACGTCGGCTCCTGGTTTGCCATCGATCCGGAACTGGTGAGGCCCGCCGGGATGCTCGTGCTCATCGTGGGATTCTGCTTCGCTTTCGCCATGCCATTGCAGCCCTCGACGGCGATCCTGAGCGGGCTGCAACGATACGATCTTCTCAACGTCGTTGTACTGGCTGTTCTGCTTTTGCGAACGGCGTTGATCATCGTACTGCTCTCATGCAACTTCGGCCTGCTCACAACAGGAATTGTATTCGGCCTAAGCGAAATCGTCGTCAGGGCATTGCATTGCGTTTTTATCAGGAGATTGCTGCCGGACATATCATTCTCTTTAGCCAAGATCGACTTCCGACTCCTGAAAGAAATGCTTCCATACGGAATCAATACCTTCTTATACGCGATGGGCGCCTTAATTATCTACCATGCCAGCAGCTTGATCATCGGTATCTTCATCGGC
>JAFGTG010000294.1 GCA_016934255.1 Sedimentisphaerales bacterium
GATATGGGATGATTAATCCCGACGCGGCGGTCGAGGCGGTAACTCTGACTTACAACTGGGGAGCGAGCGTTTCGGAGGCTTTGGGGCCGGATCCAATCGGCCGGCGGGCCTGGGCAAGAACGGTTCGTCTTTCGATGGGAGGCAGTTACAACATCCAACTTGATAATCCGTCCGGCTGCGATTTCGATTTGTATCTCTATAGCGCGACACCAAGCGCTACCGGTACGCCGGAATTGCTGGCCTGGAGCACGTCGGTGAGCCCCGGTGCGGATGAGCGGATTGATTATTCACCGAACCAAAACATGGATGCGCTGCTCGTCGTTAAACGCGTCTCCGGTTCCGGAACATTCCAACTGAGAGGCACGGCTCCAACGGCTGCCAATTTGTCCGTCACACCGACGGGAGGGCTTAGCTCTTCGGGCAATCAGGGCGGTCCGTTCAGCCCGAGCAGTAAAAGCTACACCCTGAAAAATACCGGCGAAGGTTCGTTGGACTGGAGGGCAAGTATAAGTAAGAGCTGGATTAGCCTGAACCGATCCAGTGGGACTCTGGCTCCCGGAAACAGCACCACTGTGACCGTATCGATCAATACGAATGCCAACAATCTAACGGCCGGCAATTACTCCGATACCGTGAATTTCACGAACCAGACCAATAGTAACGGCAACACGACCCGGTCTGTAAGCCTTCAGATTAGTTCGCCTCAGAAAGTTGCGACTCCGACATTCAACCCGGGCGAAGGGACGTACCAAACGCCTCAGAGTGTTGCGATCCTTTGTTCGACGTCGGACGTTACGATTCGATATACGACGGACGGGACCACACCAACGCCGACGAGTACGCGGTACACGAATTCGATCTATATCAGCACTACCACCACGCTCAAGGCCAGGGCCTATAAAAGCGGCTGGACGGAGAGTGATGTCGGTTCAGCCATCTATACGATCGTACCTGGCGGCCAAGCTTCTATTACCGTTACATCTCCCAACGGGGGTGAGAACTGGCTGCGCGGGGCACAACAAACGATCACCTGGACGACCAGCGGCAACGTCGTATCCCCTGTTAGCATTCAATTGTACAAGGGGGGAACCTTCGCAAGATGGATAGCCGGTCCGATTCCAAACAGTAACAGATCCTATGCTTGGGATATTGCCCAGAATCTGGCTGAAGGATCTAATTACACCATCAGAATCGCTACGTATCCTGATTCTTCTATCCATGATGAGAGCGATCGATCCTTCTCCATCACGGCGCCAAGTGTCGATTTGGAAGCCTATAATCTGGTCATTAGAAGCGGTGACTACTACGAATATGGTGATATAGTGACTGTTCACGTGTACATCACCAATAGGGGTATCCATGCCTCGGATAATTATGTGGTCAGTCTTCTGGCTTCGACAAATCGTGGCTCCTATGGTATGAACATAGACGACTCAGACCTCTATGCCAGCCTGCCAGGAGGGGGTACTGTCGATTTGTTTTTATATGGCGAATTCCCTTCTAACGCTGATTCGAGCGGTTACTTCATCGGAGTGGAAATCTCGTGTCCCAATGATACGAATGAAACGAATAATATACTTTGGAGCGACGAAACTGTCGAATATGATCGCGGTTTCTGAGATCACCGAGTTCTGATCGGCTGGCGAATGACTCTTCGCGAGGCGTTTCAATAAGTCGTCAATCTTATAAATCACAGAGCGACAAACGCCCTGTGGGAGATGACCGGAGCCTGGGGCGACCGTATCTAAACATAATGTCTGAAGTTTATCAGCAGGGTATTGCAAAACTTGGGGAGGATCGTATATAATACGGCCAAAAAGAAAAAGTTGAAGGAACTATCTACATGAAAAACCATCGGATAAGTAGAGTGAAGCGGAATCGGAAAAGCGGTTTTCGGGCCCGAATGACAACAAAAAACGGACGAAAAACACTCAAGAGAAGGCGACGTTTGGGCCGTTCGGTCAATGTTTCCCCTCGTATATGATCATTCCTTCCCGTCGCAAGGCAGTGGCGGGCGTTAGCAAGCTTGGTTAGTGCAATACGTACGGTTCTTTCTCTATCTGAAAGGATACGATATGATTCGGCGGGCAATATGGCTGTTGATCGTTCCTTTAAGCGTTGTCGTTTTGAACGCTCAGGATAAGCCGGACGCAAAAGATCCGGCCACCAAATGGGAGCAGACGATCAAGACCTTCGAGGATTGGGATAGGAAAAATACGTTTCCATCCGATGCGATCTTATTCGTGGGCAGCTCGAGTATTCGGATGTGGCCGACCCGCGAGTGTTTCGAGGACCTCGACGTCATCAATCGCGGATTCGGCGGCTCTCACGTCTCAGACGTGAATTACTACCTTAAACGGATCGTGCTTCGCTACGAACCGAAGGTGATCGTCTTTTACGCGGGAGATAATGATATCGCCGGGGGGGAGAACGCCGAGCAGGTTTTTGACGACTATCAGCAATTCACGAAACGTGTGCATCAGAAACTCCCTAAAACACGGATTATCTACGTCGGTATCAAACCCAGTGGAAGTCGGTGGTCTCTGTGGCCCGAGATGAACAAGGCGAATACGATGATCAAGGAATTTTCCGAAAAGGATCGTCGATTGTTTTATTTCGATTCGGCCACGCCGTTGCTGAATAGCGAAGGTAAACCCAACCTCGACTTGTTTCTGAAGGACCAACTGCATCTGAACGCGAAGGGGTACGAGATGTGGACGAAACACCTGCGCCCGATCATCGTAAACGCCTTGTAACGCTTGATGATCTCGAACGCGACAGGACATCGTCATCCTTTGAAGGGATTGGAGCCTTCTCCGAAAGACCGGCTGAATCGCTCTTGACAGAAGAGTAAAGACATCTTAGCATAGACGCCGCGTATTCCAGAATAGGTGATCACTTTTTAAGGTATCCGACCATGAATACCGTTCAAAAAAACGTAGCCGTAGTAGTGATGCTGCTGATCGTTTGTGCGATAAGTGGTTGTAACCTGGGTGGGAAAGATAACACGATCGCAGATGACGTCGATCTGGGACCCACGATCGGATCGTTGGCGAATGTATTGGCCCCTGAGCCGGCCCCCGTAGAAGGATACAGCATCGTCGGAGGGCTTCGGAATACGGGGTCTGCCGAATGTCCGCCGCAGATCAGGGCGTACCTCAAACGTTACATTCAAAAGCAGTTGGCCTCGTCCGGTCAGCCCGGGAGCCTGGATATTGATAAGTACATTAACAGCCTGGAGACGGCGGTGGTGCTCGTTGAAGGAATCATCCCTGCGATCCCATCCAAGAACGAGTATTTCGATCTCAAAGTGACCGCGCTGCCCAACACTCAGACCACTTCGCTGGAAGGCGGCATTCTCTACAACACCGAACTGAAAAGGCCGGGGAGCTTCGGTATCGCGACCGACGTTTTAGCCGATGCGGAAGGTCCCATTTTTACGGATAAGATTAGCTCCGTCCAAGCGGATCCCAAGGTTGGATTTGTTCTGGGGGGCGGAAAGGTTCTCAACGAATACAGGATCATTCTGGCGCTTCAAGAATCCGATTTCAGGATTGCCAACGCGATCCGCAACCGTTTGAACGAACGTTTTGGCGTTGGAACCGCACGGGCCGTTTTAGCCGACCGGGTCGAGGTGATGGTGCCGAACTACTATAAGAACCGAAAACAACGATTTATTTCAATGATTCAGACCATGTACCTGAACCAGGACGTCGAAGCCACCCAGAAAAGGATCAAAACGCTTGTCAACGAACTGACTGATTCGGAGGATAAAGCTAAAAGTGAAATCGCTCTTGAAGCAATTGGCAATCAAAGCCTTGGCTACTTGAACGAACTGTTGAATTCACCCGATGAACGGATCAAGCTGCACGCGGCCAGATGCATGCTCAACCTGGGAAGCGACGCCGGGCTGGCGGCGCTTCGGCAAATAGCCATGGATACGAGCTCTCCGAACCGGTTGGAGGCGCTTGAGGCCATCGTTGTCGGCGCCAAACGAGCCGATTCAACGTCCGTCGCCCGGAGATTGCTCCGGGATAAAGATTTCCAGGTCGTACTGGCCGCATATAACCACTTGCGGGAGTTGGGCGATATCGCCATCACACAGGAATTCATCGGACGGAATTTTTATCTGGAGCAAATTGCACAAACCGAACTGAAGGTGATCTACGCCTCTCGCAGCGGGCAGCCGCAAATCGTCCTGTTTGGGGCGCCGTTGGAGTGTCATTCCAATATTTTCATCGAATCCGAAAACGGGGATATCACCCTGAATACCCCCCCCGGAGACGATCGCGTCACGATCATGCGCAAGCATCCCAGGAGACCGGGCCTCGTCGTACATCTGAACAGTTCCTTAAATCTTGGTGATATCATCAAGACGCTTTGTGAAGAACCGTCCGGGAGGCAGAGTCAAGATCGAAAGGGCTTGGGCGTAACCTATGCAGAAGTCGTTGCTCTGTTGAAACGCATGTGCGACAAAGGCGCCATCGACGCGAAATTTCACACCGGAGAGTTGCCAAAAATCGACCTAAATATCAAGAAATAACAATCCTTCGGCCGATAACAATAATGCAAAGAGTGTGTATAATTGTTGTGTGGGTATCGGACAGATTGTTACCGGACGTTAATCGTAGATGAGACTTGAAAAAGTAATATTGAACGGTTTTAAAAGCTTTGCCGATAAAACGGAATTTCTTTTTGATTCGCCGGTGACGGGGATCGTCGGACCGAACGGCTGCGGCAAGAGCAACGTGGTCGATGCCGTCAAGTGGGTGCTCGGAGAGCAGAGCGTCAAAAGCCTGCGCAGCGGGCAG
Organism: Sedimentisphaerales bacterium; assembly: GCA_016934255.1. Lineage (GTDB taxonomy): Bacteria > Planctomycetota > Phycisphaerae > Sedimentisphaerales > Anaerobacaceae > JAFGTG01. Next base: position 4,812 of record JAFGTG010000294.1, read on the forward strand.
ATGGCCGACGTGATCTTCAGCGGCAGCAGCAGCCGGAAACCGCTGGGCGCGGCGGAAGTGACCCTGGTGTTATCCAATCCCGACCAGGGAGGAACGCGCGCGTTGCCGATCGAAGCGGAAGAGGTGCAAATCACTCGAAAGATCTACAAGAGCGGCGAAAGCGAGTATCGAATCAACAACAAGTTGTGCCGGCTGAAAGATGTGCGCGAACTGCTCATGGACACCGGGATCGGTACCCGCGCCTATTCGATTCTCGGACAGGGACAAGTCGAACATCTCGTGAGCGCCTCGAAAATGGACCGACGGTCTATCTTCGAAGAAGCAGCCGGTATCAGCAAGTATAAAGCGCATAAAAATGAAGCGATGCACAAGCTGGAGCGAACGGAGCAGAATCTGTTACGACTGGCGGACATCCTGGGAGAAGTGGGCAAGCGGCTCCGCAGCGTTAAGCTGCAGGCGGGTAAGGCGCGAAACTATCTGGAGTACACGCAAAGACTCAAGGAGCTTCAGGTCAATTACTCGCTGGTCGAATATGCGAAGAACCGAACCCAGATCACCGACAAACAGAAGGCGCTCGGACAGGTTATCGAACAGTTCGAGCACCTGGCGACGGAAGTATCAAAGCAGGACACGTTCCTCAGTCAACTGGGCGAGCAGATCATCGAAACCGAACACAAGCTGAGCCATACCGGCAACCATTTCGTATCCGTCCAAAGCCAAATCGAGCAGCGGCTTCAGCGAATTGATTTTCTTCGAGCGAGGGTTTCGGAACTCCAGGAACGCAAAGAAGCCGCAACGGAAAAAATCGAAAAACTTCGAGAGCAGAAACACCTGTTTGAGAAAAACGTCGCTCAGTCGAGAAACGAATCGACGCGATGTGAAGAAATGCTGGCGGATAAAACGCACGAAGTTGAGCACGTCCAGGGCGAAATCCAAAAGATCAATGCCGAATGTACCTCGCTGGAAGCTCAGCTTGACGACGAAAAATCAGGGATCATCGACATCGTCCGAAGGACGGCACAGCTTCACAACGAGGTCCAGAGCATCTCCGTCTATCGCAATAATCTGTCCACCCAGAAGGACCGTCTCACCGGCCGCGCCCAAACGGCGCGGGCGGAACTGGAAGATCTGCTCACGCAAAAGGCCCAGCACAATGCCCGCCTGGACGACATTGAAAAAGTGCTTGGGGAATTGAAGGAGAGCCTGGAGACCAAACGCAGGAAGATCGAGGAGGTCGAGACGTCCGTAACGGCGGATAATCAACACTTGGCGCACAGCAAGGAAGCCCGAAGCGCGCTGAACAGCGAACTGGCAATCCTCACGGATATGGAGAAGCGGTACGAAGGGCTTAAAGCGGGCGTTAAAAACATTTTAAAGAACCGATCGGCCGAAAAACACCAGTTCGATTACGTCGAAGGCATGTTGGCGGATATCATCGAGGCGGACGTGCTGCATGCCAACGCGGTCGAGGCCGCCCTTGAAGGCCAGACGGACGCTTTGATTATTAATAGCACGGAAAAAATGCTGGCCGACCAGCAGGCGATTCATGAGCTTGACGGGCGGGTTCATTTCATGTGCCTCGACCGGATCGATCCGTTTGTGAACCAGCATGACCCGTCGGAATGTCCCTATGTCAAAGGCAGACTTGTCGAGTTCGTCACGTTCGAGGACAAATACGCGCCGCTGGCCTGGACATTACTCGGCAAGACGTTCGTTGCCGAGTCCTTGAATGAGGCCGTCGAGTTAGCATCCCGTTATGCTTGTAAGGTCGTGACGTTGAAGGGAGAATTCGTCAGCGCCGACGGCATGGTGAAACTGGGGCCGCTCGGCAAGGCGACCGGCCTGATCTCCCGCAAGAGCCGGCTGCGGCAGCTCCAGGAGACCATATCGAACATTTCCTCCGAGATCGAATCGATTGAAGGTCAGATCGAAAAGAGCAATCAAACGAAAGCTCATTTGGATAAACTGTGCAAGGATCTGCGAACGGCGACTTACGAAGCGAATACGGAAAAGATGCAAGTCGGCTCGAAGCTCAGCGTGATCGAGCAGAATATCAAACGGCTCAGGGAAGAAGAGCCGCTCATCGCGAGCGAGATTGATATGCTGGCCGAACAGATCGAGCAATCCGTACAAAAAGAATACGATTCGAAACAAAAACTGCACGAGCTGGAAGTCGTCAACAACCAGCGAACGGAACATATCGAAAAACTGGAAGTCGAGCTGGCCGAACAAAAGCACAAGCAGCAATCGTTAAGCGGACGATTAACCGATCTGAAGATTTCGCTGGGCCAGATGACCGAGCAGAGCAAAGGACTCAAACAGATCCTTGCGAGTTTGCAAAGTCAAATGCAGGAGAACGCCACGGCGACCCGAGTGGCCGAGGAAGAAATTCAAAATGGCAGCCATGAGTTAGCCAAAGCCCAGCGAGACATTTTGAGCAGCGAAGCAAGCGTGTCGGAATTGTTTGTGGAGAAGGAGAAAAATCAACAGGAAAGCCGAATGTTGCAAGATCAGGTGCGGGAGTTGGTCGAAAAGAAGCAGCAAGCGGAAGAAGAAATCCGGCAGAAAAACAGCGAAAAAAACCAAACGGACCAGAGAATCCACGAGCTGAAGATCGAGTTGAGCCAGTTGGAAGTCCGGCAACAGGACCTGGTCGAAAGGGTGCGCGAGGAATTGCAGATCGAGCTGGCGGATGCGTACGAAAGCTATACGGACCGGGACGTGGACTGGGAAGGCATCAAGGTGGAAATTACGGATTTGCGAGGCAAGATCGAGCGGCTCGGTAATGTGAACGTCGAGGCTATCGACGAGCAGGAAGCCCTCGAAAACCGCCATGAATTCCTGAGCAATCAGGTCGAGGATCTCACCAGCAGCAAGGCCCAGCTTCAACAATTGATCAATCGTCTCAACAAAAAGAGCCGGGAAAAGTTCCAGCAGACGTTCGAGGAAATCAGATGTCACTTCCAGGAAATCTTCCGCAAGCTGTTCGGCGGAGGCCGAGCCGACATTTTGCTGGAAGACGCCGAAGATATTCTGGAAGCGGGCATCGAAGTGATCGCCCGTCCGCCCGGCAAGGAACCTCGAAGTATCTCTCTGTTAAGCGGCGGCGAAAAATCCATGACGGCTCTGGCCCTGCTCTTTTCCGTTTTCAAAGCGAAGCCGTCCCCGTTCTGTTTTCTCGACGAGGTCGATGCCGCCCTGGACGAGGCGAACAACGAACGATTCAACATGCTCGTGCAGGAATTCCAGAAGGATTCGCATTTCATCATCATCACGCACTCCAAACGCACGATGAGCATCGCCGACGTACTCTTCGGCATCACGATGCAGATTCGCGGCGTGAGCAAGAAAATCAGTGTCCGATTCGACGAATACGAAGAGGAATCCGTCGCCGTGGCGTAATTGATATGCGCCGTTTAGCCCCCAGGCCTGTCCTGGGGGACGGGGTGGAACATATTGTTATTTTGAAAAAAGAACCCCAAAGAAAAAACCCCCACCACAGGGGTGGGGGCTAATCAAACGAATCAACGCACATCAATGCCTTTCAACATATTCAATCCTTTGTTTTAAAGACTTTTCATCGAAACAAAACCGTTTGTCAAAACCACGCGTCCAAACACGACCTGAATGACCCTGTTTGCGAAGCGCGAACATCGCCACGTTCTTATATCGACTGACAATGGCTTCGATGGATTCCCGACAAGGGCGGGCTACGAGATGAACGTGTTTCGCGCAAATGACCAGCGCCTCAACCTTCTGACCGATCCGTTCTGCCTCATTGAGAATGGCTTGTCGTACGATAGCCCTTTGACGGGAATCCAATATAACGGTTGATGACTTCTGTCTTTCCCGGCTTTCTTTCAGAATTTTCGGATTACCCGACAAGGTTTTGCCTTTCCTTACATAACCTCGTTCATCACCGGGCAACCAGCTACCGTACGTGGTCCATGTGATCATATACCCGATCATTTCGACCTTACGCTTAAGTTCCTATTCTATATGTGGAACGAACACCGGTTTTACTATTGTTCTGCCTCTTCAGGACGCTTATAATTCAGGACATGGTAAGAAAATCTAACAAAAATATTAACCGGAAGGCCGAATCTCGTCAAGGCGATCCGATACAAGCAGCGATGGATTCTGGAATCGATGTTTCCATGCTCGTGGATAATCTCCAAAGGAGTGTGACAGAACGAATCAGGCGGCATCAAATTGCACTCAATACGGCAAAAAAACTCAGAAAAGCAAAACGGCCATGACTGATGATTTCGTCAATCTGCTTGAAAGGCTGGTAAATGAAGGAGTGGAATTTGTCATCGTCGGGGGATTTGCAGGTATTGTACATGGGTGTACGTATTTAACCCAGGACATCGATATCTGCTGTGATTTTACTTCTGCCAATTTACTCGCATTACAAAAAGCCATCTCAGATTTGGATCCCGTGCACCGAATGACCCCGAAGAAGCTAAAGTTGAAGCTAACGGAAGAAACGTGCTCGCAATTCAAAAATCTATATCTCGATACAGACAAAGGCCAATTGGACTGCCTGGGCTTTGTGGACGGCCTTGGCGACTATAAGCAAGTCAAGCAAGTAAGTGAACTCATTGAAGTTGAAGATAAAAAAATGCGTGTTCTCAGTTTAGATGCTTTGATTAAGACGAAAAGGGCAATGAATCGTCCTCGTGACAGGCAGGCTATCTCACAACTTGAAGCGATAAAGAAACTTAAAAATGAGGGAGCTTCCAGAGATTAAAAGACGACTTCTCTTCCATCAAAAATGGGACCATCCTGGCAGCACATTTTGTATAGGGTCTCATTCGATCCCGGAATTCGGCATTCAATCGCACACCCCTGACATAGATTGATCCCGCAGGCCATTCTTCGTTCCATACTGACCTGACAATCGATGTTCTTTTCGATGGCAATCTCGGCTACTCTGGCCAGCATGACCTCAGGACCGCAGGCGCAGATGATCGTCTCTTCAGCAGCCGGATTTGTTTCTCCAAGCCACGTCAAAAGACAATCCGTTACGAATCCGTGATAGCCGGCTGAACCATCGTCCGTGGCGATCAGAGATTCGACGCCGTAACGGGCATATTCCGGTATTGAAAATCCAAGTTGTTGCGAAATCTCATCTAAACGGCTCTCAAAGGGTAGTGCTTTGGCCGTCTTGGCGCCGGCGAAAGCGATGATTTCAACATCCGCCCGGCTGGATAGAACCTGGGCCAGATGTTGCAGTGGGGGCGTTCCCATGCCTCCGCTAATTAAAAGAACTCTTTTCTTTTCCTTCGGGATATGGAACCCATTGCCCAAAGGCCCAATGACACTGATCGAGTCGCCGGGCGATAACGTCATCATTCGTACCGTGGCGGGGCCGACGACGCAATAGAGAAGCTCGGCAAACGTCCTGCCACGTTCTGACGTCACCTCGCAAAAGCTAAAGGGCCTTCTGAGCAAGATGTTTCGGCCGGCTACATCCCGAAGGCTTTCAGGGATAAGCTCCGGTGCCGGCAGGGCGACAGTGGAAAGGTCGAATTCGGCAAATTGCCCCGGCTTAAAACGGGCAAAAATCTTCGCCCCTTCACCAGGGAATTCCAGCCTGATCCGGTAAAATCCGGGCCCGATTTGCCTGTTGGAACAGACAACGGCTTCAAACACCCCTCTCTTTGATGACGTGCTTGTTTCCGACATGAATCGCCGTTGCCCTTGTTATAGCAAACCTTCGTAAATGCGTACCCCATCGACCACCTTGCAGACGTGGACGGCATATTTCTCGGCATAATCCGGACAGCTTCTCGGATAGGCCGTATCGACGGCATTCTTAACGGTTTTGACAGATTCGGCGCGGACCAAAGCGCCCGAAGCGCCCTTGTCACCGCCGCCCAGCATTCGCTCTCCCAAAACGCCCGGCACGGTTCGAACGATATCACACATCGTCTCCAATTCCGGTCCGGAGATTTTATAATCGTCCCGCAATCCAATACCGTCGGCCCGGAATATTCGTCCTACAGTTTCGATATCCCCGGCTTTACAGGCTTCGAGCATTTGATAAAACCGCTTCTGAGCATTGAAAATATATTTTAACCGGCTACACAAATCCGGATACGTTTGTCCGAACTTGCTCATCACCTTCTCGTAAAGGGCATCGTCTTTGATATCCGCGAGGCACGATATGTCGAAACCCGCCTTTTGTAATATTGCTACGAGTTTCTCACATTCGTCCCGGCGGATCTTGTACGTCGATTTTTCCAGGCCGGGTCGATCCGTGCCGGTATCGAGGACGACGATCCGGAAATCAATCGCCCCGGCGCCAATCGATACGTAGTCAATCGACCGATCTTTGGGGTTGTAATAAGTCGCCATGCCTTCGCGAGCGAACAGCACCATCGTCTGATCGAGTTTCCCGCAGGGCGATCCGATATAATCGTTCTCAACGGCCTGAGCGAGATCGACGATGGCCAGCTTGTTTTCCACCTCGATGTCGTTGGCGTCGAAAAGGGACAAAATCAAATTGTTGCATAAAGAGGCGGATCGGCTCATCCCGCCGCCGGGGATATTCCCGTAGAGAACGCCGTCAATCCCCTGCGAGAGTTCATAGCCTTCGCGACGGAGGATATAATCGATGCCGTAAGGAAACCGTCCCCACGTCGCCGCGTTACTTTCCGATTTCGGCTCGGGGACATCACCGTGCTCGAATTCAATGACGCCATCATCCGGGAAATTCGCACTGTAGAGCCTGATCTTTTTCGTGCCGTTGGGCTTATAAGCCAGCCAGATAAACCGATCCGTCCCGACGCCGAACAATTCGGTGCCGTTATAATCGCCGTGCTCGACGCCCAGACAGAATCTCGACGACGTCCTTCTGATCTTGCCGCCTTTCACGTCGATTCCATTGTCCTTCGCGGCTTTCAGGATGATATCTAACGCCGCTTGCCCTTCTTTCGTTAGCTCCATCATATCGCTTTCAAAAATCTTTCTTACTTCGCCAGGCCAATCGGGCTAAACAGGACGTACAAAATGAGCGTGATAACGACCACGACAATCCCGGCGATCTTGGCTCCGCCGGAAGAGCTCAAATCCACTTGCGACTTTCGCTCAAATTCGATCGGTCTCGCCAACGGTTTGACGATAGTGATGATGGCCATGATCAGCAAACACAGACCGAAACAAATCGCCATCCGATTCAGGAACTGAATCTCCGGGCCGATTTTATACCGACCCATCAGGTACATACCGCCGTATGAAACAATATTCGTCAATAATCCGACGACGCCGGCAATCGGCGGCGCCTTGCGAAAGATCAGGCCGAATGCAAAGACCGCCAAAATACCGGGCGAAATCAGTCCCTGACTTTCCTGGATGACGGTGAAGATACTGTTCCTGATTTTGGGATCACCCAGTTGCGGTGCCAGGAATATGGCAATCGCAGCGAACACGACAACACAAATTCGCCCAAGCAGCACCATGGCCTTCTGTTCCGCCTGGGGATTGATATACTTCTTGAAAATATCCATGGTGAAAATGGTGGAAGCCGCATTCAACATGGCCGCCAGGGAACTGACAATCGCTCCCAACAAAGCCGCCAAAACGAAGCCGACCAAACCCGTCTTTTGAGGTAGAACGCTGCTCAGCAATTGCCCCAGGGCCGTGTCGTATTTATACGCGATAAACTTTTCGCTCGTAACGCTAACGCCCGCGGTTTTTGCCGCAGCCGTCACCGACTCGTTGAATGTTTGTAATTCGACGGCCAGTTCGGGGAACGCTGCCTTCCATGACTTGTCGTCCGATTCGAAAACGGTGTACTCGGTCACTTCCAACTCATCAAATCCCTTTTGCGTCAAAGGAAGGACGAATGGATTCGTTGTTTTGACAGCCTTCAACGCACCTTCATCCGGATAGATGGCAATCATAAACTTCTTATGCGGCCAGTTCGCAACCGCTTCTTCGCTCGGCGCTTTGATAACCTCCACTAATCCGGTTTTGTCGTTGGCGATCATGTACTTGGCGAGCACCGGGGCATTGTCACCGACCGATTGATCCTGCATATCCTTTGAGAAGAGATTAAAGGCAATAATGCCCGGAATCACGACGACAAAGGGAATCAACAGCTTCATGAAGGCCGAGAACACGATACCTTTCTGCCCCTCGGACAACGAGTGGGCGGCCAACGTACGCTGGGTGATGTACTGGTTCAAACCCCAATAATAAAAGTTCGGAATCCATAATCCCAGCAGAAGGGCGGTCCAGGGTAAGACCTTATCATCCGCGGGCAGGAACATGTTCATACGCACCTTGTTCAGTTCCCAGAAGCGATCGATCGCCCCGGTGTCCTGGGTGAAGGTCTTTAATCCCACGGCGCCGGTCTTGACGTTTTCAACAAAAGCCAACTCGTCCGTCGTAGCGCCGAGTTTCTTAAAGGCAAAAATCATCACGACCGCACTGCCCAGGATCAGAGCGCTACCCTGGATCAGGTCCGCCCAGGCACACGCTTTTAAACCGCCGGCGGTTACATACACCATCGCGATGAGGCCAATCACCAGTGCCGCGTTCGCCACGGAGACATCGTAGCCCATCTTACCCGCCATGGTGTTGATCGTCAGCGCCCCGGCGTAGGTCACCGAACCCAATAAGATCATGTAAATGAAAAGCGTCGCGACCGCCATGATCGTTCGCGCCGTCCCGTTATAGCGGACTTCCAGAAATTCGGGCATGGTATAGATACCGGCCCGCAGGAAATACGGCAGAAAGGCGAACGCCACCACGACGAGCGTGACCGCCGCCATCCACTCATAGCTGGCAATCGCCAGGCCGACGTGACTGGCCGCGTTGCCGCTCATACCCACCAATTGTTCTGAGGAAATGTTCGCGGCGATCAGCGAGAATCCGATCAGCCACCATTTGAGACCGCGACCGGCCAGGAAGTAGTCTTCACTGGTTTTTTCATGCCGGCTTTTCAACAGCCCGATGGCGATCACCGCGGCGATGAAGCCGAAAAAGACCGCAATGTCCAAGAAGCCAAATTCCATAATTATTCCTTTCCTCTTGTTCTATCCTTATGTTTAATGAAAATATTGGAACTTTCGTATCGCGTATCATAAGTACAAATACTTGAAAAATCACCCATTTTCAAATAAAAATAACAACCGTGAGCAATATTACCAACATTTTGGCCGCCATCGAGCAGGGTAACGCCCAAGCGGCAGACCAACTGCTTCCTTTGGTCTATGAGGAGCTTCGTCGCCTGGCCGCGGCGAAGATGTCACAGGAACCGCCCGGTCAAACACTTCAGGCAACGGCTCTGGTCCACGAAGCGTACATTCGGTTAGTCCGCTCAGACGCTCAGAACTGGAGCGGTCGAACCCATTTTTTTGCTGCCGCAGCCGAAGCCATGCGCCGTATCCTTATCGAAAGCGCACGTCGTAAACAAAGCCTAAAGCGCGGCGGTAGATTCCAACGCGTTGGTCTTGATGATGTAAAAGTTACTGTCGAGGATCCTTCGACGAATCTTATCGCAATAAATGAAGCTCTCACGAAGCTCGCCGAAAAGGATCATGGGCTTGCCGAATTGGTCAAATTACGTTACTTTGCCGGGCTTACCCTTGAACAAGTGGCGAAAATCCAGGGCATATCCTCCCGCACAGCGAGAAGTTACTGGGCCTACGCCCGTGCCTGGTTACATCGGGAGATCACGAAGTCCGACGAACCAACCTCCCATTAACAGTGTTGCACGAATAACCATTTCTGCGAACTGATGATAAACCCCTTATTTTTATAGATCTACAGCGTTGGTCTGTACAAATTTTCTCTCGTCAAGTTTAGCATGTGGGCGTCTTTTTTTCGGAATTCGTGATTTTTCCTTTCCTATTTTTGTCGTAGATTTCGCATTGTAATATAGAGGGAGAAAGATTTAAAGGAGCAGTCAAATGAGTAAAGAATCGAAAGACATTAAGTCCATTTTTTTAGAAGCGCTTGAGAAGAAAACGGCAGAGGAAAGGAAAGATTACCTTGATCGCGTTTGCGGCAATGATGCAAACTTGCGAGCAGAATTCGAATCACTGCTCAAGGCACATGGCGGAGCAGGTGATTTCTTAGAATCCCTGGCCATGGAGCGGGGGGGCACGTTTGAAGACGCCCCTTTTCTCGAGGGGCCAGGTACGAAAATCGGTCGATACGAGCTTCTGGAGCTGATTGGCGAAGGGGGCATGGGATTGGTCTATTTAGCCGAGCAAAGAGAGCCGGTCAAACGTCGTGTGGCCCTGAAGATCATCAAGCCGGGCATGGACTCTAAGGAAGTCATTGCCCGTTTCGAGGCCGAGCGTCAGGCCCTGGCCCTATTGGACCATCCCAACATCGCCCATGTGTTTGATGCCGGCACCACGGATAAGGGACGCCCCTACTTTGTGATGGAATATGTCAAAGGCATGTCCATCACGCGTTACTGTGATGAACGAAGACTGGATATAGAGCAGCGACTCAGACTGTTTCAAGAGGTCTGTGAAGGGGTGCATCACGCCCATCAGAAAGGCATCATCCACCGCGATATCAAACCCTCCAATATCCTCATATCTATACATGGAGACCGGGCGGTTCCCAAGATTATCGACTTCGGGATTGCCAAGGCCGCTGCCAGCACACTGACCGAGAGGACCATGTTTACCTTTCAGGGTCAGTTGCTGGGAACGCCCGAATACATGAGTCCCGAACAGGTGGATTTGGCGACTCAGGATATTGATACGCGCTCCGACATTTATTCCTTAGGCGTCGTCCTCTATGAACTCTTAGCCGGTGTTCTTCCCTTTGAAAGAGAATCCTTACAAAAGATTGGATTTGCAGAGCTTCAACATACGCTTCGAGAAGTAGAGCCGGCATCGCCAAGCATCCGTCTATCGAATCTGGGAAAGCAGGCCAAGGCAATCGCGGATAGCCGCATGACTCAGGTCGTACCGCTGGCCAGGCGTCTGCACCGGGAACTGGAGTGGATTCCGTTGAAGGCCATGCGAAAGGATCGCTGCCGTCGATATAAATCCGCCTCCGACATGGCGGATGATATCCAGAGTTACCTCAATGGTAATCCACTTTTAGCCGGCCCGGAGACGGCCATATATCGAATACAGAAGTTTGTGCACAAGCATGCCGGCTCAGTCACCACGGCCGCGCTCGTCTCGGTGGCCATCATCATTGGCCTTGTGGCCAGTATTATCCTTGGTTGTAGAGCGGAACAAGCTCGACAGCAGGAAACCTCAGCGCGAAAGCAAGTTGAACAGGCGCTTATACGTGCTGAAAAAGCCGAAGAAGTTGCACAGGAACAAGCTGATAAATACAGAAATCTTTCTTATCTCCACAGCGTTGCCCTGGCTGACGCAAAGTATCGCGAAGGGAATCTACGCAATGCTCGACAGTTACTTAAATCGTGCCCCGAGAACCTGCGAGGCTGGGAATGGCATAGGCTAAACTACGTCATGGACGAGTCCCTCATGACGTTTGGTCATGGCGGAGAAGGGGCGCTTGCGATTGCATTCAGCCCCGATGGAAAGCGAATTGCTACAGCCTACGTAACTATAACCATATGGAACGCCACAACTGGAGCAGAAATGCAAACGTTGAAGGGGCACAAAGCTGCAGTGTTGTCCCTTGCATTCAGTCCTGACGGTGAGAGGATTATCTCGGGTAGTATGGATAAGTCAATCAAGGTCTGGAATATGAACAGCGGCGAGGAAATCATGACACTTGAAGGCCATAAGGCTGCAAAAGGGGTCGCTGACGTTGACCTTAGTATTGACGGCAAGCGCGTAGTATCAATAGACTACGATGGCATAATCAAAGCCTGGGAAGCAGACACCGGAGAGGAATTACTCACGATCAAGACACCACTAAGAAAGGGAGAATATGGGCGATCGATAGCGCTCAGTCCAGATGGTAAACGGATTCTCGCCGGCAGTAGGAGTAAAGAAGTTTACGAATGGGATGCTGCGACTGGTGAGCAGCTAAGAACTTTCCGTATGCAAGACCAATCCGTCTTATTTGTTGAATATAGTCCCGACGGCAGGCAGATTGCCATGGGATGTGCCAAGGGCATGATTAAGATTGTGGATACGGAAACTGAAAAAGAAACCATACTCACCGAGGGTAAGGGGTGGGACCAGAGCTTGGTTACGTCTCTTGCCTTCAGCCTGGATAGTAAGCTGCTCGTCACTGGCGGTTATGATCGGATGGTCAGGCTCTGGGATACAAACACGGGCAGGGAATTGACGACATTGATCGGTCATCCTGCCTCTCTCACCGATGTCGTCTTCAGCCCGGACGGCCGACTAATTGCGTCAACGGCTTTAGGTGGACAGAGCAGAGTATGGAATCCAAGCGAGGAGAGAGAAGGTCGAATCCTTAAAAGGGGACACACAAACCTTGTTCGGGCACTGGCCTTCAGCCCGGACAGTAAACAGCTCATATCGGCAAGCATGGACAAGGCCATCAAGGTGTGGGACGTATCCAAGGGTAAGGTGATTCATACATTAAGTGGACACGAGAATAGTATTTGGTCACTGGCGATCAGTCCGGACGGCAGACATATTGTTTCAGGCAGCGAAGACAGCACTATAAGGCTCTGGGATATTGACAGTGGAGAGCAACTCGAGAGACTTAAAGGGCATGCTGGAGCTGTCTATTCCGTTGCTTTCAGTCCGGACAACAAGTGTATCGTTTCGGGAGGTACTGATAAACAGATCAGAGTCTGGGATGTATCGACAGGTGAGGAACTGAAGACTTTCTCCGGCCACAAGGAGAATGTTTACTCCGTAGGCTACAGCCCCGACGGCCGACACATCGTCTCAGGCAGTAGCGGAGTGATAAAGATCTGGGATGCGGAAACTGGTGAGGAATTACGAACCCTCTCCGGACACAGATATAGTGTCCGTTCCATTTCGTTCACTCCGAACGGCAAGCGAATCATATCGGGAGGTTATGATGCAACAGTTAGGATTTGGGATACCGACACTGGCGATGAAGTAATGACCCTCTTTGGACACAACAAGAACATCGAGTCTATTGCTTTAAGCCCCGACGGAAAGCGAATTATCTCTGGCAGCTTCATCTCTGCCAAGGTCTGGGATGCTAATACAGGCGCTGAGCTGATGACTCTTCCATCAAACGAGGCTTTGGCTGTCGCATTTAGTCCTGACGGTAGAACCATTGCAGGTAGTGACGGTAACGACATCATTCTGTGGGAATCAGACTCTCGTCAAGAAGAGAATGGCTCAGTTCAAGGTAAATACCCCCAAGAGGTTTTGAATTGATCATACAATACCAACCAAATTGAGGCAATCTCTAAGAGTCGGATGATGATGGCGAGGAAGAATGTAAGTCTCCTGAGCCTAAGTACATCGGCTATATTGTTTAGACTCTCTTGAAGGCATTACCCAATGCCTCAACGATGTCTGTCGCCATCAGGCTGATTTGGCCGGCTTTTTCGGCGCCGATGTCACCGGCCAGCCCATGAATATGAACACCGAGTACCGCAGCGTCAAAATCGCTCAAGCCCTGGCCCATCAATGCCGTAATCACACCGGTCAGAACATCCCCCGAGCCGGCCGTCGCCATACCGGGATTGCCTGTTTGGTTGATATAGATTTTTTCACCATCGGTCACGACCGTCCCGGCTCCTTTGAGAACGACGATGCTCCCGCTCTGTTGTGCAACTGTCGTTGCCTGTTCCCGGCGATCCGTCGGAAGCGTCTGTCTGGATAATCCCGACCACAGGCGTTTCATCTCGCCGGGATGAGGCGTAAGAATCAATTGCGCTTTCCGCTTGGCGGGCCAATTTTTCAGACGGGCCAGATTGTTCAAGCCGTCGGCATCGATGAGCAGTCTAAGTGATAGCTGTTCGAGGAGAATCTCAAGAATGGATCGTATCGCACGACTCAAACCGATACCCGGCCCAAAGGCCACGGCGTCGTTTTCGCCGACAGTTTTGAGAATGGCATCGATGGCTTTCACTGAGATTCGCCCGTTTTCATCTTCCGGTAGGGCGATGGTCGTAAAAGATGGTTCAATAGAAGCGACGATGGGCAACACACTTTTCGGTACGGCCACACGCACAAGCCCGGCTCCCGCCCGTAAGGCGGCCCGACCCGCCAGGGCGGCCGCACCGCTCATTCCAACACTACCGGCGATAATACAGACTTTGCCGTAATCGCCTTTATGGCCATCATCCGCTCTCGGTTTCAATTTAGGGATGCTGTTGATTACCTGCATTGTCTTTCAACTTTGCGATCTATTGCCTTCGATCTTTCGATTGATAAGTGTGGCGGTGACCGCGGCGGAGAAACCATTATCGATGTTGACGACGCTGATGCCGGCCGCGCAACTATTGAGCATCGTTAGAAGGGCGGAGAGCCCCATGAAATTGGCACCATAACCGACGCTCGTTGGCACCGCGATAACCGGGCAACTCACCAGGCCGCCGACTACGCTGGCTAACGCTCCCTCCATCCCCGCCACGACGATAATGATATTGGCTTCCTGCAATCGTGGAAGATGTTTGAATAGTCTATGTAGCCCGGCGACGCCGACGTCGCAAACAAACTCCGTTCGCTGGCCCATGATCTCGGCGGTGACTTTGGCTTCGGTCGCCACGGGGAGATCGGCGGTCCCGGCGGTGACGATGGGGAGAACCGTCCTGGACGCCGGCAATTCTTTCTGCTCCAGCACGATGGCCTTAGCCAGTTTTTCATATCGGGCTTTTGGGAACTTCCCTGTCTTCGCCAGCGCCTCGAAAACGTCGGGCTGAGCCCTTGTGGCCAGAACGTTATTGCCTTTTTCAGCCAGGTTCTCGAATATCTTGATGATCTGTTCGGTCGTTTTGCCGGGGCAGAAGATCACTTCGGGAAAACCCCGCCGGAGTTGTCGATGATGATCGATACAGGCAAAGCCTAAATCCTCGAACGGCAAATGTCTGAGTTTATCGACTGCCTGGTCGATATCCAGCTCGCCATTCTTGACCTGCTCTAATAATCTTTTTAATTGCTTAGCTTCCATGCTCCGTAGTATAGAGCTTTTGTTGGCATTTGCACGAAAATTATGATGTCGAGAATTCGTTTCATCGTTTCGTCGCCTTGAGCCTGTAATGAATATCAGGATCAAGTTTTAGGAACATGCCATTCGTTAAGCCCGATCCGTTGTATTGTTTTGTTGAATTGATGTTGAGATTGTTGACTTCATAGTGCGACTGCGAATCGATTATAAACCACTCGGGAAACTGATTGATCCTGGGCCAATCCAGCGGTAATTTCATCACGGTTTGATGACGCGGCCTATCGAACACAATCTTACCTTCCCATGCGTGATCTACCTTGATCGATAGGAATAACACACCATTTTTATAAACGGCTCCGAAAACGACATCCTCCCGCCAGGGAGAAACCGTCACGCCCTGCGTTTTCCATAAACAGTACATCAGCGTGGTTCGTGCAAAATTGCCGTCGCAATGCGATCCGTCGATAATCCCCGTATTTTTCCACTGTTGTGCCTCTTGTCGATAGCTGGTATCCTGTAAAGACCACAGAATTTTCGTCTCGCCGTCGATCCATTCTTTCACATGAGGCAACGCTTCTCGATTATAAAGATTGATAGCCCCTTCAATGGCGTCTGCAAAACCATCCGCGGCGCCTTGCTCCCAATCAAAATTTCGATACTTTTTCAGGTTGCTCAAGGCCAGGAGAACCGCATCGCGATAGGCGTCTGTTTTATCGATCAAATAAACGGCATAAAAAGCATTGAAAACATAGCCCCACGTGTCTGAAATTCCCTTATCAATGGAGTGTCCCGTCTTGGGATTGACGGAATTATAGAACAGGCCGTCCTCGTTCCTCCCGATTTCCAGGATACGATGAAGCATTTCATGAATGGGCTGCTCGTATTGCTTTTTCTTTTCCGGGGAGGCGAAAGACACCGTCACGTACAATTCACACAATCCTGAAACGATTTCACAGCC
>JAFGTG010000295.1 GCA_016934255.1 Sedimentisphaerales bacterium
GTCGTCGGCGTGCACGTTACGTCCTCGATCCCTTTTTTATCCTGGAGACTTTTCTCGAAATCTCTGAGTTGATCGTTATTGCCGGCCTGGCCGCCGATGGCCACGAGTTGTCCTTTCTTGAACTGTAAGCTGTTCAACGTAATCCCATTCTCACCGCTCTCATTCACCAGCTTCAAAAGATCGAGCATATCCGGCCTCTCCTGGGCAACCGCTCGAATAAGCTGTTGGCGTTCGACAAGCCGGTCCATATCCACATCAGAAAAAGACGCTTCTAATTGCTTTGTTATTGCTCCGGGTTTTTTAACATCTACCGCATAGGCCACCAACGCCAGCAAAAGCAGCATAACCGCCGCTAACGCACCGGCGAGTTTTGGCGAAGATAACCAATGCATCTTTTCTTTCTTCTCCTTCGGACTGTACACGCGGGAGAAGATATTTAACTCATTCTTTCCACCTTCAAGCGCCAACAATGCCAGGCCGATCGACGCACGATATTGATAAATAAGCTCGGCACCAGGATCGTTCGCCACCTTAACTCGGTGGATATCCGGTAAAGCCCTGCGTGCATTGAATTGGGCCGTTTGGAGGGACGAAACAATACTTTCGTGCAAGGCGTTGCCGTCGGAAAGGATACACACCGGCAGACTTTCCTCTCCCGTACAACCAAATAAGATCAACACACTTCGGAGGTCCTGGACAAAACGTTCGGTCGTTTCGTTTTGTTCCTGCGCCCCTTCCGGGGGAAAATCCTCTATTCCCATATCCAGAACGACCGCATTGCTTAATCGTCCATTTTCAACCAAACACACTAACGTGTTCCAGGTTCCCATACTCAGGATAACCGCTTTCGTTTCCGTCCCGGTAAAGAGCGTCCACCATGCTTTTACGATCCCCTCGCAATCTAACAGGATTTTTTCCGGTCGGATGGATTGCACGCTTTGGGCGAAGGATTGAAGTTGCTCTTTTCGCGCCACGGCCATTGTGATGCCAATTTCCCCACCCATCATGGTATCGGTCCGCCAGGCCATCTCGATCTGCTCGGTCGGCAACGGCAGCCGACTTTCCGCCTGCAGCTCGACAATGGAAGCGATTTCCTTCTCTCCGACTTCCGGCACCGTCGTATGATGGAAAATGGTTCCCGCAGAGTTATAGCCAATAATCACTCTTTTCCTATGATCAACTCCGACCGACTCGCTCTGCTCCGGCGTTAATCGACACTCGGCTGAAAACCGAATCCAATCCGTACCTGCCTCTTCGGCACTTTTAGTCCACACAATTTCCAAGGCGCCGTTCTGTTTTCGCAGTTCCACGCCCTTAAGCCTGTCATCATCTTTGACGATCGCTACCACGGATCGAGGGCGATCCATTTCTGTTTTATCGTTATTCATATCGCCTGATCTTTCACATCAAAGACTATAAAGCCTCGAAAAGACAAAATCTTCATCGTTAATTGTTGACACCCTGATACCAAAAAAGCACCTTACACGGTGTCTCACTTCGATCTACGACGGCTTCGGTCGTTAACCTGGCGCCGTTCGGTCCGTTCCAATCGGCCGTGGCGATGCATCGAATCGTAAAGATGTCGGAACTTGTCGTGATATAGTTTTCGATTTGACTGAACGTGTTTTGATCCAGTATCTGTTGATCGACAAGTTCCGAAGGATCTTGAATCCCTTCCGTCACGCTCTCCCGGTAATCAATGATGGCCAGGGCATTGCGTGCGGCTTCATCACCGCCGCCAAACAAGGCTGCCAGAACGATTTCCGAAGCCGTATTAATATTGATTCTCGCGTACCCTTGGGCGTCGTTATTCTGATTATTCTGGTTTTGGTTCTGATTGTTTTGATCGCTTTGATTATTTTGATTTTGACTATTTTGGTTATTTTGGTCCTGGTTGTTTTGATTTTGATTGCTCTGATTCTGATCGTTTTGGTTTTGGCTGCTACTCTGGTTCTGGTTGCTCTGATTACTTTGGTTCTGGGTTTGATTGCCCTGGTTTTGGCCCTCGGCCGAGGAGTAGCATGTCAGGTAGGCCGCCCATCCAACGTCCAGCACATCGTCCCCGTCATCCAGCGGCGGACTCAGATCTCCGTCTCTTTCGTTATAGTCCAATTGTCCGTTTAAATTGGTATCTTCCCCGTAGAACAGATCCTCCGTAATGTCCTTAACCAGGAGCAATTCGCGAATCGTCTTGAAGGGACCGTTTCGAGCGGAGTAGCCGAACGTCATACTCTCATAATATCCACTCTCAACGCCCATCGCTTCCGGGCTGTCATTCTCATCCCGCCAGTCGATAATCGCATCGGCAATCTCCACGAACATATTGGGCAATCCCATAAGCTGATCTTTGGTGGCCGTGTTGATATTCAGCTTGCCCGCTTCATCAATCACTTTCACGGTAAACCAGCATCGTTCCAGCATGACGTCATTGAAGTCTTCGGCGTTATCGCCCCACGTGTCAATCGGGCTGTCGTTCTCCGTGATATCATCCTTCAGCACGGCCATCGCCTTTTCGATCCCCGCCCGACAGGCCCACTTACAGCGCACCGCATCCATCCTCGATGCACCGACTTTCAAATCGAGACGGCTTTTACGCCCGAGTATCGCCACCATCACCGTCAGGATGACGACGGTCCAGAGCACCGTGATAATAACAAGTCCTTTTTTGTTTCTGTCGATACACATCTTGTCACAAAGCACTCGTATCTCCACTCGCGGTCTGCCCGCCGGTCTCAAGCGTCGTCATGTCGCCGCCCGAGCGCGTTAAAGGCACAAGCATCGACTGACTCAGTGGCTTGCCGTGTCCCGTCTGCCTGGCGATGAGGGTGATTTCCAAAAGTTCCGGGAGGGATTGCATTTCCTCGGGCCATTCATCGGCCCACTCTTCCCCGTTGTAATACTGTACGTAAAACGTCTCGATATTCTCGGCAATGACGGTCAAAACGCCGCCCGGCTCCTCGACGAGCTTATTGGGATTCGGCCAGAGCCGTCTCATTAAAACCGAGCGTTCTTCATCCGCCACCAGGGAATACTCCACTTCGTACACGTCCCCCTCCGGCTGGCCGACCCGGGCTTTGCTTCGGCCGACCGTGTAGAAAATCAGATAACTCGAACTGAGATCCTCCGAGACCTCCTGGATCGTCCCGATGAAACGGTAATTGTCGCTTTCCTCATCGCGATAGATGTTCGTAAGATCCCTGGCGATCATATTCGCGGCAAATCTCACTTCCGCCGCCGTGGTGATATTGCGGTCCAGCATCTCCGAGCTAACGGTTATGGTCCTCAGCGCGCCGACCGCCACCAGCGCAATGAACACGCCGATCGTGGAAGCGACCAGGACTTCAACTAACGTAAATGCCTTTCTTCTCAGAACCATTTTCTCTCGATTACTCTTGCCCGGTTTCCACAGGGGTATCATAGCTCGCGACGGTCGTACCATTCAGCATGGTGTCCACGACAAAACTGTAAGGACGATTGGCCACCACCCAATTGACCGTCACCTTGACCTGATACAAATTATTAATCTCCTGATATTCCGTCTCAATCACCCAATGATAGGTGTCCCCGGCTTCTTCGATATCTCCTTCCATCTCACCCAGTTCGCTCACGGAATCGATCCCGACGTAATCGATGAGTCCCAATTGCTTGTCGGCCAGGGACGCCGCCGTCTCGTACCGCCGGCTCAGTTGCGTCCCAAGCAGCGCGCGAGTGGCGATCGATCCCACGATCATCACGGCGGCGCACAGGATCACGCTCGAAGCAATAACTTCGACCAGCGTAAAACCGTTCATTTTCCCAGGTGATCGTCTCATTATTGTTCAACTTCCAAATCGGTTGTGGTCGCCACGACATTCTCAGAAGAACCGAAATACGCTTTGGCCTTTCCAGTGGCGGCGCTGATACTAATCGCGTAGTGTGTTCTGCCGTTGCCGATTTGAACCACCGCCGACTGCGCGGTTCCGTTCGGTGAAAAGATAATCGTCTGTTGTTGTTCGTTCTCCGACTCGGTTTGCCACTGGCCCGGCGCGATCTCAACCGCTTCGAACGTGACCTCCTCGTCGAATTGCACCGGTTTACAATAAATATCCCGAACGATCTGAAGGCCCATTTGTTCGCTGTCCTCATCCCACTGTAACGTGGTTAGCCAGAATCCCTGGTTGGCCAGATCCAATTCCAGCCTGTAAGGCGTTTGTTTCTCCAGGGCCATAATTCTCGCGTATTGAGCCGTGAGCAGGAAATCCTGGACGGCTTTTCTCACCTTCATGCCTTTGAACGTTCCCATATACAGACCGGTACCCGCCGTCGTAATCAATCCGATGACAAGCACGACCAGCAGAACCTCAGCGATGGTAAAGCCTCGCCGCCTTATGATGTCCTTTGCATTTCGCATTGACAGGCAACCGTTAGAGCGCATCTTTATTATTGATTGACGATATCCGCGTTGTCTCCCTCGCCGCCTTCCATGCCGTCCTGCCCATAGCTGATCAGATCGAAACTGCCCATATTAATTTCGCCTTCAGCGACGTAGATATACGGATTGTCCCACAAATCCATCAGATCGCTTTCCTTGCAATAGGGGCCGTTCCATTTGCCTTCCTCCATTTCTGCCGGCGGAACAATCAACGCCTCCAGGCCCTCGGAATCGTCCGGAAAACGTCCGCAATCGATGCTAAACCGGGCGAGGGCGTTCTCGACAATGGCCATCTTCGCCCGTGTCAGGTCCGCCTTGGTCTTGCCGATGCCGCTAAACATCCTCGGCGCGACGAACGCGGCCAGCATCGTAATAATCAGGACAACGACGAGCA
>JAFGTG010000296.1 GCA_016934255.1 Sedimentisphaerales bacterium
ACGGGATTCGGATCTTCGCTTGGAAACTTGGCCAGGTTTTCGATTTCCTGAATGGCTCTTTTACTCTCCGTGATATCCCGCATAATCCCCTGCACGATCCGGCTGCCCTCGACCGTCATCGT
This sequence comes from Sedimentisphaerales bacterium, assembly GCA_016934255.1. GTDB lineage: Bacteria > Planctomycetota > Phycisphaerae > Sedimentisphaerales > Anaerobacaceae > JAFGTG01. Next base: position 123 of record JAFGTG010000296.1, read on the forward strand.
GGAAACGGCAATCGTCACAATCCGGATCTCTCCCGTCCGGGTTAAAATCTCCGCTTCCATATTGCTATTCGAGTATTGCCTGGACTCGCCGATCAGACGGTGATACTCTTCGGCCTTCTCTTCAGGGTAAAACCGGGTATGATGCTGCCCTATGATTTCCTTTCGCTTTCGTCGAAAGAGCTCCTCCGTGGCTTTATTGCAGTTTGTGACGGCGCCGGTTTCACCGTCGATCCAGATAATAGCGTCCTGGGCATTGGCAAACGCCAGCCTGAATTTATTCTCGCTTTCCTTTAACGCCTTATCCGCTTTCCTTTGCTCGGTGATATCGGAGAGGATATGAACCGCCCCGATGAGATTTCCTTCATCGTCGATATAGGGATCCGCCTTAATGCTCAGCCATCGATCCCCGACCTGGAAATCCGTCGTCTCGCTCCGCCGGGTTTCGTACATTCGCACGAGAGGGCATTTCTTGATCGGTTTCGACGAGCCGTGAAGCAGTTCGCAACAGCTTTGACCGATGATTTCATCATTCGACCTACCCAAAAACTGCGTCATGGCCTTATTGCATTGCATTATTTTTCCGCTGTCCTTGTCAATAATGCAAACGCTGTCGGTGATGGCGTTAAATGTCTCCTGCCACTCGTGTGCATACGTACTTTTCTTCCGTTTGGTCTTTACACGGACGTAAGAGCGACCACCGAGCTTGCGACTCACGAGCCAGACAAATGCGAACGCTAGGAGAATAATACCAATGGTTGGACCACTCTTGTGGAGGATTTGCCGGTCTTTATCTTGACGATTTTTCAGAAGGGTCTGCACGCCGGCAAGAAACGATTGCATTCCCCTGTTATACGCCAGTTTCTGGTCTTGGTATTCCGGTCTTTGGAGCAATTCGGCCGCAAGGTCTTGATGGCCCTGAGCGACGTGTTCGAATACTTCTTTTTCTATAGCAATCAGTTTGTCATGGGCCATGATGGTTAAAATGACGTCGGCGCCGAAAGTTTCTTTTTCGGTCATGCTCCAATGGTCATTGATAGCCGGCTTCGGACGGGGACCGAATTTTTCGTAATGATCCGCCCACATCGTGTCCCCGGTCGTCGCGGCCATTTTCGCCGATAAGGTCAGCACTTCATCGTGACAAACGATGATATGCTGTTGATTCAGCGCCTGCTGGAGTTGAATTTCGCGCGCACGCATGTTCGACAACGACGTCCAGCCTTGCCAGACGGGGTAAACGAGCGCCGCCGACACCGCCCAAAGCAATAAAAGTGAGGATTTAACGGAACCTGCAACTCGACGATGCTTTTTGCTCGGGCGATTCACCTGTTCGATTATCTTTCTATCACGATTCATTTGATGAATATATCGTAAGAAATGGAACCGTTAGATTGTTGGAACACGCCGGAAACATCAGAATCTCACATGGCGTGGAAATCATGCCATCGGCGGGGGATAGTCTGGCTTTTTATTGGACATGGCTTGTTATATTTTAGAGCCTTCATATCCTATCGGACGAAATGTTCCATTATCATAGGATCGTTTTGGGATTAGTATCTGATCGCATACCAGACCATCCCAATCCATTCATGGATGGCGTTAGTACTCTCCTCCAAGCGGCGGGAAGAGGGGATATAACTCCTCAGTTCACCCCAATTCGTTGAGTAGAGATGATTCACGGGGACAGGAATGATGATATCGTCAGGAAATTGTTTTCGAAAGACTCGAACCGAACGAGGCATATGAAGCGCCGATGTTACAAGCCCGATGTTTTGAGTTGTTGTCGAAGAAATCAGCTTCGCCAGTTTCGCCCCATTTTCCATTGTATTTTGGGAGCGTGTTTCCACGATAATCCGGTTCTCCGGCACTCCCAATTCCATGGCCAACGCCTTCATCACTTCGGCCTCACTTTCTTCCAGTCCCCCTCCACTCAAAGCGAGCGTTTCGGCGCCGCTTTGTTTGAATACCCGCACACCGTTAACAAGACGCGAGTAAGCAGGCCCACTGAGCTCGGAGCAGATCGGATATCCTCCCCGAAGATTCACCCCTCCACCCAGGATCACCACAACATCTATCGTCGATAAAACTTCATCGGAAGGCAATGGGTATTCGCGTTCCAGAGAATAGATAAGCAATTCGGATACCGGTTTACTACTGAGCAGAAATAAAAGGCATAAACCCAGGAGAAAAGCATAGCGTCCAAGCCGGTATCGCTTCTTTTTGGGCAGACGACCGGCAAGAATCAAACCAAGAACCAACAGTGCTAAAATCCAGATAACCGGCGTAGCCAATGACTCGAACAACTCCATCATATAAGATATCTGTCCTTTCCGGAAATGGATTCCAACTGATGTCCTTGAGCTTAGGGAACGAAACAATATTGCTGACCCCTGGCAATATGGACTGTTTGTGTTTCATCTCCATATCTGATTCGTGTGGATCGGTCGGACGTTGATGTAACGAATGCTCGCTCGAGTTTGCCGTTTTTCCAATGGATATCCACGACATACCCACCCCGAGCCCGCAGTCCCGTGATGCTCCCGGTTGGCCAGGCATTAGGCAGCGCTGGTAAGAGATGAAGTTGTCCATTATGGCTCTGGAGCAGCATCTCGGTAATGCCGGTCGTTCCGCCGAAATTGCCGTCGATCTGGAATATCCTCCCCGGCCAGCAGGCATCCATCAAGTTATCAAACGCGTTGCGACCAACGAGGCGATGGAGATACCAGTGGGCCTGTTCGCCGTCAAGCAGACGGGCGTAAAAACAAGTTTTCCAGGCATTGCTCCAGCCCACGTCGCCCCCGAAGCCCCGTCTTTCAAGCGACTTTCGCGCTGCGTTGAGCAAGGCGGGATTCCGGTCCCCGATCAATGAAAACGGATGCAAACCGATCAAATGAGACACATGACGATGTTTCGGTTCGCTCTCTTCGTAATCCTCGATCCATTCCTGGATCGAGCCTTTGCGTCCGATCTTGAATGGCGGTAATTTATCCAGGCACTTTTCCAGTTTATTCCTGAGTTGTTGATCGGTGTCGAGAATCTTCGAGCTTTCGACGACCGCTTCGAAGACGACGCGAACAATCGACATATGATAGGTTGAGCCTCGGGTGATTCGGACCGATTTATTGAGTTTGGGATGAACGTAAGCATTTTCCGGCGATGTCGAAGGGACGACCACCAGATAACCATCCTTGTCCTCGGCAAGATAATCCAGGATGAACTCGGCGGCGCCTTTAAGGATGGGATAAACGCGATCCTGGAGAAAGACTGTGTCCTGTGAAAACTCATAATGTCGCCAAAGCGTCATGGCCATCCACGCCCCGGCCAACGGATCCAACACGCCATTGATAAACTGAGATTCTTTTGTGGAGCCGCTGGGCGTCGTTCGGCCGAACGGATTCGTGGCCGTAAAACTGACCCAACCGTCTGCTCCGTAAAGTCGAGAGGCCGAGTATTTGCCCTTCTCTGTCTGTTTCGTAAACCAGTCCGTTAGCGGTTCCAATGTCTCCGATAAATTCGTCGGATCGGCCGGCCAGTAATTCATCTGCAAGTTAATATTGAGGTGATAATCGGCCTCCCACGGCGCCCACATCTGATCGTTCCATAACCCTTGGAGATTGGCCGGTAGTCGTCCTGGCCTGCGAGAGCTTGACATCAGAAGGTAACGCCCGTACTGAAAGTAAAGCGTCATCAAGTCCGGATCGGTTTTACCATCTTTCAATGCCTTTAACCGTTCATCGGTTGGGATGTCATTCCGATCCGAGCCGTCAAGGTCGAACGATACACGGTCAAACATGGCGCGGTGCTCGGCGGTATGGTCTCGTATCAGATCGTCCCACGATTTTTCTGCCGCTTTGTTTAAAATGGCATCTGCCCGTTGTCCCGGATCTATCGAGCGATCATAATTCATCTTGTCGAGATTGTAATCCGTCGCAGTGGTAAAAAGGATGATTGCTTCGTCGGCATTTTCGATAATCAGGGTATCGTCCTCCGCACGAACGGCCCCGTGGACGGCGCGAACCCGCATTCGTCCGGCGAACTTCATATGTTCTCCGCCGGGTCCTGAACCTCCTGGATTATCTTCATAACCCTCGGGGGCGGCGATATCGACAATTTGGCCGTCCATACACAGCCGGTCATTTCCAACAGAAACGATTTTCATATCCTTCTCGCGCGTCAGATAAGCCTTCGCGCGAATCATACCCGGCTTCGAGGCCGTAAGACGCACGGCTATGAGATCGTCCACAGCCGAGATGAAGGCTTCACGTTTCATCCGGACGCCACCCACCCGGTATTGAACCGAGCTAACGCCCGTCTGTAGATCGAGTTGACGACGATAATTTTCAATTTGTGAGTCGTGATCCATCTCGATCCATAAATCCGCCAAAGGCTCATAAGATCGAAACGACGACGGAGATTGAGTAAGCTTATCCAATCCAAGCTGCCGGGCCTCAATTATCTTCCCTTCCAACACAAGCCGCTGTAATCGCCGCCAGTTCTCATAAAAATCATCCGGATAGGCATCCGTCGGCTCTCCCGCCCAGAGGCTTTCCTCGTTGAGTTGCAAGCGTTCTTTTGGAACAGAGCCAAAAACCATCGCCCCCAATCGCCCGTTGCCCAGGGGCAGCGCACCGGTCCATTTCGTCGCCGGTTTGTCGTACCATAGAATTGAGGGCTGTGAATAAACAACTCGGGCATTCGTGAATTGAATGCTTATCAGAAATACAATGTGTAGGTGTATAGGTAAAAAGCAATATCGCTTTTGCATAGAAAAAGCATGCTCCTTTCCAGTAAATGATTACTGGTTAATGATCGAAGTAAGATTTTGGGCGATTACGCTCAAGGCGATCTTAAATTGTCCAACCATCTCGGTAATTCGGCTTGATGAACGTATTGGCTTCCGGGACGTTTGTAATTTTCATGTCCTTCCAATCGAAATCGAGTTTCTTTCCGGCCCGAATAGCCGCGTTCCCCATGAGCACGAATTCCGTCAGAGGACCGGAGTAACCGAAGTGCGTGCTGGCTTGCCCTTTGCCTTTACACGCATTAAGCCAGTCGCGGTGATGCCCTCTGACACGGGGCAGGCTCTTGGGAGGTTTTTTATAAGCCCGCATTTTGGTTTCGGGAATAATGCGTGGAGACCTCCCCCAGCCGCCGCCTAAGATAGTTCCTTTGGTGCCGATAAAGAGAATCCCATGATCCCCGAGGCTCCGGCCGGCTTCCAGTTCCGCCGGGCGCGGCGGCATCAATCCGCCTTCGTACCAGGTGATCCGCACGGGTTTCATGCCGGCGCGGGCCGGGAAATCGAAGTAAATCAGCGATCCGGCGGGGCACGTCTCTTCGGTTGTGCCGATGGAGCTGGCCTCCACACTGAACGTGTCGCTCTGGTCCAGCTTTAACGCCCAAAAGGCCGGGTCCAGGTGATGGCAGGCGAAATCACCGATTGTCCCGGAGCCGAACTGCCACCAGGCGCGCCAGCGAACGGGCGCATAGTCGGGATGGTAGGGACGGGGCGGCACCGGTTCGAGCCATTTCTGCCAATCGAAGCCGGCGGGAACGGGAGGTGTCTCTTTGGGCCGATCGGTCAGGTTCGTCCAGCGCTGCGCACCTGTGGTCGTCCAGGAATGGACGTCATGGACGTCGCCGATAGCTCCGTCCCATATCCATTCGCAGGCCAGGCGAATATCCTCACTGGAATGCCCATAGTTCCCAAGCTGAGTTGCCACACCCGCCTTTCGGGCTGCTTCAGCAACCCTCCGGGTTTCGTAAACGGTGCGGCAAAGCGGTTTTTCGCAATAAAGATGTTTGCCCTTGTTAATCACGGCAAGATTAACGATAGCATGAGAATGGTCCGGCGTCGCAACTAAGACAGCATCGATGTCTTCCTTGTCGAGCATTTCGTTATAATCCTGGTAGGTCGGACACGCCTGGCCGTATTGTTTGCGAACCAACTCGACGGCGGGTTTGCGTCCCGCGGTGCCGCCGTAGTAGAACATGCTATAGTCGCTTTCCTCGTTAATATCGCAAAGAGCGACGACGCGGGCGTCAGGTTCATTGAACAACTGTTTCGTATTAACGATACCTTGACCGCCGGTGCCGATAATAGCGACGTTGACCTTTTCGCTGGGTGCGGCGCTGCCGCCGAGGACGTGACGAGGCACGAGGGTAAAGGCCGCAACTGTGGCGGTTTTTCCGATAAAATACCTTCGAGAGATTTTCTTACTTTTACTTATCGGGGAATTGTTTAGACGTTTCATGTCCATCTCCTAAAATCGCGTTTGTTCGATTGATCCGTTGATTATTTGTTCGCATTATACGACTCGCGAGGCTGGAAATGAACAAAAGATTTGATACAATGGTAGAAAAATCAAAGACGTATGTTAGGAGTATTCGAAACTGTTATTACATACACCGTTCCATCATGACGCTTCTCGTCCATCGGTTTTTTGGGCATCGGGAGAAGGGCCATATCGCAACACGCGAAACGCCCTGTCGAATATCGATCTATCCCCGTCGAAGGGCAAACGCGTCCTGCTCAAGCCGAATGCGGGCCGAAGTGCCCAGCCTGAAACGGGCGTGAATACCCATCCGGAGGTCGTGGCGGCCGCGATTGATGCGTTCCGTGAAGCCGGGGCCGACGTGGCCGTGGGCGAAAGTCCCATCACGGGTGTTGCGGCGTTGGAAGCTCTTGAAATCAGCGGCATCACGGCTGTGGCCGAGAGCCGGAATTGTCCGCTGATCGACATGGACGTGCTTAAGCATGAAACGGTTGAGATTCCCGACGGCATAGCCATCAAATCCCTTAAAGTCTGCCGGGAGATTGTTGAGTTCGATATTATCGTCTCGATCCCCGTGATGAAAACGCATATGCATACAGGCGTCACGTTATCGATTAAGAATATGAAGGGCTGTTTATGGCGGCGGTCCAAAGTTGAATTACATATGCTGCCGAAGCTCGATGGATATCAGGAAAAACCATTGGATATCGCCATCGCGGACATGTCTTCAGTGCTCCGTCCGCATCTATCCATCATCGACGGAACCATCGGCATGGAAGGACTGGGGCCCAGCGCCGGTAATCCGAAGCCGTTGGGCGTGGTTCTTGTCGGTGTCGATGCTTTTGCCGCGGATTCGCTCGCATGTGGCCTTATGGGAATCTCCGCCGACAATATTCCTCATTTGCGGATCGGCGCAGAAAGGGGATACGGTATCACCGATCTTGACCGAATCGATATCCAGCCTCAAAACTGGAAGGACGTGCGGGATCCGTTTGCTCCGCCTCCGGACAAATTATCTATCGAATTTGCCGGATTCCAAATCCTGGATCAGCAGTCCTGCAGCGCCTGTCAATCAACCTTGTTGATGTTTTTAAGAAAATACGGCAAGCAGTTGCGCGAGGCCATGCCCGACGATCAAGACATCATTATCGCAATCGGTAAAGGGCACAAGGAATTACCGCCCGGTACGCTATGTGTCGGCAATTGCACCGCCAAGCACAGGAATTCCTGCCTTTTCGTTTCCGGATGCCCACCCGTGGCAAGCGAAATTCTGGCCATGTTTAACTTGTGAGAGGAGAATCAATGCAAAGACGTACCTTCTTGAAAACGACAGGGGCCATCGGCTTAAACGCCGTCATACCCTGGGGGCAATCAACCGCTCAACAACGAAACTCTGCGGATTTCCTAAAAGAGAAATCGTCCGGGAATATGCTGTTTCCACGTCCGCGCGACGGCGCCGAATTGAAGATATCCCCCGTTGGACTAGCGTGGTTGCCATGCCCTCAGGCAGCTAACTACAGGATTGATATATTCGATAAAGGTGGGCATCGCTGTTATAGCAAAAATGTTGGAAAAGACCCGGTCCACTGTCCCGATGAAGTTTTTCCTTCAGGATCGTACGCGTGGGACGTCATTGCTCTTGATAACCGAGGTTCAGAGATAGCTCGTCGTGGAAAACTTTCTTTTACGATAAGCAAAGATGCCGCTAAGCTACCTTGGATCGATCCCAAAGAGCTTCTTAACCGCGTTCCGAAAGAACATCCGCGTATTTTATATCCCAAGTCACGTCTTGCTGAAATTCGCTCGACGCTGTCCACGACGCGCGCCGAATCCTGGAAAGCTTGTAAAAGCACGGGGGATAGGGCTTTATCGAAGGGCATCCCGGACTTTCCAACCTACCATCGCATCGAAGATCCCATCGTTCGGCGGCTGGAATATCAAAAATACTACGGCTATTTTCGTGGATATGTCGATGGTGCGCTAAGGGATCTTGCCCTTGCGTATATCATGACCGAAGAGGCGAAATATGCGGACGCCGCGAAGAAAATCCTGCTCGAAATCGCCTCCTGGCCGACGGACGATGATGACGTAACGTCCGTTAGTGCCAAGTGGGGCGACGAAGCGGGGCTATCCTTTTCCAAATGTGCCCATATCGCCTATGATTGGCTCTACGATGCCCTCGATGACAAAGAAAGGGCACTCGTCTTTAAGATGTGCCGCGAGCGAGCCTGGCAGACCTACCGACGGCTCGAGCGAAGGAATTACCTCACGTATCCGGGAGAGAGCCACAATGGACGGCTGATTGCCTATCTGACCGACATGTCCCTGGCGATGGCCGGTGAAACTTCGGACGCCGAAACCTGGCTTACCTATTCGCTTAAAGCGATGTTGACGTTCTATCCCCACTGGGCCGGGACCGACGGCGGCTGGGCCGAAGGTACGGCTTACGGTCTCTACTACAATACGTTTTATATCCCGGCTTTCGAAGGATTGCGGCAGCTCGCTGATTATAATCTCTGGCAACGTCCATTCTTCAATAACGTCAGATATTTCTTCTTCTATTGCACGGCCAACCACGGCGAGATTCGCCCCTTCGGAGACGGAGCGGAATCGGGCGGTCCCGGCCGCGGAGGAAGCGGTTACGTCGAGCTGATGTCCTTTCACGCACATTGCTACAATGATCCGTATATCGGCTGGTGGGTCAAACAAATCCCCGGCTATCGACCGAGTTCATCGTTATTGTTTGAGGACGGACTGCCCTCTAAGGTCCCGACGGATCTGCCGAATTCACGAGTTTTCACCGATGTGGGCTGGGCGGGATTGCACAGCGACGTATCCGATCCGCAGAACGACACGTGTTTGATCTTCAAAAGCAGTCCCTACGGGAGCGTTTCGCACAGCCACGCCGATCAAAACGCCTTCGCCATCATGAAAGGCGGCGTCGCTCTGGCCATTCCATCGGGCTATTACGGACCTTCCTACGGAAAACCTCATCACGCCGAGTGGACGCGATCCACCAAAGCGAATAACTGCATTCTGGTCGATGGTCAGGGACAGACGATTCGCTCGGCTGAGGCGAATGGAAAAATCATCGACTTTAAAGATGCGCCCGGCTATTCCTACCTCGCCGGCGATGCAACCAACGCCTATATGGGCAAGCTCAAAAAGTGGATTCGACGAATCCTTTTTCTCCGTCCTGGCCTTTTCCTGCTCCTGGATGAGATCGAATCGCCGACACAGAGCCAATATCAATGGATGTTTCATGCGTTTGAGGAAATGGATATACAGGATGATAAAATTACCTCTCGTCGCAAGAATGCAACGCTGAACGCTTATCTTGCCTGCACGCATGGACTGACCTTATCTCAGACGGACCAATTCGACACACCCTACAATCACGGTATTCCCAATGCGTATCATAAAGAAAAAGCCAATCATTGGCACGTCACGGCGTCGACCGAACGAAAATCGAAGACAACGCGCATTGCCGCGGTTATGGCCGTGCAGAATGCGAATGAACGCTTCGATGTTGAACTGCAAAAGCAAAAGGGATGGTTCGGCGCGAAGGCATCCGGAAATTTCGGTCAGGTCGAAGGATGGATTCGCATCGAGGATGTCAATACCGGTCCGGCCGGTTTCGATACGCAAACGGCAAACGGGAAAGCCAACCTTTGCGGCCGGGATCGCGACGGCGAAACCTATACGGCTTAAGATGAACGGTCTTAAGTGACTAAAGGAGCTAAAATTGGGAATCGAACCCAAAAAACTTTAGCTCACTTTAGTCACTTTACGGCCGTTCCAGCCGGATATCATCGAAGTACATCGTTCCCGAACCGCCGGAACTGGCTATACCGGAGGTACTCCCTAAACCAATGGCAAGACTATCCACGTCCGCCAAATTGATCCCTTGATCCGCGAACGTCTGGAGCGGAACGTTCCATTTCGTCCAGGTAATTCTTTGTGCGGCATTCTGATCTTCGTAGGCCACAATAACCGGTGCGCCGGTCGTATTGGAAATCGAGAGATACAATGGTTCGGCGGCGTTTGTCGAACGTCCCCTGAACCAAACCGAGAGGGTCGCTACATTTGCTTGTGTCCAATCTCGCGGTGCGGATAACGTCATCGCGGCCTCTGAATTTGTTACGTTGGCTTCATTCGCAAATGATAACGGCATGGATTGAGAACCGTCATGAATGCGCTCGGAGCCGGATTCGGCATACGGAGGGACTAAATAGCCAACTTGTGCGCCGTTGTCCGCGACGCCGTAGCCGTCAATCCACGTCTGCCAGATGGCCAAACCGGCGGCATCATCATCTGTGTAATTTTCGAAATCATCGATCAGGATAAAAGTTCCCGTCGTGAACATCCATAGGGGACCTTTCACCGTATTACCCTGGGCATCGACTTCGTCCACGCGCCAGTAATAGGTTGTGTCCGGCTCCAGCAATCCGGGATCGTATTGCTCGGCCTCCAGCGCGATAGAGCCCTGATACTCCGGCGAGCCGGTATCGGCGCTGCGGACAGCATTTTTGTCCGTGCCGAAGTAAAGCTGGTGTGAGGCGGTGCTATCGGCCGGCGTCCAGCTTAGAATCGCATTGAGCTGGATATCGGCGGCCTGATACGCCGGCTGCGGATTTCCAACGGCGCCGGGCGTCGTAAATGTCCAAACGTCGCCTTTATATGTCGTGACAGCGTCAAACTCATCCACCCGCCAGTAATAGACCTTTTCCCGTTCGAGTGTGTCAGTCTGGTAGGTTGTCAGGCCCCTCGGCGCGCCTCCGGTTGCATTGTTGACTTCGTCGAAGTTGTCGCCGAAATATACTGTGTGTAATTTCGCGCTGAAGCCCGGCGTCCAGCTCAGTATCGGTGAATTCGGATCGACGTTTTCGGCGCCGTCAGCCGGATCGGGGTAATAGGCCGTCCTGGGCGGAACCATAAAACTCCAAACCGAACCTTTCCAGGGGCTATTGGGATCGGCGTCGTTCACCTCGTCGATGCGCCAGTAGTACGTCGTGCCCGGTAAGAGTCCTTCCGGATACGCAAATCCGGGGAAGCCGGCGACATAAAACGTATCCATTTGATTGCCGCGAAATGTACCCCCCGCCCCTTCATTTACGTCGTCGAAGTTCACACCCATATAGACATCGTGTGAAACCGCCATGTCGCCCGCCGACCAAGTAAGCGTCACCCACGTGTCCTGATGAAGGGCGCCGTCGGCCGGATTGGGAGCGAATGCGTAGGGATAACCTTCACCCAACATGGCAAACTGAATCTCCTCTACCGGCAAGGCTTCGTCCCATATTTTGATCTCGTCGAGCTTGCCGTCGAGATTGCGCGCTTGATAGGTCCCGATGGTCAAAGGGCCGCCGATTCGGTGTTCCAGACCCGCCGGGGCACTGTCTTGTCCGTCTTGCTCCCCGTCCAGATAAAGGGTGAGCAATTGAGTCTCCGTGTCGTACGTGAGAGCCACGTGGTACCATCGTCCAACCTCAATCGGCGATCGCCCACCGACATCGAGCCAATCGCCATCGGTAGTGATGACCGCCCAAATCTTTCCGTCACTTGGATTGCCTCCGAGCGAGAAGGCATAATCATCGCTTCTGGAGATGAAATCCTGACGACCCGAAACATCGTTAAAAGACACCCACGTCGCCATGGTGATCGACTCCGGATTAATGTCGGCGCCGTCGGGCACTTCGACATGGTCGTTACCATCGAACTCGAGCGCAGAACCCGTTTTGCCGGCTATCCACTCCGGATCGCCCTGAAAGGTGCCGTCGCGTCCGTAGCCGCTGGAGTCATAGACAGTGGTACCAACTCCCTCGTCAAGCCTCCACCAGCCGACGAGTTCTCCTTTCGCCCCGCTTATCAAAACCTGAACTAAAACAAAAATGATAGAAAATGAATAAATCATTCTTTTACACATCATAAACCTCCTTAAATTGAATCCATTACCCGCATTTCTATTTTCATTTCTAATGTATTGTAATCTGTCGCTGTTAGTAAAATCTTTTTGTTACGACGTGATTGATATAAATAATATCTTTAAAATAAACAAGGGCCGATATCTTGAGTCGATACCGGCCCCAACGTGCTTAATAACTTGACTTCATTAATTACTTATGGCCGATAGAGCCGGATATCGTCGAAATACATCGTTCCCGATCCGCCGGAACTTGCGATTCCAGACTTACTTCCTAACCCAATGGCGATGCTACCCACGTCAGTTAGGTTGATGCCCTGGTCGGCGAACACCTGAAGCGGGATCACCCACTCCGTCCAGATGTTAATCGTTGCCGCACGCGGATCATCGTGAGCGGCGACGGCGGGAGCGCCGCCGGTGTTTGCAATCGCAACATAAAGCGGCTCCGCATCGTTGGTGGCGATACCGATATCCTGGTTCGCCCACTGACCCGTGACCGTTCCGGTGGTCGTGACGTTGGAGAATACGGCCTCACACGTCAGATCGGCATCATGGCTGGTCAGCGCCAGACCGATATAAACACTCGAACTCATCGGGATATTCGTGGAAGTTGCTCCGGTGACCGGTGCCCATGTCGTCCCATTTGCCGAATGGGAAACCGAGAAGTTGCCGGCCATGTCGCGCTCCAGCTTAACCCAATGCGGGGCGGTGAATCCGCTTTCTGACGTATTGAAGCTGTCTCCGCCCGTCGCGATCCGGCCCTGAGAAGCCACACCGTTGCCGGGCGTGATGCATGCAAAGGCATGTTTCGAGCCGCCGGCCAGCGTTTCACGAATCATCACACCAGCCTTCGCCCAGCCGTTGGTATTCTCGACACTGACGACCCTGGCCGTGATGGAACCGGGACCGGTGAGCATCTTGTAAGCAAAGTGGAATTCGTCGTGGTAATCGCCTGCTGTGCCATTATTCCAGATGTCCGCACCTGAGGCCGTCATCGTGTAGGTGCCCGTGGGACCCTCTACAAAGCTACCGACCGAGTCTGAAATACCTCTGAACCATATCGATAAATTCCCGATGCCTTCCACCGTCCAGTCACGCGGCCATGTGAGTGTCAACACGACCTCCGAATTCGAAGCGCCGGTCGTGTTATCATAAAACACCGGCATGGACTGCAAACCGCCGTGGATAATAGTCCGCTCGGCGTACGGAGGGAACAAGTAGCCGACCTGTGCGCCATTGTCGGCAATACCATAGCCATCGATCCAGCTTTGCCAGATCGTCTGCCCGGCCGTATCATCATCCGTATAGCTTTCCATATCATCCACGATGAAGAAATCGGCCGTGGTGAAACTCCATACCTTGCCGATCCACGGACTATCCGGGTGCAGATCGTTGATTTCATCGATCCGCCAGTAGTAAGTCGTTTCCCAGGCAAGCTCACCCGGCTCATAGCGTTCGTCTCCAAGTGCTTTCGCCCCTTTGTATTCAGGGGAAGCCTGGGTGGCGTTTCTCACCGCGGCCGCATCCGTGCCGAAGTACACATCGTGCGAAGCAGCGTATATTCCCGGCGTCCACTCAAGGATCGGCATTTGTGTTATTCCCGTGGCATTGTTCGCCGGCGTTGCACCAAAAGCCTGAACGGGTTCATACGGCGACAAATAGGCGCCGTCAATAATGGTCGTGATCGGAATGTCGGGACCTTTCCAGGCGACCATGCAATGGTCTCCGCCGCTACCTTCCCGCCATAAGGCTATGATGTAATATCTATTTCCGGCCACCAGGGAAATCGGCTCCGACTGTTCCTCGCCGCTTCCCCATATATTTGCACCCGAATAGGTGCTCTCTTGGGCGATCAGCCTCACGTTGCTCGGATCGTCATCCGTACTGAGCCATAACTCTCCATGGTCGTCCGTGCAGAGCCAGAAGGTATAATCTCCCGTCTTCGGCACGTAGAGCCAGCCGTGAATCCGGGCCCCGTAGTTCTCCAAGTCCTGATCCCACGAAAATTCCGTCAATACCTCGGTCGCGTCGGGATTGTCCGGATACCTCGGATCGGTTTTGAGGGCGGCTATGCTGGCGACGTCATCCCAGCGTTCATGAATGACCGTGCCCAAACCGGTCGGAGCGGTCGTAAAGCTCCAGACGTCGCCTTTGTGCGTCGTCGTAATATCGAATTCATCGACCCGCCAGTAGTACGTCTTCTCATTTTCAAGCGGGCCGGGATTGAAGGTTGTGGTTCCCTGAATGGCGCTTCCGGTTGCGTTATTCACCGTGTCATAATCATCACCGAAATATACATAGTGCAGTTTTGCACCGAAACCGGCCTCCCAGCTAAGTCTCACACTCGGCTCGATGAGTGCGGCTCCGTCGGCGGGATAAGGATTCAGCGCCTTCTTGGCCGGAACTGTAAAGCTCCAGACATTCCCTTTGTGTGTAGTGCCGGTGGAATCCTTCTCATCGATCCGCCAGTAATACGTCGTATTTAAAGTCAGCCCGTCCGGATAGGGAAATCCCGGAAAACCCACTATAAAGAATCCCGACGTTTGATTACCACGAAATACCTCGCCGGCGCCGTCATTGACGTCGTCAAAACTTTCGCCGAAGTACACATCGTGTGAGACGGCGTCGTATCCCGCTGACCACTGAAGGCTGACCCACGTATCCGGCACGATTGCGCCGTCGGCGGGATTGGGATTACTGGATTTGTAATCGGAGAGTCGGATCACGGGTGAAAGATATTGTCCGTCAATAATGACCGGGCCGGCGCCGATCGTCGGCCCTCCCCATCCAATGGCGACACCGTCACCCCCGGTGCCTTCTTTGTATATCGCTTCGACGTAATATTTCTTACCCGCTTGAAGCGTGATGGGATCGGATTGTTGTTCATCCGGAAACTTATCCCACTCGCGAGCGCCGGTCCACTGGGTTCCCGAGACCTGACAAACAATGCTTGAATTATCCGGATTTTCATCGGTACTCAACAGGAATTCACTCCCGTTATCACTGGTAATCCAGAAGGTGTAATCACCATCCGCAGGGGGATAGAGATATCCGCGAACCGTTGCCCCATAGTTGTCTTCGAGGACCGTGAGGTCGCCCGTCTTTGTCCTCGGCACCTCGAAGGTATTCAACATTGAACTGCCGTGTGGATTGTCCGGGAAGTCGGCGTGGTTGCGAATATCATCAACAGCACTGCCGCCGAAATTCAACCACCACTCGACCAGAATTTGGCCCTTGCCAAACTGAGCCTCAACAGACCCGGTTAAGCCCAATACAAGAACAATAGAAGCTATATAAATCACTCTTCTGGACATAATTATTCTCCTTCATGTTGGATGAGACGCATAATAGAGGTTCCCGCGTTTACTTCGTCCTCACTCTTTCTTTTTCAAGACCCTTCCGGCAGATCGAAATTCCTTCCCTCCCTGGAAGCGAACCATCCCTTCATCTGGCGAAAGTCTTATCGGCAATTCTTAAAAAGGCCTGTAGAGATTTCTGCCAGGGTATTTGGTTTTCCCGGACATCATCCCTCTCACTTGAAACAAATTCAAGTTCTCTCGTCAAGAAAAATTACTACACAACGCATAAAAGGCCGAATCGCCGGGGCCTGCTCCGAAGTACTCGGCACAGACCCCAGACGGATGCTTATTCAGATTCGCAGACGGATTACAGCCGACAATTGTGGCTCCTAAGGATAAAGACGAATGTCGTCGAAGTACATCGTGCCGGTACCATTGGTGAAAGAATCCCCTGAGGCGCCGATGCCAATCGTTATCGTCTGGACATTCGTCAGGTCTATGCCTGTAAATTCCGCCAGGTCAATAGTCCCTTCCGTCCATCCGGTTTTTTGAGTGATCGTCGAATCACCAAGTTGAATCCCGGCCGTACCATTGAGAACGATAAATACCGATTCGGCGGCATTCGCCGAATCGCCACGGACCCACAACGATAGTTTCGTTACACCTCCTTCCGTCCAGTCACGCGGCTGGACCAGCGTTATCGTTGCCTCGGACGTTTTGTTGCCTGTATTGTCGTAGCGGTATATCATGGATTGACTTCCGCCGTGAACAATTGTTTGCTCGGCATAGGCCGGAAGATCATTACCGATGAGAGCGCCATTGTCGGTTGTTCCAAAACCATCGATCCACGTATCGAATATTCGATTGCTTTCCGGGTCGGGTGGATCGATATCGTTGTAGGACTCGAAATCATCCACCACAAGGAAGTCGGCGGTTGTGAAGCTCCAGACAAGGCCCTTTACAGTGCCTGTATTATAGACCGCGTCCACCCGCCAGTAATAACTCGCGTGCCAGGCGAGTTTGCCGGGATCGTAGCTTTCCGAACCAAGAGCCTTGTTACCTTTATATTCTGGCGAATCGGTTGTGGCGTTCATGACAACCTCTTTATCCATACCGAAATACACCTGGTGAGAGGTGGCATTATCCGCCGGCGTCCAGGTGAGTCTCTTCGTGTGCTCGATATCGACAGCGCTATTGGCCGGCTGTGGATGCCCGGCGGCCCCCGGCGTCGTAAAGCCCCAGACATCTCCCTTATACGTATCGATGCCGTCGAACTCATCGACCCGCCAGTAATAAACCTTTTCCAACTCAAGCGATCCGGGTTTGTAACTTGTCATACCTACCGGAACGCCTACCGTGGCATTGCTGACTTCATCATAGTCATCGCCAAGAAACACAGTATGCAACTTGGCCCCGTAACCCGTCGTCCAGCTTAACGCCACGTTCTCCGGACCGACAAACTCGGCCCCATCGGCCGGGTTCGGATTGTAAGCGGTCTTGGGGGGAATCGAAAAGCTCCAGACGGGTCCCTTCCACGGGCTGTTCGGATCGGCGTCGTTGACCTCGTCGATTCGCCAGTAGTAGGTCGTTCCTGGAATAAGACCGTCTGGATACGCAAATCCGGGGAAACCGGCGATGTAAAACGTCGTGACCTGGTTGCCGCGGAACAAATCCGAGTCTCGTGTCGCGTTTTCGACATCACTTGAATGGACTCCCAAATAGACGTCATGAGAAACGGCAAAATCTCCCGCCGACCAGTTGAGGGTGATCCATGTGTTTTCATAAACGGCGCCATCCGTCGGGTTGGGATTGAAGGCGAATGGATAGCCTTCACTGCCTTCCACGAGGACTTGAAGCTGCTCCTGGGCTAAGGCGACATTGTAAACACGCACATCGTCAAGGAGGCCGTCAAAAGGTCTCCTCTGGGTGGCGGCGAGTTGGTTGCCAATGTAAATGGAGGCATCGGGATTCGTCGCCACGGCAGTGCCGCCTTTGGCGACCCGGCCTACCTCGACGCCGTCTTGATAAAGGATCATGGATGTGCCATCCCAAATTGCCGCCGTGTGCGCCCACTCGTTAACGACCAGCCCCCCGGATGTCGCGATCTGCGTGAGGGTAGTGGAACCCTCATCCGTCTTGAGGCGGAATCGCAGCCGGATCTGGCCCCCGCTCGAAACCGGGCTCAGCATCCACCATGCGTCATTCGCAGAAGCCACATCGACGCCCTTGTCGATGATCCGAGCGTCGGCCTGGGAGAAACTCTCCGGCTTGACCCATGCCGCTAAGGTAAGTCCGCCGCCGATGACTTCAAAAGGCGGTATGACCACACACTCATTCGTATTGTCGAACTCGAAGTCCAGCGCCCCCCCGATTCTCCCGGCCGTCCACGTGAGATCGCCATTAAAGGTGCCGTCGTGTCCATTGCCGCTGGAATCATGGGCTATCGTGCCTGATGTCTCGTCAAACCTCCACAAGCCGACGAGATCCGCTTCCGTCACACCCGCCAGAACGGTAATCAAAGAAATAAGACAGATGAATCTTTTACACATGAGAGTCCTCCTTACTAAGATATATTGGATTGCTTTATATTCCGACTACATGCCTGAGCAATATAGTCGATCGTTTTCCTCGAGTGATGTCAGATTACGATTTGACGTTACCTCCTTTCCTCGATTTTTTAAATATGCAGCTATACAAAATGTGAAAATCTGCGATCAACTGCATTATCCCTCTTCTGGGATCAGGAAATTAGTCACAATTGCAATTTTACTAAATTATCCGGATTTCAGTCAAGAAGATTCTTTCGTTCGCAATATTGGAATTCAAACGCGCGTTGTGATATGATTTAGGGATGAGTAACATGAAAATACGCATCTATATTCTGGCAGGTCTTCTGATCCTATGTCAGGCTTACGACGTCGAAGGTGCTGAATTTCTGATATTCGACCAGGTCTTCACGTTTAACGAGACGCTCAATGGCTTCAATTTCTTCATACCGCCGGCGACGGTGACATTAATATCGTCGCCAAAACGTGGCGGTCCGGTATCCACAAAGGCAGTGCCAATGCGGGGAACGCCCACGCCGATTACCTCGAAAACAGGGCCATCGTCAAGCCGCACATCAAATAAGACAACGCATCCTTTCGTATTCATCCGCCGGAATATTGACTTCGCCGGACAACGAAAATATTCAAAGACGTAAGTTGTCGCTTGCGGTATGGGACAAATCTCACTATAACTATGTCCACTCTAACGCCGATAGTGATTCGTTCATATAGATCAAAGGAGTGAAAGGATGGCTGATCGCCCACACATCATCGAACGCCCCTGGGGACGATACC
>JAFGTG010000297.1 GCA_016934255.1 Sedimentisphaerales bacterium
ACCTTTAGCCGGATTCCTGTCCATGAGTGTCGGGATGGCAACGGCTATCATTTTGTGGATCGCACTCTGGCTTATCTTCAAATACGGCTGGCCTCGTGAGATCGAGATTCCTCCTCTTGTGATTATCCCGGCCCTTGGAGCCGCCCTCGTGGCGTACGTAATAGGGCATTGGGCGGGACAAATAAAAATGACTAATGACAATTGATTATTGACTCTTTGTACGTGGGTGAACGATTTCACACGTACAATCCGTTCGTTCGTCAATAGTCAATATTCGATAGTCAATGACATTTTGGATTTTAAATATGGCTATACTGCTTTACATGCTCGTGATCATTGGCGCTTTATTCGTGATTGCCAGCGGCGTCTGGGTCGCATACGCCCTGGGAAAAGTCATTTCCAGAAAACATATCCCTTCGAAACAAGGATCAGAACACTAACTTCCGACCTGCGAATTCATTTGTCTTGAGTGATCCTATCGCATATAATACGAAGTATATAAATGTACGCCGTATTTCAGGAGGTACTACTATGACAGCATACCACTCGACTCCTAACCGTCAAATGAGAACAAGCCGGCTTATACTCATTTTGCTTTCTATTCTGATGATCTCTACGGTCCAGGCCGCATCTTTACAACGCAACAAAGCTCGACGTCTCCTGGGCAATGCCGGTGTGAATGGCGGTTTGATTGTCCATATCGGTTGCGGCGACGGACAACTCACCGCCGCCCTATGTGACAATGCTTTCCTGGTCCATGGCTTGGATACGGATATCGAGAACGTCGAACGAGCCAGAGAGCATGTTCGCTCGTTGAAGCTCTACGGCAAAGTCTCCGTAGAACAATGGGAAGGTAAGCACCTTCCTTACATCGACAATCTTGTGAATCTCGTCGTCTCTGAAAATATCGGTGATCTTCCGATGGATGAGATTCTGCGGGTTCTCGTTCCGGAGGGTGTCGCCTACATCAAGCAAAACGGGGCATGGATAAAGACAACGAAACCCCGCCCTGGGGAAATGGATGAATGGACGCACTATTTACATGACGCGAGCAACAATCCGGTGGCTCACGATACGGCTATCGGCCCGCCGCGCCGGTATCAATGGATCGGCAGCCCTCGCTGGTCGCGGCACCACGATCATATGGCCAGTATGAGTGCGCTCGTCTCGACCGGCGGCCGTCTGTTCTATATCATGGACGAGGGATCGAGAGCTTCCATTCAATTACCGCCTGACTGGAAGCTCGTTGCGCGGGATGCGTTTAACGGCGTCATCCTGTGGAAGCGTCCGATGCCTTCTTGGAACACGCATAAATGGCCGCTGAAAAGCGGACCGGCTCAAGTGACCCGGCGCCTCGTGGCTGTGGGTGATAAAGTTTATGTGACACTTGCCCTGGACGCCCCGTTGACCGTCCTGGATGCCGCTACGGGAGAAACGATCCGGACCTGTACGGACACAGCCAACACTGAAGAATTAATTGTATCAGACGGCGTCGCATTCGTGCTGGTCAACGATAAGCCGTCAAGGTGGCCTGAGTATCGGCAGAAATTCCCGTATGTTTGGAGCAACTCAAATCACGCCAATAGAGATTGGGCGTGGGACGAACTAAGGCGTCAGATTTGCGCTATCGAAACCGATACGGGAACGGTTTTGTGGAAAAAAGAGGCAGTGGTTGCACCGCTTTCCCTCGCGGCCGACTCGCAGGGCGTGTACTTCCACGACGGACAAAACCTCTTCTGCCTGGATCGGAAGAGCGGGGAGCCGATATGGAGATCGGAACCGATTGGTCGGCGGGAAATGATCCCCGCCTGCTTCGGACCCCGGTTGGTCGTCTGGCAGGACGTGGTCATCTTCGCCGGCGGAGACAGGTCGATGACGGCGGTCTCCGCTCGAACGGGTAAAACATTATGGACGGCGAAACATCCGCGTTCAGGACATCAATCCCCGGAAGATCTACTCGTCGTTGGCGGTTTGGTCTGGTCGGGCGCCGTCGCCGTCGGCGCCGATTCGGGTATCGTTACCGGCCTCGACCCACATTCCGGTGAAGTAAAAAAACAATTTCCACCCGATGTGAAAACTTTCTGGTTCCATCATCGTTGCTATCCCAGCAAAGCCACCGACAAATATCTGCTGACCTCACGAACGGGGATCGAGTTCATCGATCCGCAAGCCGAAAGCTGGATGATCCATCACTGGGTCCGCGGTGGGTGCGTTTACGGCATCATGCCCTGTAACGGGTTGGTTTACGCCCCTCCTCATTCATGCGGCTGTTACCTGCAATCGAAACTCTGCGGTTTCAATGCTTTGGCTCCGGAATCTTCAGTTCGTCCAATTCCTAAAGACGTACCCGATCGAGACCGATTGCAGCGCGGTCCGGCCTATACCGAAATGCAAGAGGCGAAACACGAAGTGCAAGATACGTCGGATTGGCCGACGTATCGTCATGACGTGGCGCGCAGCGGCTATACAAAATCTGCTGTTCCGACCGATTTAAAAAATTCCTGGCAGACGGAACTGGGCGGCAAACTCACCAGCCTGGTGGTTGCCGGTAACAAGGTCTTCGTCGCTTCCATAGATACGCACACGGTTCATGCACTTGACGCCGATACGGGAAAACGGCTGTGGAGCTATACGACGGGCGGGCGGGTAGATAGCCCACCGACCATCTGGAAGGGGCGCGTCCTATTCGGCTCCGCCGACGGCCATGTGTATTGCCTCAGGGCCTCCGACGGTGCTTTGATCTGGCGTTTCCGCGCAGCGCCGGCGAACCTCCGAATGACCGCATACGAGCAGCTCGAGTCGGTCTGGCCCGTGCATGGCAGCGTCCTCGTTCAAAACGATGAGGTCTATTGCGTCGCCGGCCGCTCGATGTTTCTCGATGGCGGCTTGCGTCTATTAAAACTTAATCCGATGACGGGTCGAAAGATTTCCGAGCGCATTCTTGACGACCGCGATCCGGAAAGTGGTGAGAATCTGCAAATCCACATTCAACGCCTCACAATGCCCGTGGCATTGCCCGATATTCTGTCCGGCGACGGACGTTCCGTCTATATGCGGTCCCAACGATTCGACCATGACGGTTCTCGTCCGCAGATCGCTCCATTACCTGTCGAAGAACAGGCCGGCGAAGGGGCGCATTTGTTCTGTCAGATTGGATTTTTAGACGATTCGTGGTTTTTCCGGTCCTATTGGATTTACGGCCGGGCGATGGGCGGAGGCTATGGGAGCTGGTTCCAGGCGGGACGCATGGCTCCTTCCGGGCGAATCATGGTTTTCAACGACGATTCCATCTTTGGCTATGCACGCAAGCCGGAATATATGGTGAATGCCTCGGTACTGGAATATCAACTGTACGCCGCCGACAGGCAGGTCAAGCCGGAGTCGATTCAGCGTGTTCGGCGGAGCAGCAAGCCGATTAATGCCAGGTCGAAAAATAAAAACGCCAATTCCTCGGACTGGCAGGTCCGGCAGGGCTTCGATGCCAAAACATTGTGGGCCGCGGATACGCGCTGGTCCCAGGATCAACCCCCATTGCTCGTTCGTGCGATGGTGCTCGCCGATCAGACGCTGATGATCGCCGGTCCGCCGGACCTGGTAGATGAGAAAGAAGCATTCTTAAACCCCGATAATGCGGTTATTCGTGGAAAACTTGCCGAGCAGGACGCCGCTTGGGAGGGTCGTAAGGGTGGCTTATTACAGGCTATTTCCACCTCGGACGGTGGAAAAATAGCTGAATACAAGCTGGAATCCGTACCCGTCTGGGACGGTATGGCAGTGGCCAACGGTCGGCTGTATCTGGCAATGAGCGATGGAAAACTCTTATGTTTTGACAAACAATAATTCATTTTCTATCGTAGCACCGTAAAGTGTGCTGTGCAGGGATGAAAAGTACAAAAAAAACCGACTATGTCTATTCGATTGGAAGATAATGAAACGATTTTGGATTGCTGTTATAACCATAATCCTTCTCATATTGCAGTCGTCTCCGGTTATCGGTTGCTCGACACCGGTCTTTCGCTACGCGATGGAACGATGGATGGCGGACTATTACGATGGAGTGCTCATCCACAAAGGTGAGATATCCGATGATGATCCGGCGGCGGTGCTTTTACAGGGCGAGGAAGCGGAATTTCTGAACTTGCGTCTTTCAAAAATAGATTTGGACGAGGAAGCGTCCTGGAAGCGTCTTTCGATAAGTGTCGAGGGCGTCCTCCGTAAGGAGTCCCTGGGACCGACCTCGAATCGCGGGCTGGATGCTCGCGACACGGTGGCGGATAGCAATTCGGACCCGGAGGTCGTTACTCCGGCTTCGGTTCTCAAGAGCCAGTTAGGGATCGAGATTCCGGAAAAACTACCGGCTCTTGTCCTCTGGTATCCCTGGATGAAAGGCCGGGCGGCGCCGTTTTGGTCGGGCGAATTCACGCCGGAAACCATCAAGGCATTAATGAACTCTCCGAAACGCAAAGAACTGGCTCGACGTCTCACGGAGGGTCAAACGGCCGTGTGGCTTTTTATCGAATCGGGCAACGCCGACAAGGACAAAGCCGCCCTGAAATTGATCAATCAGGAATTGGACTCGGCGACGGAGCAATTGAAGGAAATGGCGGCCGAAATTCCCGCCGAACCGGGCGTGCCGAGTTTCGAGTACACCTTTTCAACGTTGTCAGTCTCCCGTTCCGATCCCAACGAACAAATGGTGTTGACCATGCTGTTGAGGAGCGAGCCGGACCTCGACGAATATAAATCGGAACCGATTGTGTTCCCCGTGTTTGGGCGGGGCCGGGCGCTTTTCGCCCTCGTCGGCGAAGGGATCAACACCGACAACTTGCGAGAAGCCATCGGATTTATCACCGGGCCGTGCGGCTGCGAAATTAAAATGATGAATCCGGGAGTCGATCTGCTCATGGCGGAGAATTGGGATGCTTCCGTCATGCAGTTTTATGAGGAGTTCTACGAGACGCAGGAAGAGGAATTGCCGGAATTGACGAGCGTCTTTCCGGACGAACAACCCGATGATTCCACGGTGCCAACTCAGGCTGTCGCACAGATCGAACAGTCCGACATGTCGGACGAGTCAGACGAGTCCGACAGTCCGACAGTTAATCCAGAACCAAGTATCACCGATCAGGGCTCGGAGCCTTCAGGCCGAGGCCTGGGCGTTATGGGGACAACTGCGGTGTCCCTCGGGGCCATCCTGGTCATCGCGGCTTTAGGAACTTTCGCTGTAACGAGGAAACATCTATGACCATTTGGAGCTTGTTGATCCGTGAGATCATGCATCGCAAACTGAACTTCGCCCTGGCCGTTCTGACGGTCGTTGTGGCCAGTGGATCTCTGATCGGATCGGTGGCGCTGTTGCGAATTCACGATGTCCGCACCGATCAAATTCTCGAGCAAAAGGAAGCCGATCTTCAGCAAAGCACAGCCAGGCTTAATGACGAAACGCGAAAGGCGATGCTCAAACTCGGCTTCAACATTGTGATCCTCCCGAAAGACCAGAATCTGAGCGACTGGTACGCGGAGGATTACGCATCGAAATATATGCCCGAAGAGTACGTGCATAAATTGGCGGATTCGGGCATCGTCACCGTTCGCCACTTTCTTCCCAGCTTACAGCAAAAAATCGAATGGCCCGAGCAAAAGCGTAAGATCATCCTGATGGGCGCCCGCGGCGAAGTGCCCAATTTACACAAGAATCCCGTCAAACCCATGATCGAGCCGATACCGCCTGAAACAATTAGTCTGGGCTACGAACTGCATCGAAGTATGGGGATTAAAGTTGGCGACAACGTATCGCTGATGGGAAAAGAATTCACGGTGCACGCTTGTCACAAAGAGCGGGGCAACAAAGATGATATCACCGCGTGGATCTATCTGGCGGAGGCCCAGGAGTTGCTGGACAAGCCCAGCCAGATCAACGCGATCCTCGCATTGGAGTGCCTGTGCGTCGGAGAGGAAGCGCTGCCTAAAATTCGTCAAGACATTGCAGCGATTCTCCCGGGTACCCAGGTGGTCGAGCGAGGCTCTCGCGCCCTGGTCCGGGCGGAAACTCGAATCAAAGTGGCCGAGCAGGGGCGAATGCTCATAGAGAAAGAAAAGAAAGACCGCCAGGTATTGCGGTCGGAACGTGAACAATTAGCCTCGATCCTGACGCCCGTTGTTGTGACGGCCTGCGCCGTATGGATCGCCGTATTGGGCCTGACCAATGTCCGCGCCCGCCGGGAGGAAATCGGTATTCTCCGTGCGATTGGTGTCGGAACCCGAAAAATCCTGGTTATGTTCTTGTCGAGACACGTTCTGGTCGGCGCGCTGGGCGGAGCAATTGGATTTGTCGCCGGTGTGTGGTCGGCCGTTTATTTCAATGCGGCCCGAGAAGGCACACGCATCGGGCTTACCAAGATGGATTTGTCATGGGCGGGATTGCTCGTGCTTTCGGTCGTAGGCGCCGCGGCTTTGGCCGTGATTGCCGGATGGATTCCGACGATGATCGCAACGCGGCAAGACCCGGCGGATGTTTTACGTGAAGAGTAACGCGGGAAATAAAATAATGCTCGAATTCAAAAACGTCAGCAAATGGTTTAATGGAAATCAGGGAAAAGTCACAGCGCTAAAAGATGTCTCCTTCTCGGTTGAAGCCGGGGAATTGTTAGCGGTACGCGGGCCGAGCGGATGTGGGAAGACGACACTCTTGTTGGCCGCCGGGGGGCTTCAGCGGCCCAGTGAGGGACGGATCAGCCTGGATGGTCAGGACCCGTATGAACTCAGCCCCGAACAACGAAGCAAACTCCGCGCCCGTATGATTGGCTTTGTTTTTCAGCAGTTTCATCTCATTCCCTATCTGACGGTCCGGCAAAACATTTTAGCTGCTTCGCTGGCGCTGCCGGGTGAAAAGGCGTCTATCAGAGCGGAAGAAATCATCCATCATTTCGGACTGGACGACCGGATCAATCACGTCCCGGCCCAGTTGAGTACGGGAGAGCGGCAACGTACAGCATTAGCTCGCGCCGTCCTGAATCAGCCGAAAGTTATCTTGGCGGATGAGCCGACCGGGAATTTAGATGAAGAAAATGCCCAGACGGTGTTCGGTTATCTCAGTCAGTATGTAAATGATGGCGGCTGCGTGCTGCTCGTCACGCATGACGACAGGGCGGCCGCTCACGCCACGCGCACATTACAGATGCGCCAGGCACAGCTCGTCGATCAGAGCAATACATAAACCGGTAGGGTGTGCAATGCACACCATCTCGTGTCGAGGGCGTCCCGCCCTCGAATAGCGGGCAGGCCTGTCCTGAGCGGAGCCGAAGGAATGCCCGCGACACTGAAGAGGCTTACCCTACCAATGATGACCGTTGGTTCTACGCTCTTTGAAAGGGAGAAAAATGAGAAGGATAGGAATGTGTTTACCCATCGCGCTGGTCGGTATTCTGTTCAGCCAATCCATTGTTTGTCCGGCGGCGCAAAGCCGGCAACTCCTCGAAAAAATCGGCGTCACTCGCGGCCTATGCGTCGTACTCGGCGACAGAAGGTGCGAACACGCTGTAGAACTGGCGAAAAATAGTGAATTGCTGATCTACGTGCAATTGCGCCATCCGGAAGATCTCGAAGCGGCGCGAAAAACCGTGGATGAAGCCGGCTTCTATGGGACGCGTATCTTTGTCGAACAGGGATCCTTGAACAGGATACAGTTAGCCGACAATCTGGCCGACGCGGTGATCGTGCCGTTTAAAATACCGAAAGACGTCGAGGCGGAGGTGCTTCGGATTCTTCGTCCGCAGGGTAAGGCCGTAATCGGACCCAATAAAACGATTATTAAACCGTTCCCCGAAGGCGTGGATGATTGGACCCATCCATATCACGGTCCGGACAACAATACGCAATCCGAAGACAAGGTCATCCTGGCCCCGTATTTGACCCAGTTTCTGGCCGAGCCGCGATATGCCCCGTTGCCGCAAGTGGCGGTCGGTTCCGCCGGCCGCATGTTCAAGGCGTTCGGACACGTCGCTTTTAAAGAACGGGAAGAGCCTTTCCTCAACAAGCTCGTCGCCTTCAACGGTTACAATGGCACGATTCTCTGGCAACGCGATCTGACCGAGGGAGTCATGATCCACCGCAATACGATGATTGCCACGCCGGAGACGCTTTACGTCGGCGATGATAAATCCTGCAAGCTGATCGACACCGTCACCGGTCAATTGAAAGACGAAATCATCCCGCCGGAGGACCGCGCCGGAGGGACATTCTGGAAGTGGATGGCGCTGGAGGACGGCGTGCTCTACGCGCTCATGGGCGAGCAGGAGCAGAGAGATTCGACACAACGGTGGCGCAGGGACCTGCACGGCTGGCCCTGGAATCCGATATCGGAGGGTTTCAATCAGCCGAATCATCCCTGGGGATTCGGCCAAAACGTGCTGGCTATCGATCCCAAGACCAAAGAAGTTTTGTGGAGTCATCGGGAAGCCGAACCCATTGACGGCCGGGCTATGTGCTTGAAGAACGGGCGTATTTATATCTTTCGTTTCGGAGCATATCTGGCGTGTCTGGATGCAAAGACCGGCGATGTTATCTGGCGAAAGACGCCGGACAACGCCAAGGCTTTATTTAAATCTCTGGGTTCCTACCTAAACCGTCAGGACTGGCGCACCAACTGGCGAACGACGTGCTAT
Organism: Sedimentisphaerales bacterium; assembly: GCA_016934255.1. Taxonomy (GTDB): domain Bacteria; phylum Planctomycetota; class Phycisphaerae; order Sedimentisphaerales; family Anaerobacaceae; genus JAFGTG01. The sequence continues at coordinate 8,664 of JAFGTG010000297.1, forward strand.
CTTAAATGCAGCGATGATGCGTTGTATTTTGCCGGCCCCCAGGTCGGCAAGCTGCTCGCGGTCTCGACCAAAGATGGAAGCGTCCTCTGGGAAAATCTCTACAGTAACTTTCAGTTGGTGATACGCGACGACGCGCTCTACGCCATTAGCGGCCAAATTGACCAGCACCCGAGCAAGAAGTTCGATCCACTGACCGGCAAAGAGCTGGCCCGAATCGACCACGCCCGCCGGGCGTGCACGCGGCCGACCGGTTCGGCCGATGCGATTTTCTTCCGTGCCAGCGGCGGGTCCGTGCGATTGGACCTGGCTTCTGAAAGGCCGCAATGGATTTCGCCGATGCGTCCCCAATGTCACGATGGAGTCACCATCGCCAACGGTCTGCTCTACTGGTGGCCGTCGGTTTGTGATTGTCAGTTGTCGATCTATGGCATCACCTGCCTCGGGCCGGCGGGAGATTTCGACTTTAGTCCTAAAGCCACGGTAGAAGAACGCCTGGAAAAAGCGACAGGCGATCCGTCGAATGTCGCGAGACTGTCTGAATCGGATGCAGACTGGCCGACGTTTCGCGCTGATAATAAAGGGAGTGTGACGACTGAAGCCGTTATTCCCGACAAGATAACATCCCTTTGGCAAATCAAACCGGACGTGACGTTTGCTCCGGCGGCGCCTTTGCCTACCGCCCCGGTTGCTGCCGGCGGTCTCGTCTTCATCGGCGGGCCGGACGGGATCGTGCGAGCGCTGGACGCCGCGATGGGGCAGGTTCGCTGGAAAGCTTATACCGGAGGAGCGATCCGTATTCCGCCGACGATTTGGAAAGGGCGCGCCTTTGTCGGCTCCGGCGATGGATACGTCTATGCCTTTGAGGCGAAAACAGGTCGATCACTCTGGCGGTTCCGCGCAGCGCCGGCACAACGAAAGATACCCGTCTATGGTTCGCTGCTCTCTACCTGGCCGGTTTCCAGCGGCGTGCTCGTTGAAGACGGCATCGCCTATGTCGCCGCGGGGATTATTAACTACGACGGAACCTATGTTTTCGCTCTCGATGCGGAAACGGGCGAGATCAAATGGCAAAACAATACGTCCGGCCATCTGGACCGGGAAGCCCGCACTGGCGTCAGCGCGCAGGGCCACATGCTGCTTCATAACGGCAGGCTCTATCTTGCCAGTGGTACGTCTCTTTCTCCGGCGATTTATGACATCACGAACGGCAAATGCCTTAACGACCCGGCGCCGCTGGCAAGTTGCAATTCCAGCAGCCCTCGCGGCTGGGAATTGTCTCTGCTGGCCGATCAAGTCACCGCGAGCGGAAAACCGTTCTACGCCCATCCGAAATACGGCGTCTTCGATGCGTCCGTCTTTAATAAGATTTTCCTCGCCTCGATGCCCGATCGAGACGTCGTTTGGTTCGGCAACCAGCAAGGTAAGAAAATTCTGTGCTTCGATGAGATTGACGAAAGGTCTTTGAGGAGAAAGGCGGACTGGCGAAGACTCTCGATCAAGGACAAAGCCTTGTGGGCATTCGATTGCAAAGATAGCGTTGCGTTTGCGGCTTGCCGTAATGCCGTTGTTATTGCGAATACATCAGAGATTGTCGCCCTGGATATCAAG
>JAFGTG010000026.1 GCA_016934255.1 Sedimentisphaerales bacterium
CGCTTCGGGCACATCCACGCCCTCATCGAGAACCCGGTTCGCCACGAGGACGGGAAAGACGCCTTTGGCAAAATTCTCCAGGACGGTAAGTCGCTCGCGCTTTCGGGTATGTGAGAGAATCGTTGGTACGAGGAACCGTTTGGACACCTCGATGGCCATCACGTTGGAGCCTGTGAAAACGAGGATTGGCTGGCCTTTGTGCAGCCGGAATATGTCTTCCAGCACGCGCAGCTTCTCTGCGGCGCGGGATTCGATGGAATGCTTCAGATAATACGCTTTTTGTGCATTGCGCGCCTGGGGATCTTTGCCCGATTCTTTACATAAATCCTGCCACGTATAGCCCGGCTGTTCTTTGCGCCGGGTACTGATGAAATGTCGGACAACCCGGCTGCATTGATCGTATGTGGCCTGCTCTTGTTCGTTCAAGGCCACGGGAATACGTACCAGGTCGAAGCTCGCCAGGGTTGATCCTTCGGCCTCTTTAAATGACATCTGATAGACAACGGGGCCGATGAGTTGGTCCAGGTCCTTATGTAAACCGTCCGAACGCTCCGCTGTTGCGGTTAATCCAAGCCGCATCGTTGCGGCGCTGAGCATAGCCGCCTCGCGACGGCATCTTCCGGGTAAGTGATGTTCCTCGTCAAAGATAATCAGGCCGAAACCCGCTCCCATCCGGGCCATATGAATATAGGCGCTGTCATAGGTGGTTACGGTGATCGGTTTGATATCGGACAAGCCGTCGCCGACGATGCCGGCGTCATAATCGAAAGCAGACACAATTCGACGATGCCACTGGTACATCAAATCGCGAACCGGCGCGACGATCAGCGACGCAACCTTTGTCCTCGCCATTGCCGCCAGCGCCACTTCCGTCTTGCCCGTTCCCGTCGGCATAATAATCTGTCCGCAACAACCGGCTTCGGACCATGCCTCAAGGGCTTCTATTTGGTTTGGTCTTAATTTCGGTAGGTTAATTTTAGGCCATTGAACGCAGGCCGGTTTTGGAACTTCATTCGACAGCATGGATCCGAATTGAGCCATAAGGCAAGAGCGAATTGATCTGTAGTAAATGGCATCACATCGCAAGGCGCCTACACGATGGTCCCATATCCAAACATTAGGTTCGTTGATATCGTGTAGTTCATTGCGATCCACGCCGGAAAGCAACAATGTGCCCCGGTCGAATCTTAAAGAAACCGGCCGATGTTGTTCCTTCTCTTTAATTGTTTTCACTGTGTTCTGATGAATTGGATCGATGCTCATTATGCTATTTGCAGTTGATACACACTTATTCATTTGAAATATATAGTACTATACGGTGCAAAAGCTTAGCCCGCAATGGTGACGAAGAAAATCGGACCTTCAACATCATTCGTATTCTCACAAAATTATCAGAATTTCCCTCTCTTTTATAAACCGGAGCTGTTACGGGGGATTTAAGGGTGATAATATCGGCTTTAAAGGAGTTTTTTTGCGTTTTTTTATAAAAATATCTCCAATATTGCGTATTTTATCCATATTAACTCAAGTTTTTTAAATTCCCCCTCCGATACTACATTTACTTGGTTATTAAATTGCCCAAATTAACATTTTTAGCAAAGTTTATGATGGAGACCAAAAGTATGATCAAGAAAGACCTCTTAGCCCGCTATTTGGAACCTCTGTTACGAGGTGATAGGAAAGCTTGTCGAGCCGTTATCGAGGAGGCCTTACAACACGGCATTCCGGCAAATTCAGTTTATATCAATATAGTGTGGCCGGTCATGGTCGAAATCGAAAGACTGTTGCGAGAAGATAAAATCAGCCCGACCCAGGAGCATTTGGCGACCCGTGTGAATCGCACCATTGTGGATCAGCTCCAGAATAAGCTGCCGCGTCGGCCCGGCAAGAATAAAAAGGTCGTTGTATGCTGCGCCCCGGACGAATTGCAGGAACTCGGCGCCCAGATGATGACGGACCTGTTTGAAAGCGACGGATGGGAAGTCCGATTCCTCGGTGGCGGCCTGACGAATGACGATATTCTTGCTTTTATCCACGATTACAGCCCCGCTATTCTACTAATTTACGGTACCGCTCCAAAGCAAGCCCCTGAAGTCCGGCGGTTGATCGATACCATTAAATCCGTCAATGCATGGCCGGAAATGCGAATCATGGTATCGGGCGGGCTTTTTAATCGGGCCGATGGCTTATGGCAGGAAATGGAGGCGGATTTATATGCGGCTACGGCCGAAGAAGCGTTAACTGTCGCCGATACCGATCATCCGATTATCCAGGGTGAGCAACGGACAATCAACCGTCGGAGGAGACGGCAACAGCGATCTCGTGAAATGGCGCCTGTCTCAATATAATCCTGGCTAATGGACCAATCCGGACGAAAATCAGTTATTCGGGTCTGTAGATTCATATATCCGGGCAAAATCAGGCTCCGGCTCAATATTTGATGGCAATCTGATGTGTTTTTCATTGACAGCCGGTAGGATGGCTTGTATAATAATCTTGTAGTTGGAGGTCGATTTGAAGCCGCTATGAAGGCCAAACCTCCGGTTGTCCGATAGAAAAGGAGCCATGATGAAGAGTATATCTGCTTGGGTATGTAAGGCGATTTTAGTCGTTGTTTTGGGGATAATGGTTATTTTACCGTATGGTTGTTCATCCGCTCAGCTTGGTGAGACGGCCGCGGAGGGACATCGAAGACATCGCCGCATCGGCCGCATTCAACAATCGGAAATAATGGCGGATATCGACATGGTTCTCATGCTCGATGAGCCGAGCCGGCTTACGGATAGGCGCATACCGTAATTCTCAGTACATTTCTCGGGGCGTCTCAATTCGAGACGCCATTCGCCCAATCCACAGAACCATCGAAACCTCGGCGTGCAGAATTATTATTCTTGCGCCCTCCACGGATGTGAATAAGGCCCCATTTCCTCAAGCGGAATCTTTTCGAAAAGAATTTCTCGAAGATGTAACTCGTCATCGGAGAACATACCTTTCGATACCCTTTCCGGCGTAATAAATCGGTTTGTGGTTGTATTCAACGCTCCTTGTTGAATTCCGCCATCGCGAAGGAAAACGCTTTCACAATTGGAAAAGAGATTCCGGCTGATGAAATTAACATCTTCATTATCTTTCAGTCTAGCCAGTTCGGGGTACCGGTTTGAGTAGGGCGGTTGGCCGGCTTGTTGGACGAATCGTTCAATGGATTCGAGCCAGCGTTTTTGCCCCCAGCGACTGAAGCTGATACCCGCGAAGCAATCCGTGAAAAGGTTCCCGTCGATGATATTTTCTTTGCCGCCGTGGATTTGGACGCCGCCGAACTTGACAGTCCCGCATCGCTCGAAGATGTTTCCATAAACGGCCACGCCGGAGATCATATCATCCAGCCGAATGCCCGCCGCGCCGGTATGCGTGCCGCCTCGAATGTCGCTCCAGCGGTTCCATCGGATCACAACGCCGCGATAAAGCGGATTACCCCACATATCCAGCCCGCCCTGATCGTCCGATTCCTGGACGACGTCGCGAATGACGTTCAGTTCGATAAGATGCTCGTTGCCGTCGATACGCATCGCTGAGGATGGAATTTTCTCGAAGAGGTTATGGGCGATACGGTTGCCGCAGCCGTTCAGGTGAACAGCGGGCGTATAAGTTCGTTTGATCCGGGAGATATCCGAGACAATGCAGTTTTCCACAACATGGTGACCGGATGTCAACGTTTGATGATCGCCGCCGAAAACGTCCGCTCCGCCGCAACCCAGGGTATTCATTATGCACCCGAAAATACTGTGCTGTTGTCCGCCTTGAACGATGATGGCGTCACCGCCGAACCGACGAATCGTACATCCGGCTACGAGACAGCCGGCTCCATCACGAATGTGGATTCCATCGCTGCGTCCTTCCTGCAACGTCAGGCCGAGTAGCGTCACGTGCTCGACGTCATTCAGGACAATGAACGGCTCGTCGAATACACTCAGGACCGTCTCGCCTCTTGGTCCCTCTGGCGGAAGCCAATAGATCATACCGGTCCGGCGGTCGAGATACCATTCGCCGGGACAATCAAGTTCGCGAAAAACGTTCACAACGTAGTATCGTTGGTCCTTGCGATATCCGTAATTGGAGTAGGGGGGAGACAAGGTGAAAATCCGGGCATCGGCGTCAATCGAGGCAACCTTTTGGTATTGTTCGTACCAGTCCCAGAACCAATAGCCGTAAAGATGGACATCCGGTTCATCAACCCAGCGGCTCGGTCGATCGCCCAGATAATGGAATTTTCCGTCCCTACAGCCGTCGATCCTGTTCCAGACCTTGAATCGGTCCTCGCCTAAGATTTCCCCGGTTTTGACAAAGCCTTCGTTAGGCCAGCGGGCAAGTGTTTGCGGTTGGCCGTTGGCGAACAACTCCGGCCGGTGTCGTAATTGGGTAGCCTCGCCCCAATTTATGATGCCCGCGGTCTTCAAGTTCGCTTCGAGAACCTTATCACGAACGGATGGGTCGAGCTTATCCCGAAGCTGTGGATTCGAGATGGGTTTCCACTCTTTAATAAGTACACCGCCGCTAAAGATGGGCTTCCGGCCCGGCTTTGCCTGGTAGATAATCGGGGATTCGACGGTTCCCGAATCTTCCGAGGTTAAATGGAATGTTTGCCGAATGGGATAGAATCCGCCGTCGAGGATAATTTTCACTCCCCCTTTGGGGAGTGTTCCTCCGTGAGTTTTTTTCAGGTTCCTTATCGCGTCCCGGGCGCGTTCGAGAGTGCGAAAGGATTTTTGGGCGGAACCATCCGCAGAATCGTTTCCCGTTGAAGCGACATGAAGTACGACAGCCGGTTCGGGTAATTCCGGCAATTGGATTCGATACGCAGCCGGGTCGCGCTCCGGTAGTTCCAAAATGCGACGTCGCGCCGTGTCGCGGTGGAACTTTAATAACGTCACGTCATCGGCCGTGTGTTGCCAGATTGTTTTTGCTTGAGCGACGTTCTGTTTAGCCAGTGAGACGTCCGCCTGGCCGAGCAGGGCTAAACCACGAACAAACGCCGGGGCGGAGGTGTCTTGCGAAATGGTTTCAAACTCTTCTGAAGCCGCGTCCAATTTTCCTTCCGCAAGGGCTTTGGCGGCCGAGTCCAACACCGGCCAGGAAGACACAACGGCCATCGTGTTGATTGTGATTGTGAGAATTATCAGGAGACGGATTACCATTTTATTCCTGAGCGATTTGGTTATTGAAGGATTCATCAAGTTATACCTTTTCCATTATCATTTTACACATCGCATGTCGTCACGGCTTGCACGAGCGATTTAATCGGATCGCGTACGGGCGTGTATTCGTGAGCGACATAGCCCTGGTAGCCGGTCTCAAGGATCGCTCTCATCACGGCGGGGTAATAAATTTCCTGGTTTTCGTCGAGTTCATGACGTCCGGGCACACCGGCGGTATGGAAGTGGCCGATGTATTGGATGTTCTTCTTGATGGTGGCGATGAGGTCGCCTTCCATGACTTGCATGTGATAAATGTCGTACAGCATCTTGAATCGCGGCGAGCCAACGCGCCGGCACAGCTCGAAGCCCCACGTTGTATGATCGCACATGTAGCCGGGATGGTTGACCTTGCTGTTGAGCAACTCCATGCAAATCGTGACGTCGTAATCCTCAGCAATTTTAACGGCTTCCTTGAGGATGGTCTGGCAGTTATCCATTCCTTCCTCATCGCTGATGCCCTTGCGGTCGCCGGCCATGCAAATCACGTTGGGCCATTTATACTCGGCCGCCGCCTTAATATTATTTTTGAAATCATCCAGGAACTTGGCGTGTTTCGATTTGTCGTTGAGACCTTCCTTGATGCCGCCCGCGCCCGGAACCATCGACGCGACGAGATCGTATTTCTTGAGCGTGTCCCAGTCGTTCGGACGCACTAAGTCTCTGCCTGCCAGTCCCATTTCGACGAGCAGTTTCGCCGTTTGTTCCGCATCGAGACCGGCTTTACGCAAACAGCCGCCGCAGATGGTTTGTTTGATGCGTCCATTCTTGACGATTTTTCCGGTTTGAGCCGATGCAACGTGCGGCGAGCTGGTCAGGGTCGATGCGACGCCAACCGCGATGGCCGTCGTTTTGAGCATATCACGGCGTGTAACCTGTTGGTCGTTCATCCGCATTTGTATTTTGGGGGTTTTCTGATTGAGGTTCATTTTATTATCCTTTCATCAATGATTGGGTACATCCAATCGTGCAGATTATCATTTAAGGTCTCGTAAGTCAACCGATCTTCACCGCAGATCGCATCCGTTCGAGGCCTTCCATGAGTGTTTTTCGGGGACAACCGAAATTCAGTCTGATATAGCCCTCTCCGCCATACTCTTTGCCATCGGAAAGCCCTACACCGGCATTCTCAAAAAAACGTATAGGATCGTCAGAGTTAAGTTCTTTAACATGGATCCATGCTAAATACGTCGCTTGAACGTCGTCCATGGACAATCCCGGGATTTCATCATTAATGACGCGATAGACGATATCTTTATTGCCTGCTAAATAGTCAATCAGGGCCATTCTCCATGATTCGCAATCCCGATAGGCGGCCAGGCACGCCGAGAAGCCCAGGGCATTGACGTTTGGAACGATGTCTTTGCGGATTTGCCGGAATTTCGTGCGGAGGTTTTTATTTTCGATAATAGCGAACGCACAATTAAGCCCCGGAACGTTAAAGGTTTTGCTCGGGGCCATCAATGTAATTGTATGGGCAGATATCTCGGGACTGAGCGTTGCCGTGGGCACATGTGGGCGGCCGTCGAGGATCAGGTCGCAATGGATTTCGTCGGAACATAGAACAAGGTTATGTTCGACGCATATCTCCGCGATGTCTCGGAGCTCCTGGCGGTCGTATCGCCTGCCCACGGGATTATGAGGATTGCACAAAAGCAGCACTTTCGAATGCGACGTGATTTCGCTTTTGAGCTTTTCCGGGTCCATCGTATATCGATTTGCCTGGCGATGGAGGGGGATGGTCTTAAGTTGCCGTTTGGATAGAGATGGGCCCGTCAGGAAAGGGGGATAAACGGGGGTGAACGTCAGCACTTCGTCGCCGTCGTTTCCGAATGCACGGCACGCAAGATGCAAAGCGGGCACTACGCCCGGCAGCCACACGATCCACGATGGCTTGATTTCCCATTGATACTTTTCCCACATCCGGTCAACAACGACCTGTACAAGCTCATCCGGAGGCACCGTATAACCGAATATTCCGTGGTCCACTCGCTTATGCAACGCTTCGAGAATGGGCGCAGCGGATTGAAAATCCATATCCGCCACCCACATCGGGATCACGTCGCGGTTTTTGTACTTATTCCACTTCAGGCTGCTTGTGTGTCGCCGGTCGAATACTGTGTCGAAATCGAAGCTCATACCATGTTTATCCGGGTTGTTACATTTTGGCCTGTAAGATTACTTTAGATCGAATGGTTTTGAATGGCCGCCCGTTTCGGAATCGCCGTCCTTGCGAAGCATGATTCGGTAGCCTTCGCCGTTATATTTCGAGAGATTCGCGGTTTTATCCCGGAATCCTAAGGGAAGAGCTTTCGCAAGTCTTTCGATATCCCTGGCGTTATTATTGTCGGGATTGACTTGTTGCAGATAGATGGAAATCGTTGCCTGGGGATCTTTTTGCCACTGGCCTTTGAACGTCCAGGAAATTTGCGTTTTTTCTTTGGGTCCCGACAGTTTTATGTCTTCGATAGAGCAGACATTGGTCACGGAGAGGCGATGCCGGGCCAGCTTCCATCGTTCGGGCTTCTCGAACCGGCCCTGGATGTTATAACGCTGATCGCCTCCGCAATTATTATCGATCATGAGTTTCTCATCGAATTCGAAATCTCGGTACATCGGAAGGAACAATTTCGAGCCGACGTTGAAGACGATTCGATGGTCTTTGATATGACCCCGGGCGGCCCGGTTCATATAACGCCATTGGGATTTAATCGGCGGGACGGGATCGTAATCCATGTCATCGGGCCGGGTGGGTGTGGCGTCGAAACATATCCAGCCGTAATGACTACCTAACCAGACTTGCGTGTATCGATGGCCGCTCGTGACGGTGGCGGATTCGCCCTCGTCCAGAAGGCCGTTATGGTTGTCGTCCCAGTCCGACGGACCGACTTCATTGCCCGTGCCCAGCCATCGGGCTTCGAAGCCCAGGTAACGCATCGCCCCGGCCAGCATGACGCTTGTTCCCGAGCAGGCGGTGATCTGAGTTTTGTCGTACGGTTTGGCGGATAGCGCGATCTTCAGATTACCCGGATTCGCGTCGTAATGATGGTTGTCATAATCGACGGCGGCTGGCTTGCGGTGCGGCCGGCTGGGGTAATAATAATGGTCCTGAATGTATTCGAGCGCGTTGCGGACCACCCAGTAGGGATTTTTCATATCGGCTTGAACGCTATACTTGTTTTTAATGTGGGCCTTCACGCGTTTGAAGAAGCTACCGTAGCTTTCTTTGTCGGTCAGGTTGAAAAGATTCGGATCGTCCGCCAGATAATCCGTCCCCGCCAGGGCGTTGATGTTCCGGTTCACGCGATGGGGATAAACAAATTTTCGATAGGGGCTCATCCATAGATCGATTTCGTACTTCGAGTTGTAGGTCCGGGCCGGCGCGTCGGCGTACTCCACAAGCGTCATATATTGCCGGCTGGATACATCGTCGGCGGGATCGTAAACAAACGGTTTGATCGTTGCATTCGGTACACCGGAGACATCCTCAACCGTTTCCGTTTCTGGCCACGTTCCCTGGTTAGGCATAACTTCGTGGGAATACGGCCTGGAATAATAATGATATACGGTTCCCGGATTCGGACAATCCTTCTC
>JAFGTG010000298.1 GCA_016934255.1 Sedimentisphaerales bacterium
ATCATACACGCCTCAATCTGCTCGTGCAGTTTATTCAGACGCTGGTTCTGCGTTCCAAGCGTGGACTTCGCACTGGCCAACTTCGCCTCGGCCTGGGCCAGTTGCGCCCGCGCACGCGCTTCGGTCCGATCCAATTCCCGCAAGGCTTCCTGATAATCGCTCAACAACTGCTCAGCCTGTTTGGCAAACTCATACCGCTTAAAAAGCGTTAACGCAATCCTCGCTTTGTCTAATTCAATCTCACTTCGTGTTTTTGTCAGTTGATCTTCTCTTAGCTCGTTTTCCGCCACGTACTCTTTAGCGCGGAGCTTTTCCGTCCATTCCAGTTCATAGGCGGCCTTCTCATAATTTTCCTCGGCTAAAGTGATCGCGCCGTCAAGCTCTCTGAGCTTCTGTGAAGCTTCGCCACCCAAAGCGTTCGGATCATCAAGGAGCGAGGGGATATCAATACCCAAATCCGACGTCGCTTGCGCAACCAGCTTGTCTGCAACCACTTTTCCAAGATATTTCTGAAGGTCCATTAAGGAAAATTTCACCTTCAACTCCGCCGCGGTCACATCGCTTTCATTTTGCTTTTTCTGAATGAGATACGACTCATTGGCATCGGCATAGCTCGCCTCGGCGCTGGTTAGCTCGATTTCCCTCTGCGATAACTGCTCTTTTAATTCCGAAGAATCCAGTTCCACCAACACTTTGCCGTCATTGACGTCCTCCTGGGTAATCATCGTGCCTTCAGGAACGATGTTAACGATCGTCGCCCGACCTTCAACTTCAGATTTAATATCTTTGGTTTTAACCGCCTTGATGCTGCCGCTTTCCGTCACGGTAATGGCTAAATCACCACGTTTCACTGCAAACAAACCCGTCTCTTCATTCGAACTACTCGATCCGCCGCCTCTTCTCAAAAAACCAAATGCGCCGATGCCAACCACCATGACGACGCAAATCAATATCAGAAGAATCCTCTTCCTCAATCTCGATTTGCGGGCTACCCGGCTATTTTGTTCTCTCACGTTATTTGATTTCATGGCGTGTTCTTTCTCCATTGCGGTTCTCAACTGTTGCTTATTGGCTCGCTCTGGCTTTCCGATTCAACGGACGGTTCTCCGACATCCGTTTTTTTCACAGGATAGCTGTGCTCCCACATACCGTCCGGCCTGACCTGTAAAATGCCGACATCCCGGAAAAAGCTCAATTTCGCGATGGCATAATCCACTAAAACGGCGGTAACATCGTTCTGCGCACTGAGGAGGGCATCCTGAGATTCCAACAAATCTCGCGTCGTGACCCGCCCGGCCTGCAGTAGAAACGTCGTACTCTCAACGCGCGTCTTGGCCACTTCCAGACTGGTTTTTTGCGTTTCATACCGTTCCGCAGCCTCCACCAATTGGCGATACGCCTGGCGAACGTCCAACTCAACCTCATCCACGTCTCCCTGGAATTCCCGCCGGCGCTGCTCCAACGCGATCAGCGCTTCCCGATACGCGTTTCGTTCGGCTTTCCGGTCCAAAGGCAGGTCCGCTTCCAAACCGATTGAGTACGTTCCGTTTTGAAATTGCAGTCTTTCCAGCTTCGTCTTCGGAGCCGAATTCACTCCGGCGCTGCCGATCAGGTTCAATTCCACACCAAGATTGTCCGCGGCGACAACGACTTTTCGCTCCATATCCTCAACGGTATCGGCACTATTCGCTAAATCCAACCGGTGAGCCAACGCAGTTTTAATCGCGGCGTCTAAATCATAATCAGGCTTGACCACACCGACCGTTTCCAGGGCCTTCAACTCGTTCTGGTCCAGCTCAATTTCAGTTCGAGTCGGCAAGGACAGCATTATCTTGAATTCATCGAGCTGCTGTTCGTAGCTTTGTAACGCCTGTAGGTAACTATCCCGAGCACCGAGCTCGCTTTGTCTGGCCTGGTCAACCTCGTAGTTCGGTTTTCGCCCCGCCTCGGCCTCCATTTCCAGCCGCTCCCTCGACAGCACTCTGCTGTTATAGTTATTCTCCGCATTGGTAACCCTGTCTTTGTATTGCAGAACACGGTAGTAGGCGTCCACAACCAATACGACAAAGGTTTTTCGGTAACGATTGAACGAGCGGATCTGATACAGGGCATTCCGCTCGGCCTGTGTCAGATTCTCCCGGGCGATTTTACGACCTCGGCCCCGCAATAAGGGCTGAGTGATATTGGCACTGAGAACCGAAGCTAACGACATATCGGGATCGCCCGTTAGAAAGCGCGCCCAGTCGATCGCGATGCTCGCGCCGATCTGCGCCCCATCGGCCAAAAGCTGATTGAAGCCCGTTTCGGCGCCGTAACCCACTTGTTCATCGGCGGCGTCTCGCGTGTAGCTGGCGTCCACTGTTCCGAACCATTGCCGGGCAAACTGATGCCGGGCCAGGGTCAGATCGAGCGCCGTCAAATACAAATCTTCCTTCTGCCTTTGATAGTCCCTGTTTTGTGCGGTGGCTATCGCGACCGCCCGGGCAAGGCTCAAAACGCCCGAAGCGGGGATCGCGGTCTCGATCTTGATATCGTTGGGTGAGGACGGAACGTTACTATCGGTGATGATATAGTTCGACTTGCTGCCGAAACCTTTATGCCATTTGCCGGCGATGATTTGATAGACCTCCTTATCCGCCCCGGCCTTATAGTGATCGGTACTACATCCGCCAATACATCCCAGAACGACGGTGACACAAATTATCCAAATCAGAATGGGTACGAATCGAAACCGACACACCATAAAATTCTATTCCTCAGAATTTAATTTCTTTATTCGCCGGCCTCCTGACGGCGAGAATCCAACAAATCAGAATCTCAACGAATATAGACAAACTCTGTTCATCCTATATAGAGTTAGACGACGAAAAGCCCAATATGTTAACAAGAATCCTTAAAATGAAGTGTAAAACCCACTTTCGTGGGAATATCCCAGCGAAAAGGCATCCCTGTGAATGGATAGTCGGCGTGATTACGGCTGGTCTAATTGTTCGGTGAGCAACCGTATATGGCGCTTTTCTTCTTTGATGATCGTATCGATCGTCTCTTCGCTGGACGGATCGCGGGCAAATTCTTTCAATCCGCGATAAAAA
>JAFGTG010000299.1 GCA_016934255.1 Sedimentisphaerales bacterium
CTTGAAATCGACGCAGGTTCGGCACTTGGGCGTCCCCGAGGCGTAGGAGCACGTAAAAACATGGAGTGTCACTGAAAAGTGAGAATAAGCGTGTTGAACCGTAACGAGAGGACGTAAGGTTCGGACGGTGATACCCAACTCCTCGCGGACCTCCCGTTTCAATGCGGCGGTGTGAGACTCCCCGTTTTCGATTTTTCCTCCGGGGAATTCCCAAAGCCCCCCGAGCAGCCCGTCGGGCTTGCGCTTGTCGATTAGGATTCGGCCGTTTTTATATATAACAGCAACGGCAACTTCGTACCGGGGTAAAGGTTTTTTGTCGGCTCGGTGAGGGAGTATTTCCTGCTCGCCGTGTTTCCTGGCGAAACAAATCTTCTGAAGGGGACAAGCATCGCAATTCGGACTTCGCGGTGAACAAACCGTTGCACCCAATTCCATCAGCGCCTGATTGAACGTTCCCGCTTGGCCGGGAGGTAAAAGCTTTTTGGCTATTTGCCAGAGCCGTTTCTGTGTTGCTCCGGACTTCGGATTTTCGCGAATTCGAAAAAGCCGGCACAGCACGCGAATCACGTTTCCATCGACGAGAGGTTCATCCTGATTGAACGCGATACTGGCAATCGCCCCGGCGGTGTAACGACCAATGCCGGGGAGAGAAAGTAAGGCTTGCTTTGTTCTCGGAACGTCACCGTCAAAGTCTCGAATGACCTGCCTGGCGGCCTGATGCAAGTTCCTGGCGCGAGAATAATAGCCCAAGCCCTCCCAAAGCTTCAGGACCGTGTCGAGTCTTGCCCGGGCCAATCGCCGGACGGTCGGGAATCGCTTGAGAAACCTGTGATAGTAAGGCCCGACGGTATCGACCTGCGTCTGCTGGAGCATGATTTCTGAGACCCATATGGCATACGGGTCTTTGGTCTTTCGCCAGGGCAAATCCCGGGCGTTTTTGTCAAACCATTCGAGCAATAAGGGGGAAACGTCCTTGTATCGTGGGGGCGTCATACGTCCGAATTCTTTTAAAATACAACATCCTTATCGTTATCCATCGCCAAACAACATACGTGAAAACCGGCTGTTTTTCAAGACCAGACATTCACCACCTCAATAAAGAAACGGGGCCTATACCGAGAAAATCAGCATAGACCCCATCGATTCTCAGGCTATATGTGCTTCAAATAAATGAAAATCACAAACCTGCGATTTCTTCCTGAGACAATGCACGCGTGTACAATCGGAACTCGTCCATAAGACCCGTGAAAGGTCTTGCGTCGTCGATATTCTTTCCGACGCGGGCGCCAAGGCCCCAGTCTCCGGCGATATCAGCAGGAGTTGTAACATCCATCTCCGAAACTAATTCGCCGTTGATGCACAGAGTCGCCTTAGCGGACTCTTTGTCATACGTTCCTGCGAAATGTTCCCATTCATCCCATGTAACTACACCGGCGCGGACATCGAACATGGTCGTACCGCCATACGAGCGAAGCAGCCATCGGAACTCGCCGTTGCTGCGCGCCTCGGGATGAACGACCCAGGTTTGATCGGACGCCCTGGCGTTGAAAATCGCGTGATGGTCGCCGTTATTCTCGCATTTGATCCAGGCGGCAAGCGTTATACCGGACGTTGGAATATCTTCGAGAGGAAAATTCAAACCATCCAAATCGATGTAACCGGCGTTTGCGAATTTAGCCGCTCCGGCAACGATACCTTCCGCTTCGGCAGAGACTTCGCCGACGACAACGCCGTCATGGCCTTTACCGGACTGGTCCGCGACCACGTCGCCAACCTCATCGAAAGTATAGTAGATAGAAAGAGTCGGATCTGAGCCGTCGGCTCCTTTACCGGCAAGGTACCGAACCTCGCCATTCGATAGATCCCGGTCATATATCGCGACTTCGTCGATCGCGCCAATCCAGTCGCTTCTCCATCCATCCGAGCCGATGAGGACCGGGGTTTCACTGCTGGTAATGGCGCCCATTGGCGTCGAATCGGTTTCCACGCCATTGAGATAGCATTTCAGCGTCTCGCCGTCATGCGAGCAGGCGATGTGCGCCCATTCGCCCTGAGCCAGGTTTTGGCCGACGTAAGCCCAGGCCCTGGGCGAGGTGTTGAACGTGAACGCCATGTAAGGTTGAGGGCTGCCCCAGCCGTAACGCACCTGCCAACTCCAACTGGGACTCATCCCGCTCATCGCCTTACAGAGCGGCGCTGTCTCTGTACCCTGACCTTCCGGATCATTGGCGTCGGGCCTTATCCAGAGAGCAATGGAGATCGGGCCGAGGACGTCCAGCTTGGCGTTGTTACCGCAATCCACGTAGGATTCGCCGTCGAGCTCTATTGCCATACCGTAGTCGGCCGGTCCTTCGACAAAGACGGCATTACCTACAACGGCACCATGAAGCTCGTTGCCGGAGCTATCTTCCGTGTTATCTTCCATTGCGTAATATGCCATCAAACCCTCTGTGCCGGGATCAACCGGTATGATCGGCGCCGAAATGCTGAGTGCATCGTGGCCGGAGGCGGTGATGCGTACGCCCATTACCGGTTCGTCCGTTATGAAGACGACGCCGTAGGCGTTTTGGCCGTTCACGCTGACTCCCGTGTCGGCGTAAGGTCCGCCGTTCGCGGCTTTGTCGAACGCGACTTCTGCACCCAGCGAACCATCAGCCAAAATCGCCTGGTACGTTCCCGCGTCGTTGCCGCCCCGCTCAAAGACAAAGATCGTACTGGTTGGAACCGCAAAGAGCGTTTCCTGAAAGTCGATCCCGTCGATCGAGGAAATGTTCGTGGCGCCGTCCAATGTAAACAGGAAATTGTCGGCTTTCGAGCCGACGTCGCCTTCTTTGGCATTGGACGTGCCGGATACGGTCGCTTCGGGGGCCGGATCCCCTTCCGGCCAGAGCGTCGCAACACCCGTATCGGCGGGGATATACCACCGCGTCGTCGAGCCTAACATCAGATCACCGTCGGCGACGACGTACTCAGCACCGTCATAGCGAAGGCTGACGATGGCACCGTCCTCCACAGTCACGTCGGACAGGCCAATGAGCGTGTCGGCATCGACAGAAACCGCCATGGCCACCATGGCAAACAGAGTCAACAAAAACAACTTCTTAGACATAATCGTCCTCCTATAAAAGAGCTTAAAAAAAATGATAGCTGTGGTCACACACCAAGCCACCTGTCATTATCAACCGATAAGAACAAGGGGGCCTATACCATGCACCTCCGTATAGGCCCCGCTATCTTTGCACGATCGTTATTGACGATCCGGTGATATCTACTCTATTGACCGACGACTTCCACGTTGTCAATCGTCCCGCTCACCAGCGAGGTAACGAACCTCACCGGCAGACAGCGCCCTGTCGTAAATCATGACGTTATCCAGGGCGCCAACCATTCGGCGCGAGACCCAACCAGCCGTGCCATCACCACCCAGATAGACATTACTGTTCCATAAGCAAGGACCATGAGCAATCTTATTGACGGCTCCGGCTTCACCATTGACATAGAACGATGCCTTATCGGATTCGATCGTCACGGCGGCAAAGGTCCATTCATCCTCTGCGATCATGTCGCCTCCGCGGAAACTCCACGACGCCGAATCATCATTCCAGTGATAGCACAACTGATAACCGAGGACGTTGAAGCCGGTGGCCAGACCGGGATCGCGGGTCATAATGATCGAGGACCAGTCCGGCTGCGCACCGTACGGCAGGATCCATCCGGCCATCGTCGCTTCCGTCAGTTCCAGATCCAGCGGAGGCACTTCAATCAACGTAGGCCCGATCAGTTCCACAGCGCTGCCTTCGACACCTTCAACCCAGGCCGGATCACCGTTGACGAAAACACCATCCCGGCCGTTGCCGGAAACATCGGCTACCGTAGCCCCTCCTCCTTCATCACACGCCCACAAACCTAAAAGACCCGCATTACCCGGATCAACGGGCGTGGGTCGATAGCCTGCAAGATATAACGCCTCGCCGACCGTCAGCGCTCTGCTGTATATCCTGACCTCATCAATGAGGCCGTCCCAGAAGCGGCCCGTCTGTTGGGAGTTATCACCGATATATACAGGGTAGTCACCGACGGTAATCCCGCCCGTATCGGGATTCGTTCCTTCCAGGACGCCATCCAAATAGATTTTCGCGCCCTCTGTCGTATCAAGGGTGGCGGTCACATGATGCCATTCACCCAAAGGTACATCGCTGGCCGTTCTGGCCGCCAGCCAACCTCGATCCCCTCCGGCGGTGAAACCGAAGTCCATGGTCTGAGTATCGCCGCCTTTGGCGAGTCTCCAGGCATTATCACCCTTGGCTATAACCGTTTGCCATTCGACCGTGGGCGTCCGCCAGTTAATCCAGACACCGAGAGAAAAGGCATCGGTGATACTAAACAACGGGTCGTTTCCACAGTCCACATAGTCGCCGTCACCATCGAAATCCAGGGCCATACCGACTGCCCCCTCGACAAAGGTCGGATCACCAACAATCGTGCCGTTAAGCCCGTTGCTGGAACTATCATCCGCAGTATTCTCAAATTTGTAGCTCGCGACAAGACCCTCGGCGCCGGGGCTAACCGGCTGACCTGCAATGCCCATAATTTCATGCTCCGTCAGCGCGATATTGTAGAGCCGAATCTCATCCATGACACCGTTGAAATTGTAGGAGCCCGTGTTGAAGGGTTCGCAGCCGATAAAGAAATTCCCCCGCGAAAGGCCGAGTTCTTCCGTCGTGAGCAATTCTCTGTCCAGCTCGCCGTTGACATAGGTTCGGATATAACCGTCCGCGAGAGAATACACGCCGGTGACATGATACCAAACGCCGGCCTCCAGGATAGTTCCACCCTCGACGCTTCTGTTAAGCACGGCGGAATTTGCAGCAGTCCGAATTTCAAATTCGATCTTGTCGTTGTACACGCTCATCTTGTAGCCGCCGTTGGCATCATCCTGGTTGCCTCCGACCTTGTGATCGAGGCCTGGAACACCGACGTTAATCCACGCCGATAACGTGACGGCCCCGGTGATAGCCAGTGATCTACCATTTCCACAATCCACAATGTCGCCATCACCATCGAAAGCCAGAGCCATGCCATAACCCGCCGGCCCCTCAACGAAGTTCGGGTCGCCCATCATGGTACCATCGTTACCGTTGTGGGAGCCATCCAGCACGTCGTTCTCCATCGCGTAGTAAGCCACTAAGCCGGGCGACGCGGCAGCGGCTGTTACCGTCGTCTTGCCGGGATTGCGAACATCGTAATCCACATCCAACAGGCCCTGACCGCCAATGGCCGTGATCTGCCCCGCCTCGGCAAGATCATTGACTTTCGCTGTCTCATCTCCTTCGAGCACGAGCGTACCGTCGGTGATGTCGATCAGACCGTTGGCATTCACCTCCAAGCCACCGGGTTTGGTGACGTTAACCGTACCGCCGTAAAGGTACAGTTCTCCAAAGGCTCCGCTGTCGGTGGGAACGACAAGCTCCCCGGCGTTGATCGTGCCGCCCGCCATCGTGAGCGTACCGGCGCCGCCGCCCCAGCCTAACTCGAACTCATTGGCGACGGTCACCGTGCCGCCGCTCATCGTCCAGACGGCATAGGAATCCATCCCGTCGCCCCACCAAATCCATTCGGCCACGTCGAGCGTTCCGCCCGTCATCGTCAAGGTGGGCGCTCCCGCCGCTTCAGTTAAAATGCCTTTGGCTTGGGCGGCGATCCCGTCTTGAATCACCGGGCCGTCCGGCGCCGCCGCGGCGGGTACGTCGAGCCGGACTTCGTCGTCCAGGGTCGGCGGTCTGCCCAGATCCCAGTTGGCCGCCGTACTCCAGAACTTGTTCCGGCCGCCACTGGTCCACTGGATGTCCTCCGCGATGCTGATGGTGCTCATCAACAGAATTAAGGATGTTAGAACAAGCAGTTTCTTACACATAATCGTCCTCCCTTCATAGAAAATAGTGAAAAATGAAACGATACTTTGGCCACATGCCAAGCTGTTTGTTTTCACATATCCGTACGTGTGCAAGGATTCCTCTAATATAGGCTATAAAGAATCCTCACTGCCACCTGTACCTCCGAGAAGAAGACGTCAAGGAAGAATCAATCCTTAGATCGCCTCCATGCAACATCCATATATATTTTGTACCTGTTTGCATACACGTCTGTCAAGAATAAAGTCTAAATCCCCTGACAAATATCGCAAAAAAAGGCGTTTTTATCCATTCGTGCGCTACAACCGCAACCAATCCCTCGCATTCTGCGAATAGATTTTTTCTTTGTCCGCATCGCTTGCGTCCAACACGTCCATTTTCACGAATGCGGGATCGGGATATTTAAAGGGCATCCCGGTCCCGAACATCACACGCCCGGCTCCCAGGTTTGTGATGAGTTGCCCAAGTTCGTCCCTTAGCACAGCGCTCAAGCGGGATAATCCGATGGCATAATTGGACGGCAGGCCATTATCCTTCCGCCCGAGCGGACACCCCGTATAGCCAATGCCGTTCAACAGGATAAAGCGTGCTTTAGGATGCTTTTTCACCAACTCGACAATTTCCTCCAACGGGATATCGGGAACGTTCAACAGCCAACTCCGCTGACGATTATCTTCCACGCGGATAGGAATGGAGATCACCATGTCGCGTTCGGTCGCGGCCTCAACCAGTTCCCGACAACACGAGCTGGAGAGCTCATAGTTATGCCACTTGGGATAGAGACGCAAACCCGTCATGCCGAATTCCTCGTGGCAGATTTTCAGATCGTCCCGCCAACCGGCATAGAACGGATTAATCACGGCAAATGGAATGAGCCGGTCGTTGTGACCGCGGACGTCCTGCGTCAATTCCTCATTGCCGGCCTGCGCATTGCGATAGGTAATGGCGGCGGCGCTGGAGACGATCGCCTTGTCGATTCGTTTGGCGTCCATTAGCGTCAGCAACGATGCGGCGGTATTGTACCGCAACCGGCGGAACGCAAAATGGCCCAGATAAGCATTCACATCAACGATCATGATTTTCGCCTCCCAAAAAGCCTCTTCATATTCCCGCTCAGGATTTTTTGCTTGTCCTGTGAACTCAGGTTCGCACCGCGAATCTTACCCACTCCCGCCGTCATAGACATATCACAGCCAAAGACGACCCGATCCGCCCCCGCCACGTCAACCGCCATCTCCACCGTACCCTCATCCGTAACGCTGCCGCTGGTATCGAGCATCACATTCGGCGCATGGCGAAGGGCCTTCACCGTCCATTCCCAATCGCCCCCGCCCGAGATATGCGCGCAGATAAGCATCGCCTCCGGGTAGCGTTCGGCAAGCTCCGCGAAGTGCCCGCCATCGGATATACGCGGCTGATCCTCCATGAAATAATGGGAGTGCCCGGCATGGTGCAGAATCGGCACGCCCAGCTCAATCGCCAGCTCCACGACGGGAAAGACCACCGGTTCCGTACAGGTGTATTCGTTGTAAAGCTTGATACCGATAAATCCACGATCTTCCACACAACGCCGGATTTCCTCCAGCGCCTCCCGTCCGTAGCCGGGATTGACGTAACAGTAACCAAGCACCCGACCGGGGAAACGGCGCATCCCCTCAGCCGTCCACGTGTTACACTCCCGAAAACCCTCGGCGGTCGCTGGTCTGCGAGGCGTGAGGGTCGAGCAGCATAATTGATCGATAAGCAGTTTGTCCGCGGCTTCGATGAGCTTACGGTCATCCTCCTCCCACGTCGAACGGCTGTGATGAGTCAAGTGTGCATGACAGTCGATAACCTTGCCATTGCCGAGAGGGGCATTCGACGTGCCGGCCACCGATGTCTCAACAGCCATCTCATGAGCCAGCGACAGCGCCGCCGCTCCCAGCGCCAAATTCGCCGAATCCTTCAGGAGCTTTCGTCGCGAGATACTCGGTTGATGTTCAGGTGAAATCAAGGTTTTGGGGGGAATAGTCATTCGGTTACGCCTCCTTTCTATGGTGCAGCCGGGCCTCGCCAGACGCTGCCGCCGAATGTAGTAATGTACATCACACGATCGTCAGACGGATCGAACGTTACACGTTGGATATTCGAGAACGGCAGACCCTCGAATGCCTGCCACGTTTGGCCGTTATCTTGCGAGAGCCACAACCCGGCGCCGGATGCGCCCTCGGTAAGCGTCATGTAAATCCATCCATCGCGTTTCGGGTGGAAATAACCGCCGAAGGTCTGTCGGGCCTGACGGCCGATCCGTTGCCAGGTCCGGCCCGCGTCCTGCGTGCGATAAAGACCGCCGGACTGATCCCCCCTGCCCGCGTCGCACACACCCACCAGGATCATGTTGCTATTCTCCGGATGGACGGTAAAATCCTTCGGGTAAAGGAAAAGTTGGGATACGTTGACCTTCTCCCACGTCTCGGCGTCGTTCCTGGAACGGTACAGCCCAACTCCCTCGCTCATGAGTGGTTTTCCCCGACCGGGACGCTTGGCGCAGATCAACGTAAAGAGCGTTCCATCCTCATGCAAAATCACACGGTAAACGCGCATGTTCTGCGGGTGGCCCAGGCCGTTTTTCTTGAGCGTCCAGGTCTTGCCGTCGTCGGTCGATTTATATACGCCTTCCATGAAAACGCCAGCGTAGAGTGTTCGGGCGTTTTTGGGGCTATGAGGATCGAGCACAATGGAGGTCACCGGCCGTAATGGCAAACCCTGCGTTTCGGGCTTCCAGGATGCGCCGAAGTCATGGGAGATGCACACGCCACCGGGGCCGTTGTGACCGTGACGTTCGGAAATAATGTTGTCGTTAGGAATGTCGTGCACGTCGGAAAAGGCGCCCCACATTTTACCGGGGACATCCGGATCGAACGCGATTTCGTAGCATGTATTTCGCCACGGCGTCCAGGTGTTCTTGTCCCACCAAATCCAGGTTTTCCCGCTATCGACGGACCGGGCGAAGCCGATGTCCGTATAGGCGATGTAATGACGGTTGGACTCGAACGGATCGATATAGTAGTTCCACGTCGTCGTAACGACAAGGCCGGTACACGCCCACGCGCTGCCCGGCTTCGGTTGATGGCCGGGAGCGGGGTACGTATCTCCATTAAACCATGTCCCGCCCCCATTATGAGTTATATAAGATTGGCTCCACACCAGAATTAAGCGGTTCGGATCGCTATTACAGATCGCAGCACCAAAGGGCGTGTCGCCTCCTTTGTACGATTGTCCTGCCGAGGTGGTAACGTAGTTGGGTGCTACATTGTATTGTGTAAAACGCGGATCCTGAAAGAACGTCGCCCGCCAGGTCTGCCCACCGTCATCGCTGCGATAGACGGTCTCATGATGAGGCGGATGAAACCCCGTGCTCGTATTCGTGACATACACCGTCAACGGTCCGGCGTCTGTGGTGAGAACGTGCCTGTACTGTGCGATAGGACTGTAAGACCACCGGTCGAGCTTCGTCGTGTACAGATTAATACCGCGCCCCATCGCCGGCTGCCAACTCTGTCCGCGATCCCGGGAACGGTAAACGCCCCCTTGTAAAACACCGTTTTCCAGTTTGCTGGTCACGGTGCAATAGAGCATGATATCCACCGAATTGGAGCCTCCGCTGAAGCCCTTGATTTCCTTCCAGGGTAATCCGTCGGATTTCTCCGCCCAGGTCCGTCCGCCGTCATCGGACCGCCAAATATTTTTATCCGTAGCGGCAAACACCGTCCGGCCTTTATTTGTACGGTCGAAGTGAAAGCCGATCACCCGTCCTTGTGGACCGTCACAGGCGGTCCATTTAACGCCCCCATCGCGCGACAGAAAACACCGACCGTTACGCGTGCCCACGAGCATGACGCCTGGATCAGATGGATTAATCGCAATCTCACCGGAGAGAGATTCCCTAAGATCACCGATAGACGTGAAGGTTTGGCCGCAGTCGCGACTGATCTTTAACCGGCCCTGGGAGGAGGCATAGATCACATTAGCATCGGACGGATGAAAACCCGGCCGGCATTGGGTATCGGTTCGCAATTGGGCCTGGTGAATCATCCGCCAGTGATGACCGCCATCCTCAGAAAGATAGGCGGCGCTCATATCGCAGTTTATCATCATCAAATTGGGATCCGCTGGGGAAATCGAAGGGCTGAACATCCCGCCTCCGCCAGATAAGCCCACAGGCTCCCATTGACCCAGTCCGTTATCGGCCAACATCATAAATACCGTCAAAAAACCAAGGCAATTGACAAACGAGAAGAATGTGCGATCTTTCATATATACTCCTGAACGATTCTTATGGTACTCAACAATCCGTAAGAAAAGGACGAACGACTTAGAGGTCCCTGTCGATCGTAATGATCGCCGCCAACGTCGCCTGAACCGTCATGGCCGCATTCTCAACATCGCACTTTTCCGGGATATCTCCCTCGAGGTGATAATTCGGATCACCGTAGGGGAAAGAGCCAATATTAATGACGGCGGCCGGATAGCCGGCCTGAACAAATGAGCCATCGTCATCGCCGGGCCGCGTTCTCTTGGCCATCCGCTGTTCCAAGCCGATAGAATATCGAACATTTACTTCCGCCATCAATTCAGCCAGACGTTTTCCCTCTGGTTCGGTATAGGCGGTCACGTTCGTTTTTTTACCCGTGACGGTTTCTTCCGGTGCCTTGACTCCAATGCCGTCCATGTTGAAGACAGCCACAATATCATCGTTACGAGCTTTCGCCTTTTGCGCCGCGGTCTTGCTGGTCCACGGCGTATGTTCCTCGTTGCAAAAGAGAAAGCGGATCGTGCTCTCAGGAGTATGC
Organism: Sedimentisphaerales bacterium; assembly: GCA_016934255.1. Classification (GTDB taxonomy): domain Bacteria; phylum Planctomycetota; class Phycisphaerae; order Sedimentisphaerales; family Anaerobacaceae; genus JAFGTG01. The sequence goes on from JAFGTG010000299.1 coordinate 10,745, forward strand.
TCCGAAAGAACGCGCGCCATCTCCAAAACACCGACGGTCCCGATCGCGTTGTCATTCGCTCCCGGTGAATCGATCCAACTCTGCGAATCCTTGTGTGCAAGCACTAAGATGATCCTGTCGGAGTGCGAACGGCCTTTTTTCTCCGCATAGAGATTATACGCTGTGTACCAGGGATCTTCAGGTTTGGGAGGAGAGTACTGAGCGTGTATTGGTTTGCTCCTATCCCGGCGGAATGCCTGAACCCGAACGCCTTCTCGTTCGACGTGATATCCGTAGGCCTCCAATTGCCCGGTGAGATAGTCGTCGGCTTCGTAAAGTGTGTTCTTCTCGTGACCGGGCAAGGTCAGGTTCAACTTGCGATAAGGTAACGGATATTTAGAGAGATAGAAAAGATGCTTTGAGATTCGCTCAGTATCCACACGGTTGATAAAATGACGTATGAGCGCATCACCCGCGAAAAGACTCACCACCTCCGGACTTCCATACATGATTTGCGAATATGTCTTGCCGAGCCCGGGTCTTGATCTGGGTGCGGTCAGAAGGCGTTCAAATTTGGTATCCCAGGCTTTCCGCAATATTCGAAGGTGCTCCGCCGTAAGGCGTCCTGTGGAGCGTTCTCCGTTTAGTTTCACACTATTGACCAGCGCCGCCATGGTCACGCCCGTTTGGCCGACCCGTCCGGTAGCGGGACAGGAGGTGTATCGCCAGTCGCTATATTGCTCCATCCAGGTATCATTATTGATATGGGTGACGGCCCGTTTCACCACTTCGGGAATGCGCTCATCTCCGGATAGCTCATAGTACCGGCTCAGGCCATTCACTCTGACCGAGCCGATGAATCCCGCCTCGCCGACGTGTTTCGTCTTACAATTGCAGTGCCCGGCGGGAAGCTCCCAGAGCCACCCGCCACAATGCGGGTCTTGAGATGAAAGAGCGTCGTCAGCCAGCAATTTCATTGCGTTAAGATAACGCTCGTCCTGATCAAGCTCGTACGCTCCGGCTAAGGCCAGCATGGTCCAGCCGTTGACACGTCCGACGTGACTGCCCGTCTTAAAATTGAATTTTCGATCCTCAACCAGTTTAGCGAGATTGTCTCCAATTTTCTCGACGGTCTCTTTAAGCCACGGATCACCGGTCAGAAAATAATCATAGACCATGCCCTGCGTCCAGATGTGCCCCAGGTTATAAGGAGCCAGGCAAAGGTGGTGACCGTTCCCGAGTAACGTGTACAATTCACGAATACGTTCGACACTATAGAAACCGCTCATATGTCCCACGCAGTGCTCGTGGACCATTCCGGGACGGACCGGGTAAGCGGAATTGCCCCCCAAATCCTTCTCGTAGTGCCTCTTTAAGTCATTATTAACAAATTGAACGACGTCGATCTCGCTGGTATGCCGGGCGGCGATATCTCCGACGGTGAAATACTTGGGATCTCCGGTCCGCGCAAACTGCACGAGAATATGTTTGGCCGTATCGTACTCGTGATTACCCCAGTTGCATTTGCGTTCGCCAAACCAATCGCCCCAGTTCATCTGGCCATAGTCTCGTTGCGCCTCGATGGAGTGACAATAACCCTTGTCAAAAAGATTCTCCGCCCAATCGTCATATTGCTTCATGCCCGGTCCGCCCGCCGGGGCGATAGGCCCCCACGTACCGGAGCTTATCGCTTGGGCCGGATCAGCAGAAGGGACCAACGGAATGTTGGCTGTTTGAGCCAACGATGGGCCGTCTCCTGAAAGATCCAGCCATATCCGCCATCGAGGTGCCTGCCCCATTCTGAGTCGGTAACAATCGTCTTCGAATAAATACTGGTACTTGTACCAGGGTTCCATGTGGTCGAATGTACCTTTTTCAAATCGAGGCAACAAACCGATCGTTAAACCTTTTGGATTGGCCTCGATGCTCTTGGGCCATTGTTGCCAAAAATCCCGAAGCGCAACGGCAACCGTTCCTTTTCCATCATCCATTTCCGCCCATCCCGGAGCTTTCGCGTCACTACCGGGGGCACCCTCTAACCGATAGTTTCGATCATCAATCTGAAACAAACGCACCGACGAAATCGGTCCCCCGTTCCATCCCGGCGTCCCGCCCACTTTCGCCGAACGCATTCCATTCAGAGGAGTCACCGTAAACTCCAAGTCGCGAAGATAATGAATGACGTCATTTTCCGAATCGACTAAAACCTGCGGTTCAAGATAGACCTTGGACAGCCCGGCGAAAACAGAAGCTAACATCCGAAATCCGAAAACACGTCGCCCATCAGAATCGCGGAAAGCGCCTCTTAAAAGCAATGTCGAACGAATCCGGCCCTCAGTTTGGACGTCCACCGATTCGACCTTTACCGTGCATTTCTTGCCTGCGCGATCTGTCATCGTGAGGCCCAGATCGAACCGGTCGGATAGTCGCAATAGAGCGTTGGCTACCGGCGAGACAACCACATTTCCCGTTCTCATCGATGGTGTGGGTTGCTGATCGACCTGTACGGGAGATTCCAGATCGACCGCCCCGGATTCGTTACCCCAACATAGCTTAAAAACCGCCTTGGTACCGGGAGCAGGTTTAGCCTGGAAATCAAGCAATACCCAGCGGGCACTTCCATCCTTCCACCGGGCAAGAACCGTTGTCTGTAAAGGGACGGGATGATCCTGCTCATCATGTAGCGTGAAATGGACTCCTTCCGGAACGGCTCCCCGGGCAAAAGGCACACCGCCGGTTACCGGCCGAGACGATTGTATCTCGTTGGTATTCCACACACGAATAGACATGTGCTTCACCGGCGAGACGGGTGAATCGTTGCCAAGTAAACCTGTAACCGGTAGAAGAACCACCCAGATGGAAAGAACAAGGATTCGTTTCATAGTCGTCTCCTTCTTGATATATTCATTGATACTTCTCCCTTATAGCGGTAAAGGACAAAAAACGCAACTGCATTTAGCTTGTGACAATTAGCTCGTATTTTTCACGGCAATGCCCTATAGTAGTTACAAACGAAACCGTTGAGAAATCCGATGGATACACAACAATGAGTACGTTGACAAGGCGACATTTTTTAAAGTCGATAGGAATAGGCGCATCAGTCATCATCATGCCCCGGCTGATGAAAGCGTCGGATAACAGCAAGCGTCCCGACATCGTCATAATCATCGGCGACGACATCGGGTATTCCGATTTCGGTTGCTACGGTGGCGAGATTGAAACCCCAAACATCGACAGGATCGCTTCTGACGGCGTTCGCTTCACACAGTTTCATACCGAAAGCATGTGCGCACCCACGAGGGCAACGTTGCTGACGGGTCAGTATTATATTCGCGGCTATCATAACGGGCGGAACATTTCCATCGCTGAGGCCCTTTCGAGCGCCGGTTATCGAAGCTATGCCGTAGGCAAATGGCACAACGCAGGCGAAGCTATCCTCAACCGAAAGGCGCCTCTGGAACGGGGTTTCGACCACTTCTTTGGAACGCCCCAGGGATGCGGCAGCTTCTTCGCTCCGCTGACATTGAGCCGGGACGGCGAGCCGGCTGAAGAGGAGTGGCAAGCAAACGAGGCATTCTACTATACCGATGCTATCAGCGATAATGCAGTACGATATATCGAGCAGACTCCGCGAGAGACGCCGCTCTTTCTTTATACGGCATTCACCGCAGCCCACTGGCCCCTGCACGCCCGTCCCGAGGATATCGAAAAGCAAAAAGGTCGCTATGCAATGGGCTGGGACGAGCTCCGCCGACGTCGATTCGAACGTATGAAGAAGCTGGGGATCGTCAAGCCCGATACGCCGCTTTCACCAAGACATCCCAACATCCCGGCATGGGAGGATGAGCCGGACAAACAATGGCAACAACGGCGAATGGAAGTCTATGCCGCACAGATCAAGTGCATGGACGACGGAATCGGCCGGATCACGAAAGCACTCGAGCAGACGGGTCGGCTCGACAATACGCTCATTATGATACTGGTCGATAACGGCGGATGTCACGTAGAATACAAACCGTCGCGCACGGGGCCTTTCCTGAACAAACAGACACGCGACGGCCGGCCGATCCAAACAGGAAATCTTCCCGACGTAATGCCCGGTCCGGAAGATACCTGGCAGAGTTATGGATATGGATGGGCCAACGCGAGCAATACGCCATACCGTTTGTTCAAGCAGTACGATCATGAAGGCGGGATTTGTGTGCCGTTGATCGTCCGATGGCCGGGTGTCATCCGCAAGCGGGGACAGATCACCCGCCAGGTTTGCCATGTGGCGGATATTCTACCGACGGTTCTGGAGGCCGCAGGTGTTCCGTATCCAAAGGTTTATGATGGCCGAAAAATCAATCCACCTGATGGAAAGAGCATGGTCCCGATCCTTCGGGGACAGATGCGTCAGGGACACGACGTGCTGTTCTGGAAATACGCACATGGCTGCGCAGTCCGGCAGGGAAAATGGAAGCTCGTGAGAATGGATAAGCAACCGTGGGAGCTCTACGACATGGACGCCGACCCCGTCGAGCTTGTGGATCTGGCCCGGAAATACCCGGAAAAGGTAACTCAACTTGAAACGCTCTGGAAACAATGGTATGCAGGCGCCGGTAAGAAAAGAAATAAAAATTGATGGATATAAGGAATGAATCCATGCATGAGGTATCAAGACGTGAATTTCTCGCCGGCACGGTCGCATTGTTGGCGGGTCCGGCGGTTTGGGGTGAGGATACCACTATGGCTCATCGGCCATCACTTCTGGAACTGGGACCATGCCTGGAACAAAGGTGAGTTTCTCGATAAACGACTGACGTTAACCCAACAAACCGGTTACAACGGCTTCGAGGCAAAGCCTCACGAAATCGGCCAACCTCCTGAAGTCGTCAAGGAAAAATGTGCCGAGCTTGGTATTCAGTGCGCCGCCATCGGCGGCGCTCTCAAAGAAGGGATCGACTATGCCTCTAAAGCCGGGGCCAAAATCGTTCGTTCGGGTGTGCCCAAGGACCAAACGAAGCGATGGGTGGATTATGCGGGCGAACGTGGTATTATCATCGTAGTTCATCCTCACATCGGTCAACCGGGACGGCCGGGAGCCATAGAGACACGCGAGGACCTTTTACGGTATCTCGACGAGCGACCCGGCGTGTTTGCCTGCCCCGATACCGGCCATCTGGCGTTGTGTGGTTCGGATCCCGTACAAACCATTCGCGACCTCGGCCGGCGATGTCGCTATATCCATCTTAAAGATATTCAGCCGGAGATGGTCGGTAAGAGAACGCGCAAGGGAGATAAGTTCTGCGAATTGGGTACGGGGGCATTGGATGTGAAGGGTGTCTTGAAAGCGCTGGAGGATATCGACTACGGAGGCTGGATCATGGTCGAGCGGGACAACCGTGTCCCGGATTACGTACAAAGCGCGAAGAACATGCGCTCTTTACTGCATAACATGGGGTATTGACTAAAAAGTAACTTTCAAACCGAGAAATTGTGAGCAATATACATGAATAAAATTCTACCTGAATATGTGGGCGGGCTACCGAATATCTGCGGATCCGAAGACCTCGTGGCCGAGGCCATGCGTCGAACCGGACCGTTCTACCTCCCCGATAGTAACGTCAAGTTCGATCGAATTCAGAGCGCCTTTGCGACAGGGCTTCACATGCATCAGCCCTTGATACCCGCGGGAGGCAAGGACCTTCGGACGGCAGAAATCATAAGCAACCTCCAGGACATGATGGACCACCCGGACATCGGGGATAACCACAACGCCTCCGTTTTCCACAAATGCTATAAGCGGATCGGAAAGTTTATCCGGGAACTCGTCCAAGCGGACAAAAAGCCCCGCGTGATGCTCGACTATTCGGGTTGTCTGCTCCACGGCCTGTACAAAATGGGATTGTATGATGTGATAGACAGCCTCCAATCCGTCACCTGCGATCCGGCTTATCGCCA
>JAFGTG010000300.1 GCA_016934255.1 Sedimentisphaerales bacterium
CCGGGCCATGATCTCTCTGGCCGTGGCCGGGTGCTTCTTCCACAGGACTTTCATTATTTGCCATTCTGCTTGTGTCAGTTTCATCGTTACGTTCTCCTTCTACAATCGTAGAAGTATTTTACTACATTTGTAGAATCTACCAACAAAAAAATAAAAATCTTTTGAAAATTTATTCAGAATCCGGCTTTTGGGGGTCAAAAAAGCAGAAAAATTTTATCAGGAATTTCGTTTTTATACAGGTTTGGGATAGGTCGAATTTTGATTTTCGGCCGGTTTACCGTACACTTCCACTTCAATGTAGTGATTCAGATCATTGTTGTTATTGCCGTTACTGTACAGCCGCACATAGCGGGCCTTGACGCCTTTGGCATCGATGAGTTCGCCTTTATTCGTTTCGACGTAGTGCATATCCGTGCCGGCGCCCAATCCTGCCGAATTGTCGGTGTCGTTGTTGAACAACGTCCTGACGTTTTTGACGAAATCGCTGTCGTCGGCGACCTGGACGATCACGTCAAAATAGATCTGGGGTTGTTGATGGTAATGCCAGACCACAACCGCGAAAATTTCACAGGCCCTCTTCAAGTCGATGGTGACATGCTGCAAAAACGGGCCTAATTCCACATAACTTCCATCGCCGGCTTCTTTATCGCCGTCGGTGATCATCGAAAGCTCTCCGATGATCGGCGCTTCGTCGCTGCCGGCGACGGGTTTGCCGAGAGCGACATTCGTCGTTCCGACTGGCGCCAAAAACGGCGGCCGATCTTCGGTGCTGATTTTTTTAAGATGGTCAACCCGTATGGGCTTTTCCGTGCCTCGGTACATCGGCTGGGGCAATGTGATGTCCAGCGGGACGAGTTCGGATGTGTCTTTTGGATTCAGGCCGATGGAGGCGATGAGCACGATGGCGAAGATCGCAACGGTAATTTCTGTGATTGGGCTTTTCATGATTGTCCCCTTACATCACGCTCGTGACCGTGCCTTGTTTTATTGTTTCTTTTCAAGGCAGATGAAACTCCTTCGATTCGTATCAGGACAATCGATTGTCTTATTCTGTAGGACGATAGCCAGACGCATTTTGGTATAAATAAAATGGTGTTTCCAGCGGAATGTGCAAATAAAAAAGGCCGAACTGATTTAGCTCGGCCTCTTAACTCAAACCGCGGGTGGTCGGTCAATACAATTATCCTTTTGCTTTGATTTCTTTTAAAGAGTCGACGAGTTCCAGTATTTTTTCATCGCTCATATGTCTGTTGGCCGAGAGGCCCAGAATCGTTTGGTCCGGCATGACAATCATCCGGGTAAATCTTTCGTTGCTGAGATTTTCCACAGTGAAGAATTCAGGATTTGCCTTGGCGAAACCTTCCAGATAGAGGCGGGCGTATTCAGCGTCGTTGGGGTGAGTGTATAACTTGGTTCCGGATGGAGTCGTCAGGACAGGTTGTTCTTTGAGTATCCATTCCATCATTGTTTCTTTGTAATCACTTTGTATATTCGACTGATCGATGATAATGTGGTTACCATCGTCACTGAGTATTCCCGTCATATATACTTTACCCCTTCCTATTAGAGGATCAACGGTCTGAATCCTCATCAGCTTCTCGATCCACGGGAGTTTTCCTATTGTGTAGGCCGTATGATTGAGACCGTTGCGGATATCCTCCGTCGTAATTTCCTTTGGCTCAACCGGCCTATAGTCGCTGATTATGGTTTTTACCTCGTATCCATCCGGAACATCCGTGCTGAAAGCGGATTCATCAAGCTCGAAATCGAATTCGAAGTCATCTAAAAACAAGGTTTGCCCTCGGTTAAGGTGTTTGATCTCAATTTCGACCGGGAGTGTTGTGGTCGGATCGACCCATACGATAAAGTCGTTGTACTCGTTCGGTTTACGCCTGAATCCCTGTAGTGTTTTACCGTTCACCTTTTTAGTCCCGAGTCGCTCGGTGGATTGCTGCTCGAATCGCTTGACCATGTCAATGATGGCCGGGTCTTTTCTGGGGCCAAATCCGAGCAGCTTTGTTACGGTCGCCTTTTTCTGATCGGGATAGAGCTCTACGGTTATGGGGTCCGCACTCCGCATGTCAATGATATGAATGGAACCGTCTTCGACTTCCTGCCGTCTTTGTTGGAGATTCAGGTGATAGACCTGCATTGTGGGTATTTGCGGCCCTTGTTCCCGCACAACACGCTGGCGGTATTTGTATCTGGTATAGCTATTCAGTTGCTCAGTGACCTGGGACCATGCGACGCTTACGCCGTCGATTGAACCGCCTAAGTAGTGGATACCGATACTAACGGCAATAATAATCGCCGCCGCGGCGGCTATTTTTGTCGTTGGACTTTTCATGATGGTTCTCCATATTAAGTGACGCCGGTGCAGAACGGAGGTCTGGATGTTTGTGGATTTTTCCAATACAGCTTCCGCACGGGCAAGGACGCGTTCATCGACTTTCGCGTCAGGTTCGAACCGTATCTGCTGTGCGAGCTGTTTTATCTGATGTTCGGATTTCATTGTATATCTTCCCTATCCAGAAACGTCCGCAGTTTCTCAATCGCATAACGATATCTGCTTAGTACGGTTTTGATTGAAACGTTCTGCAATTCGGCAATGTTTTTGAATTTCATTCCGCCCTGCACGTGCAGGACGAACACTTCGCGCTGATCAAAGGGGAGCCTCATCAGCGTATCGAACAATCGCGCCGATTCCTCGCGGTCGATAAGGACTTTGGCCGGATCGGTTGCGCCGGCCGAACAACCGAAGCGTTCAATCTTATCCAACGGCTTTGTTTTACTTCTGAACCGGTCTCGAGCCCGGTTGGCCACGGAACTGACCAGGTATCCCTTAAGGTTGCGGCGTATGTGCAGATCAGCCGCTCTTTCCGCCAGGCAAACGAAGACATCCTGAAGGCAATCCTCCGCTGCGTGAACGTCATGTATGAGAGACAGGGCGACTGTAAACAAATCCGTTCTGTATTTCTCATACAGCCGGCGCAGTGCATGACTGTCACCGTGACGAAGACGTTTCAGCAGATGTTTATCTTCGGACATCCATCGTTCCTGTGGAGGCAATTAAGAACATATGTCCCATCACTCATAGACGCTCTATGTATTGATTTTACTTTAATCAATTTGGATGTTGACATGAAAGTCCGGTTTTCGTAAAACATTTGCATAAAAAAAAGGCCGAGCAGGAAGCCCGGCCTTTTTTGTTCATATCTAAATAGAGGGGGTGTTTTACTATGGCAGGTTTTCCGGTGCCACGTTTTTCACACTCAGGTCACCATAGACCACACGATACGTTTCGGATCCTTCAGGACGATACCAGAAGATGGCGGCATCCGCATTGCCGAACTTCACACCTTTTCCCGCGTAATGCCATTGGCCTTCACCTTTGAAGAACCGGATGAACATTAGATGTTGTTGCATCTTTAATCCCATCTCGATCTTTTCTTCTTCAGACAAGCCCAACTCCTCGGCTCTTTTGGCTGCTTCAGGGGCCCATTTCAGAAAATCTTCGACAGCGATGCTGTCCGGGAAGGTACCGTCTCCGAGCACCTGAGCGAGGATGCGAAGGCCCTCGATGAAATCTTCCTCTGTGGCTCCCATCAAATCCAACTCCGCCTGCTGCATCGTGTAGCCTTCAGGTACGTTCATGTCGAAGAGTTCTTCATCCAAGGGTACGTCGAACTGCAAATCCCTGCAAATGACATGCATTTGTCCGGTGACTTGCTCAATGCGTACGGGAAGGGCCGTTTTCGGATCGGCCCAAAGAGTGATTTTCGTCTTGGGATGCGTCGCGCGAAAACCGATAAGTTCCAGGCCTTTGACCTGCTGCACGCCGAGTTCTTCGACTTCGAATTCGGGGCTTTCCTGCAGTTTTGTGATGATGTTCCGGAGTCCGTCCAGGTAGTTCGGCATCGATGGCCAATCTTTCAAGCTGATATATGCGGCTTCCTTCTTTTCTGGAGCGAGCTGGAGAATTCTACCGGCGTCCATGTCTATAATGGCGATAACGCCGTCCATGTTCGAGAGAGTTCTCCTGATTCGTGAGCCCATGATCATATCGTGGATGACGGGTCCCTGCTCGTCTTCGCCCACGATAATGTCGAGAATTGCAGTCCGGGCGCTAAAAATGGGCTTAATGACATCCGCAAACGTCACTGTTGCTTGAAACGGATTGCCGATGAAATGCAGTCCTGCGAGCACTCCGGCGATGATAACCGCCGCGGCGGCACATTTTGTGATTGGACTTTTCATGATGGTTCTCCTTAATGTTCGAAAGACGAGGGTCCGGGGGGCGGGTTTTTCTTCTTTGAACGCAGCGACCATTTCCCGGTGAAGGGCTTCTCGATGCGCCGGGTTCGGCGTTGTATCGATGTTCAGCCGATCAACAACTTTTTCAAATTCGGATTCGTCTTTGAACATTGTATTTCTCTCCGTCGAAAACGGAAGCTAAGTCGTTTCGTAACTGGTTGAGTATTCTGTGTAACGTCACGCGAAGCGTGGCTTCTTTGATATTGAGAATCTGTGACATCTGTTCGTATGAGAAGTTTTCAAAGAACCTTA
>JAFGTG010000301.1 GCA_016934255.1 Sedimentisphaerales bacterium
GTTAGTCACCCAGCCCGTTCAAACGTGAACTTAGGCCGCCGACAACAATGTCACGCAAATATCAACCTGCGGAAAATGGGACTAGCTACCGGCCCTCAAGCTGCTCTACTGTGGCTTGAGCGACGTTTTTCACGTAGGCGTCGGAATCCTTCAGAAGGGTTTTTATCTGGGGTAAGAGCGGACGAGCTTTCTCGCCGATTTTGTTTAGAGCCGTAACTGCGAATAGGCGGACCTTGTCGGTTTTGCTTTTCAGCGCTTCGGCTAAGACGGGTAGAGCCTCTTTTTCGTTGTCCCAATTGCAGAGAGCATGGGCTGCGGCGATACGAACGACGGCGGATGGATCATCGAGCATGCTTATAATCGCATCTTTGGCTTCTTTCTTCTCGCCGGCTTCCGTACATTTGTAGTGCAAGCCGACCACGGCCCAGTAACGAACCGATGCGTATTGGTCCTTCAGAGCCTTGTAATATTCGGGTATGGCATCCCGGCCCTGCCGGTCCAGGTTTTTAAGCTTCCGCAGGCGTTCGAGCTGGTCGGTCTGGTCGAGCTTTGTTCGCCAATGCTGCGGATCCTCGGTCGGCGTCTGTGGCCGCGTTGTGGTTGTGATTTCGTCGTCGTAATTGAGCTGGACTTCTTTGCTGTCTTTGAAGCCGATCCGGCAGGCTTTCGCGTGCACGGTTCTGCCCGGCGCCAGCCATAGGGACTTGGTATAAAGTCTCCAATCTGTCTCAGCGTCGCCTCCGCCGGTAATTTTGTAAACGATGGAGGCACCGGGTGTGGGGCATGCGATTGTGATGCGGCGGGCCGTTTCGCCCGCCGTGCCCGGTTGCCATTTCGGCGCCCAGAAGACCGGCTCGGCGGTCGTTTCGTACTGGCCGCCCGGCCGTTTCATCTCGTCGAATATGGGTTCCGGGATCAGGCCGATATCCGACGTTTCCCGGACCCATTGTTCGTGGGCGTGTCGCATTCGGCGAAGGACGTTCTGATATCTCGGATGGTCCGCGAGGTTCCTGACCTCGTGCGGGTCGGCTACGATATCGTAAAGTTCTTCGACCGGCTTGGTCTCCTCGAAATATTGTTTCTGCGGTCCTTCGAGTTTGCCTTCGGCGTTGAGCCGGCGCATCTCCTGCATGGTCGGCATCAGGTTCATGTAACGGATGTCCTGGCCGCGGGTGACATACCCCATGTAGTTGCGGATATATTTATAGCGCTTGTCGCGCACCGCCCGGATCAGGTCGTACGCCTCGTCCATCCGGTCGCGTGCGGCGTAAATATAATCCCGCGGCTCGGCTTTCTGTTCGCCTAAAAACGCTTTGCCTTGAATGTGTTCGGGAATTTTGATACCCGTTAGCGACAGCATGGTGGGGGCGAAGTCGATGAACGCGATCAGGTCATCGTTCATGGTGCCCGGCTTGACGGCGTCGGGATTGGCGGGCATGGCGAGCTTTCGCCATTTGGCCGGAACGCGAATGATTAGCGGGATTCTCAGGCCGGAATCGTAAATCCAGCGTTTGGCCCGCGGCAGGCCGCGTCCGTGATCGCCCCAGAACCAGACAATCGTATCGTCGGCCAGGCCGTCGTCTTCGAGCTGTTTGAGTACGTCGGCGACTTGCTTATCCATCAGTGTGATGATGTCGTAGTATTGCGCCCAGTCCTTGCGGACGATCGGCGTGTCGGGATAGTAAGGCGGGAGGACGGCTTTAGCCGGGTCGTGCTTTTCGTGAGGCGCCAGGCAGGCCAGTCGTTCGAGCATTGCTTTGCTACGATTGCGAATCTGGCTTTCGTGGGTTGTTGTGAAATTGAAAATGGCGAAGAACGGCTGATTCTTGTCACGATGGCGCCAATGAGCTTCCCGGCTGCATTCGTCCCAGGCGCTCGGCGGCGGATCAAACTGATAATCGGTCTTGACGTTGTTCGTGCAATAGTAACCCACCGCCCGGAGGTATTCGCTGAAGCATTTGACATAAGCGGAAGGCACGCCTTTGCATCGCATGGGGTGTGTACCTAACGTCGTTGGGTACATACCGGTGATAATACCGGAGCGCGTCGGGGCGCACACGCCGGCATGTGAAAAGACATTGTTATAGCGCACGCCCTGGGCCGCGAGTTTATCGATATTGGGCGTTACAGCGTACGTATCCCCATAGCAGCCCAGATCGGGATTGATATCCTCGGTGCTAATCCAGAGGATATTCGGTTGCTCCGGTTGGTTTTCAACGGCGCTGAGAGGTCGCCGGGGCAGGAGCAATGTCGCCACCGAGCCTGACGTGACTTGGAGAAACCGACGACGGTTCATCTTATTCTTGAGAATTGCCATGGAGATTTCCTCCACTTAAAAAAGCGAGAGTCATTTTGTTTCTATTTTCAACATAGATGCTTGATTATAGCTGATGAAAGTGGTTCGGCAATGCAAATCCCGATGGACTGCCCTTGGCGTCTGTGTTAGAATTTTGCGAGTTCAAATACGATGAAATTTAAGGAGTGACGTGTGAATGCGACAGGTCTATTGAAAGTGGCGACGTGCCAGTTTCCGGTCGGGCGATATATCGAAAAAAACGCGCGGGCGATCTGCGAGTTTATGCATAAAGCGCGTAAAGCGAAAGCCGACATTGTGCATTTTTCCGAATGCGCGCTGAGCGGCTACGTTGGGACGGACTTCCCGAACTTCGAGGGATACGATTGGGACTTGCTGCGTGAAGAGACTGAGAAGATCATGGCGTTGGCGGCGAAGCTGGATCTTTGTGTTGTTCTGGGCAGCACGCATGAATTGACGGAACCGAACAAGCCTCACAACAGTTTGTATTTGATCGATCCGGCCGGGGAGATCGTCGATCGCTACGATAAGCGATTTTGTACGCCGGGCGACTTGCGGCGATTGTCGCCGGGCGATCGGTTCGTGAATTTCACGATTAACGGCGTGAAATGCTCGCTGCTGATATGTTTTGATCTGCGGTTTCCGGAACTTTATCGTGAATTATACAAGCAGAAGGTCCAGTGCATCTTTCAGTCGTTTTACAATGCCCGTCAAAGAAGACCGAGTGTGCATACGCACATCATGCGCCAAACGATGCAATGTCGGGCGGCGACGAATCACTTCTGGGTGAGCATGTCCAATTCGAGCGGGTATTATGCCCCGTATCCATCTTGTTTCATCCAGCCGGACGGTAAGATCGTCCGACAACTCCGGTCCAATCGTTCCGGCCTGATGGTCAACACGGTTGATGTGAACAGGACGTTCTACGATCCGATGATCGATTTCAGAGATATCGCGGTAAGTGGCATACTCCATAACGGCAAGACTATCACCAACGATCCCCGGTCGAGTAATATAAAAGGTCTTTAGACGATTTTGAGAGATCGGAAAAAAAGGCTTTTTCGCATACTATCATACCGTTGGATTCGAGAAGTATTTTCGGACGTAAATAATTGTCCCGACAGATTTTCCATAAGAGGTCAATGCCGTTTTTGACGTACGATGCGTACCCATGCGGCAATTCTATTGTATGGTCGAGTCACGGGGAACAAGAAACCGTTGATGCGAGTATAACTCAGACTGTGGGTTATTTGGATGGGGCTTTTTTAAAACGGGCGATCGTATGATATACCTGAGTTGAAGGTGGGAATTTCCTCTCCGTTTTAGGATTGGAAATTCCTTGTCCGCGCGTGTCTTTTTCACTAAACTATAGGTCGTTTTTTAGCCGACAGTTACATCGAAAGTATGATTTTGGAGATGTTAAAATGAAACGAAAATGTCTTGTCTTCGTTCTTATTCTTGGCGGTTGCATGTTATTCGTACCCTTCGGCTGTCAACAACAGAACCCAACGGCCCGAGAGAGCCTGGTTCCAACCGAAAAACCGCCTATCCAGGTTGAGAATGAACCTGAGGCGGTTAAGGCTTCGCCGAAAATCACGTTTGATAAAATGTTGCTTGATTTCGGCGAAGTGGGGCCGAATACCCAAAAGACCGGCGAGATTCTGTTTACGAACAAAGGGGATGGGCCGTTGACGATCATAAAGATACCGAGTTGCTGCGGCGTCCATACCCATTTGGATAAAATGGTCTATGCACCCGGCGAAAGTGGAACGATACAGGTCGAGTGGACCTCGGGAACGCGGCCCGATGTTTTTAGCCGAACGATGGTCGTTCATAGTAATGATCCAGTCGAACCCGCGGTGACGTTGACCGTGCGGGCCAAGATTGTTCAGAGAGTCGTTTGTGAACCGCAACGGCTCAAACTTGTTTTCGATGAGGACAATGCCGGCTGCCCCGAGATCTCGATTCGCAGTCTCAACGATGAGCCTTTCTCGATCAAAGGATTCAAATCGACGGCGGATTGTATTACCGCTGATTTCGATCCTAACGTGGAGGCCACGAAATTTATCCTGCAACCGAAAGTCAATTCAGCGAAACTGCAAGAAAATTTGAAGGGCCGGATTAGTATCGACTTGACTCATCCGGAGGGCAATACCGCCACGATTCTCTTTGACGTGCTGCCCAGATATCAGCTCAGTCCGCCATTGATTATCGTTTTTGATACCGAGCCGGAAAAGCCAACGATGAAAACGATTTCCGTCCTGAATAACTATAAGCAGGAGTTTGAAATTGAATCGGTGTCCTCCAGTAAGGGCGTGGTGGGTGTGAAAGTTCTGGAAAAGAAGAAGATCACACGAGGGTACCTGCTCGATCTGGAAATCACCCCCCCGGCTAAAGGGGATGGAATCAAATTCTCGGACAAGTTCGAGATTAATCTCAAAGGCGGTGAAATGCTGTCGATTACGTGCAACGGATATTTCACCAAACGAAAACCCACCTTGAGTAAAAAGTAGAGGTCGCGTGAACATTTTTACCAAAACCAGAATTAGGATCGCGGGCGCCGTGTTGCTTGCGGGATTGGCTATTGGCATATCGTGTGGGCCGAAGGGACCATCCGAGACGCCGTCCCATGAAAAAGAACGTCGCCGGGGCGATACGCTCACTGTTTTCATTACCGGCAATACCCTCGGAGAATTAAAACCCTGCGGTTGTTCCGGGGGGCAGCTCGGGGGATTGGATCGGCGTTCTGTTGTTTTCAATCGTGTGCCGGCGGATAAAAGACTGATTTTGGACACCGGCGCGCTGGTGAGAAACGATCTCCAACAGGATCTGATCAAGTTCAATGTGACGATTCAGGCGCTGAGCCTTCTGAAATACCACGTTGTGAATCTCACTGAGAAAGACGTTGAAATCAGCCGTAATCTTGGATTGTTGGACGATCCTATCCTTAACTTTATCAGCCCTTATACCACGGACGAGGGGCTTGCAAAGCGCTTTCAGAGCCGGTATTCCCTTAAAGGAGAATCCGTTACCGTTAACGTTGTGACTTATGACGCGGAGGTCTCGTCGATAGAGCGTGTCCGGGAGCTTTTCGGCCCCGACCAACCGGATGAAAAAAAGATCAATATCCTTCTTCTCAATCGATTTGATGATGCGATTTACGCGTCGATAGCGAAGATGGGCATGGTCGATTGTATTATTTGTCCGGCGGTATCCGACGAGCCGATGAGCATCGGGGATTCGGGACGAAATCCCCTGGCCGTATCCGTGGGGCGATTGGGTAGGTATATTGGCAAGCTTCAAATAGGGGCGATTCCGGGAAAAGGCGATTTCGAGTTCACATTCCAGTCGATCGCCGTCGGGGAAGATTTGGAACAGGATGCGGCCCTGATCGACCTCTATAAAGATTACCAATACCTTGTCAAGGAAGCCAACCTTTTGGAGGAGCATTCACGTTTTATCTTGCCGAACGGCCTGAAATACATCGGTTCCAAGTCCTGTATGGCCTGTCATGACTACGAATATAAGACGTGGAGCAGCAACGCTCACGCTCGGGCCTTTGCAACGCTCGAACGAGTCGGCTCGAACTACGATCCGGAATGTGTGGTCTGCCACGTCGTCGGAATGAATTATCAAAGCGGCTTTATCACCCAGGAAAAAACGCCTCAGAAAAAAGACGTCGGCTGTGAAAATTGCCATGGTCCGGGTTCCGAACATGTCAAATCGGTGGGGATGACACCGCTGACGGAGCCGAAATCGGTCTGTACGGATTGTCATACCCCTGAGCACAGCGGGGAATATGCCGGAAATGAGGAGGCTTTTCGCAAGAAAATTATACATTGGAGGGAACCCAACGCCGCCCAGTCTGTCAAATAGGAAGACGCGAAGAGTACAGGAGTATTCTTGGACAAAATAAGTGCATCCAGACGAATATGATTAATACGTTGCGAATAATCAGTTTCATAGCGGCCGTTTTAGCCGTCGTTTTCTTCGTTTTTCCTATCGTTTATGGTGTTGTCAGTGATGAGCACGTTGAGGAATTTCTGAAAACACCCGAGGTGCGAGAGAAATTTGAGAGCGCTGTGGATAGCCGGATCAATAAAAGCAAAGACCTGACGTCTCCACTCGTAAAGCAAGCGAGAGCGTTTGCTGAGTATTTAAATCCGAAACAGACGGCAAAGGGGACTCCAACGGCATCGGGCAGATCGAAAATTGCAAATGCTTTGCCGGTGACGCCGAAATTCAAACTACTTTGCACGAGTTTCTGCCAGGAGGATCCGAATATGTCGCTGGCGCTGATCGACGAGCCGGGCAAAGGCAGACATTGGGTCAAACCCTCCGGTAAGGTAGGGCATTTGTATATCGACCAGATCAAAGACGGCCTTGTCGTGGTCGCGGGGGGCAAAGAGCCCTATAATGTGATGATCGAAGAATCAGCGGTTAAGAGTGAATCCATTGCTCCCGGTGGGAGTCGTGACCGGGATAGCTTGAAAAAGCCTGCTTTACCGGTTTCCAGCAGGAGTGCTCCGAGTGTTTCAAAGGTTTCTCAGACCCTGCCCACGCAGGAGGAACCGGATGAAGAGGAAAGAAACGCCAGGGCGAAGGCGCTGATAGAAAAGCTGAGAGGTTTGCAGAAAGACGCCGTATCGGATAAAGCCTCAGGAATTGACGATAAGGATAAGGCCGAACGGATCGAGAGACTTATTTCTCAATATCAATCGACGCGCATCAGCCCCGAAGAGGCGAAAAAGCTCGGAAATTTGGGTAAGACGCTGAAAGACGACGAGTCAGATCCGAATCGAACTCCCTCGGATACCGGCAAGTCGCGGTAGATCAACACACATATCATCCCTACGTTTGTTTGGACCAGGTTCCGTTTGCTTGCATGACATAGGTTCCGCTTGGGGAATTGGCTTTGCTGCCGCCCGTGACGGTAATGACGGAGGTCCCATCCGATTCCACGGATGTGATGGTATAATCGTCGGACTCGAAATAGGTCCCTTCGCAATCCAGCGCGTGGAAGCCCAAGAGGTTTCGTGTGTTCCTATTTCCAAGATTCGTGCCCAGAAGCGCCTCGGCCGCAGTGAGACCTGATTCGGCGATGTAGTTTCGAACAGATTTGCGAATAAAACCGGCTGTCGTACAGGCTTCCGACCATTTGGCTTTGTCAACTCGACCTTGTATAAAAGGTGTTGTTACCGCGACCAGAATGGCCACGATGAGGATGACAACCATCAACTCTGTTAACGTAAAAGCCTCCCCGGATTTTGGCATTTTCTGTTGTTTTACCATCTCGTTAGTTTCTCCTATTATGCCGAATATATTTATCGGAAGAATCGGCGAGGTGCTTTTTAGTTTCGTAAAAGAATCTTCTCCACGGTTCTATCCGGTAACGGCTTGTTATTGAAGCGTGATATGATATACTTCACTAATAAGTTTCTGTTGTGGACAGCAAAGACTCGTGCTGTCGCCCCTGCGAAGGCAGGGGTCCAGATATAAGAAATTGGATTCCCGCCTGCGCGGGAATGACAAATCGTGTTTCCGCAACGAAAATTGATTGGAACGACTTTTTTATCGTCCGGATAGACAAGAAACACAGGAGACTCCCATGGACAAACGGATACATCGTCGTCATTTTTTGGGTATGTTGGCTTGCGGAGCAGTCGCGTCCATCTTCGAACCGCTCGTGACATTGGGTCAGAATGCTGGAACGCGTCGTCGCAAAATGAATGTCCTGTTTATCGCGGTCGATGATCTTCGCCCGCAACTGGGCTGTTACGGACAAAAACAGGTCATTTCCCCCAATATCGACCGTTTAGCCTCGCGCGGGTTGCTCTTCGAGCGGGCCTATTGCCAGGAGGCCATTTGTGCTGCGTCGCGCGCCAGCCTTCTGACCGGCACCAGGCCCGACACGACCAAAATCTACGCTCTGGACACCCCGGTTCGCAAAGCCATGCCGAATGTTATCACATTGCCGGAACATTTTAAGAAAAATGGCTATGAGACCGTCTCGATCGGTAAAATCTATCATCATCCCAAGGATGACCTCCAGGGCTGGAGCGTCGAACCGTTCCGGGCGGGCACCTTTCCCGAAGGGGCTTGGAAAGGCCGGGGGTATCTGACTCAGGAAGCGTTTGAGCAAATGGAGGCGTACAATAAGGCGCATCCGAATATGGTAGGTCGTGGCCCGGCCTTTGAAGCGGCGGATGTGCCGGACGGCGCCTATCCGGACGGCGCCAATACGGAACACGCCATCAAGGAACTCAACCGGCTCAAAGATAAATCGTTCTTCCTTGCGATGGGGCTTTATAAACCCCACTTACCCTTCAATGCACCCAAGAAATATTGGGATATGTACAAACGCGAAGATATCAAGCTTGCCGATAATCCTTTTATCCCCAAGAACGCCCCAAGCTACGCGACAACGAACTGGGGCGAGCTGCGCAACTATTACGGTATTCCGCAGGAAGGGCCGTGCTCGGATGATCTGGCCCGACAGCTCATCCACGGCTATTATGCCTGTGTGACGTATATCGACGCCATGATCGGCCGGCTGCTGGACGAACTCGACCGGCTCAAGCTACGCGACAATACCGTGATTATCCTTTGGGGCGATCACGGCTGGAAACTGGGCGAGCACGGCGGCTGGTCCAAGCATACGAACTTCGAGCTGGATACGCACGTGCCCATGCTCTTGAGCGTCCCCGGCATGAAGACCGCCGGCAAGCGCACGCGGGCGCTGACCGAATACGTCGATATTTATCCAACCTTGTGCGAAGCGTGTGGTCTTTCGAAACCGGCGCATCTCGAAGGTCTGAGCGTGATACCGTTAGTCGATGATCCCGAGCGTTCGTGGAAGAAGGCGGCGTTCAGCCAGTATCCGCGGGGCAAAGTGATGGGGTATACGATGCGCACCGAACGCTTTCGTTACACGGAGTGGCAGGA
This sequence comes from Sedimentisphaerales bacterium, assembly GCA_016934255.1. Classification (GTDB taxonomy): domain Bacteria; phylum Planctomycetota; class Phycisphaerae; order Sedimentisphaerales; family Anaerobacaceae; genus JAFGTG01. The sequence goes on from JAFGTG010000301.1 coordinate 9,260, forward strand.
TAGAAAGACGAAGAAGGTCATGGCCCGCGAATTATACGATCACGAGAAAGATCCGCAGGAAAATGTCAACGCCGTCGATGTCCCGGAATACGCGCGGGACGTTCAACGCCTGGCCCGGATGCTCGAACAGGGATGGCGGGCTGCATTGCCAAAGTGATTGGAAGTGCCTAAAGTTAAAAGTGACTAAAATGAGCTAAAATGACAACGAAGCCGTCATTCTGAGCGAAGCGAAGAATCAGTTTTTCGTTAACCAGATCCTTCGGCTGCGCTCAGGATGACACTTACGTGTCACTTTAGTCACTTTAGTTCACTTTAGACACTTTAGTTCACTTTTGATGTTGTTTCTCGATTTCCGGGATCAGCGTCTCGAACGCCTTTTTAATATCCTGCAGATGGCTCTTGGGTAAATCAATTTGTAATGTTGCTTTGCCGTCGTTCGTCCGGCAGGCAAAGGCGATGTTGCTCTTGGTGGGCATGTTGAGCGTCGAAGCTCCCGCGTCTTTTGCACGGAGTACAAAGCCTAATCCCAGATTGATAGCGCGGACATAGTTAAAGGTGCCCACGGCGTCAGCTTCACGGCTGTCGTCAATAGCGTCGAGCGCCGCTTTGACCTCCGAAGCGATTTCTTTCGGACCGCCGGCCTGAACCTGATCAACCAAAGCCCGGAGCGTTTGGTCCGCGTCGGCGCCGACCGTATAGACGAAGTATTTTTCGACGAACGCCCAGCGATATTTAAATCCTTCACCGAACATTTTCGCCATCATCTGGCCCTGCATTGACTCGTCCTCGCCCATTTTGAACGTGACGATCGCTCCACCGATTGAATTACCTTTGTACGTTCCGGCATCGCGGTTAATTTCGACGTCCATTTCAATTCCGAAGCCTTTATAGAGCTTGTTAAAAACGCCGTCTTCCATCATTTTCAGCGATGTATCAATCGCTTGATCGAACGCTTCTTTATCCTTCACCTCGATGATGTATTTTGCACGGAAGGGCCCGGATTCAGTATCGACTTCGGCCGATATCGCCAATGAATTGCCCATCGCTTGGATTGTCTTCGTCGTGAGCTCTTTAACGGCTTGTAAATCGTCTTCGGATATGCTGCCGGGCGCCATGTTTCCGAACAGATCCAGAAACTTCGTATAGGCGGCGGTTAAACTCTTATGGTCGATCTTGGCGGCCATATTCATCATCGCGCCGTCTTCAAGGTAGCCCAGCATCGGGTCGAGGCTCCCGCCTAATTCCTGGCCGACGAGGTCAACCATCTCCGTCCCGGGCAGGGGTTTCAAAGAAAAGCTGAGGGTGCACGATTCCGAGCTTGGGGACAGGGCGACGGCGATACGGTCGGTTCCTCCCAGGAGCATCTTGAATATTCCGCTATAGAAGCTAACGACGCCGGAAGGATCGATCATCATCGGGGCTTCGCCGCTTTCCTTAGCTTTTTGCAGTTCGGCTTTGATTTGTTCGAGTTTGCCGAAGAGCATCGGCTGGATAATCGGGGCGCCTTGTTTAACGTTCAAATACACCCACACCGACGAGCTTGCAGCGAATTTCTTCTCGTCGTCGTTGAGGCTGTTGGCGAGACTGTTTTTTCGCTGAGCCAGCATCTTCTTGACCTGGGGCAATTTTTCGCGGAGATGGGGCGGGCACAGTAAAGCAAAACGACGGAACCGTGTAGCTAATCCCTGGGGACGGCCTTCGACTGTAAGGGTCGAGACGCCCTGGTCGTCAGCTTCACCGCAATTGGGATTGCGGGCAATGAAATTATCGTAGTTTCTAACGGGCAGCAAGGCTCCCATAAACAAGTTTGCCATCGGGTTTTGCCCTCCCGACTCGCCCGGGACAATCACGGCGAACAACGCGAAATTGCCGTTCCGGTTGACGCCTCGTAAGTTTTCGTCGCCCAGCAATCCGCCCAATTTGGAGAAGACCATCGCCTTTGCGTCGAAAGACTCCGGCGCGATGCCCTTCAAATACGCATTGACGGCTCCCAAACTGTCGTCGATCTTATTAATCCGCACGCAAAACAAGCTTTCAGCCGGGATCGATCCCATCAGTCCGTCAGCTCTCTGCTTTGTCTGCCTTTGTGCCCATACGCCGCCCGCGGCCGAGAGGACGACCAAGGCAACAACCGCGATGGTGGGGCAACTCACTGGGGTTGCCCAGGGCAGGCACAGGGACCTGCCCCTATGTTTTGAATTAACCATTGTTTCTCCTTTCAAAGTGTGATAATATCTGTTTTTCAACCTTTAACGGTAATGACGCACGACGAACCACAATTTCAAAACTTTTTTTGAAAATCTTCGGATGAATGTGATCTTTTCGCCGTAGATACGGTTTA
>JAFGTG010000302.1 GCA_016934255.1 Sedimentisphaerales bacterium
ATCCAGAATGCGATGGGCGGGTACGGTCATCACGGTCGGCACGTGCATCTTTATCTGAACGGCCTGTATTGGGGACTCTATAACCTCCATGAGCGGCCGGATGAATCCTTCGCCGCCTTTTATTTCGGTGGGAATAAGAAAGACTACGACGTGCTCAAGCACAATGAAAGTAGTGTTGTCAATGGTTCCAACCAGGATTATCGCGAGATGTTCGGTGTCGCGACAGCCGGATTATCGTCGAGCACGCGGTATCAAACGATCCGGCAATACCTGGATGTGCCGAACTTTATTGACTATATGATCACGAATTTTTATTACGGAAATACGGACTGGGCGCATCAAAATTGGTATGCGACGAGAAGCCGTTTCGATCCCGAAGGGCGCTGGCGGTACCATTCCTGGGATGCTGAGAAAGGGATGCAGGGAGTCCATGATAATGTCGTCGGCAAGGACGACGGATATGGCAGTCCGACGTACCTGCATCAGAAACTTAAAAGCAACGCCGAATATCGTTTACTCTTTGCCGACCTCGTCTATCGGCACTTTTTCAATGAGGGTATCCTCACGGTGGATAATGCGACGGTCCTTTATCAGCATCGCCTCGATGAGGTGAATCGGGCCGTCGTTTGCGAATCGGCGCGGTGGGGTGACAATCGCATCGAGCAGGGGGGCGTCAGATATACGCGCAACGAGCACTGGGTCGCACAGCGGGATTGGCTGTTGAATTCGTACTTTCCGCAGCGAACGAGGATCGTCTTTAACCAGATCAAATCCGACGGTCTTTATCCCGACATCGATCCTCCGGAATTTACTGTAGGTACCGGTCAAAGTCTCATGGATCTGACGTTCAGGATAGAGAATCCGAACAGTTCCGGCCAAATTTACTATACGACCGACGGAACCGATCCGCGTCAATCTCTGACCGGGCTTCCTGCCGGGACGCTCTATACGCGTTCAGTGACACTCCACGGGAGTGCATACGTCAAAGCGCGCGTTCGCAGCGGCGTGACCTGGAGTCCCTTGAGCGAGACGATCTTCAACGTTGGGCCGGTTGCAGAGGGTTTGAGAATTACTGAGATCATGTATAATCCGTTGGATTCAGGAGACCCGGACGATCCGAATCGAGAATTCATCGAGCTTAAGAACATCGGGCTTGTGTCGATTAACCTGAATCTTGTCCGCTTCACGGATGGTATTGACTTTACATTTCCAGGTGTGGATCTTGAGCCGGGTGAATATATTCTTGTTGTAAAAGACCTCAATGCGTTTGCCGACCGGTATGAGACCGACGTAATGATAGCGGGTGAATATACAGGCAGCTTGAGCAACAGCGGCGAGAGAATTTTATTGGAGGATGCCGCGGGGCAGATCATCCACGATTTCGATTATCAGGACGATTGGTATGATACGACCGACGGTGAGGGATTCTCATTGACGATCATTGATCCGACCAGCCCCGATCCGAATCAGTGGAACAGCGAGAGCGGCTGGCGTCCGAGCGTCTATGTCGGCGGCTCGCCCGGCTGGGATGATACGGAGGATATTCCGACACAGGGCGAGGTCGTGATTAACGAATTGCTGGCCCATGCGCACGCCGAGGCGCCGGACTGGATCGAGCTGCACAATACGACCGATGGCACGATTGATATCGGCGGCTGGTTCCTGAGCGATAGTGAGATGGATCCGATGAAATACGAAATAGCCGCTGGAACGTCTATTGCACCACATGGTTATGTCGTTTTTTACGAGAATCTCCATTTCGGTAACCCGGCGAATTCAGGGTGTCATGAATCTTTTGCCCTGAGCGAGAACGGCGAAACGCTGTTTTTGAATTCCGGCCGGGACGGCGTGTTGACGGATTACAGTGATGAAGAAACCTTTGGCGCTTCGGAAACCGGCGTCGCCTTCGGCCGGCATCGCAAGAGTACCAATACGTACAATTTTGTGGCGATGAGCATCAACACACCCGGCAGCGAAAACGCCTATCCGCAGGTGGGGCCGGTTGTTATTAATGAGGTTATGTACAACCCGGCCTCGGGCGATCAGGATGAAGAATATATCGAGCTACTCAACATCAGCGGTTCTTTTGTAATGTTGGCCGAGTATGACGATGAAAATCTTGTGGAGGTTCCCTGGCGGCTCGCAGATGACAGTAACGGGATCAGTTTCGATTTCCCGATTGATACGATGTTGGCGCCGGGTGAGCGTTTACTTTTAGTCAAGGACAAAAACGTTTTTATTTCAGCATATCCGACAGTACCCGATAATGTGCAGATAATGGAATGGGGCGCCGGCCGGCTTAGCAACGCGGGTGAAAGATTGGAGCTGTCCAAGCCGGGCGAGCAACTCGAAGGCACGCGCTATTACATTCGAGTGGACCGTGTCAATTACAGCGACGGGTCCCATCCCGTCGGCGAAGACCCATGGCCTATCGATCCGGACGGATTCGGCTCATCGCTGAACCGAAAGGATCCGGAAGATTACGGCAACGATCCCGGAAATTGGCATGCCGTCAATCCCTCACCCGGCCAATAGGGCCTACAGGGGGGATGTTCATTACTTACAGATAGGAAAGAAAATGTTCGGAACTGGAAGAATCCTATTCGTATTTCTCATATTGATGATCTTCTCACTCCTGGCGAACAATATCGCAGCCGGAGCGACGGAGCCTCTCATAAGCGAGTTTATGGCGATCAATGGTAGTAAGCAACCGCTTGAAGAAGGAGAGTTGCTGGACGAAAACGGGGATTCTTCCGATTGGATTGAAATTTGCAATCCCACGGATCAAGTGCTCGATCTGGAGGGCTGGTATCTGACGGATGATGCCGATGATTTAACTCGTTGGGAATGTCCATCCGTGCAGATTCAACCCGGACGGTTTATAATTATTTTCGCCTCGGGCAAGGACCGTGACGATTCGGAGGATGAGTTACATACCAATTTCAAACTGTCCGGAAACGGCGGCTTTCTCGCTCTCGTCGGGCCGGACGGTCAAACGATCGCGCACGCTTACGCTTACCCACAGCAGTTTTCTGATATTTCTTATGGGCTGAGCAGTTATGCCGCCGATGTGGTTACAGAAACAAAGCTTATTGATGAATATGCACCTGTCAAGGCGCTGATCCCGACGGGCGATTCCCTCGATCTGCGCTGGACCGAGCGTGGATTCTACGATTCGCAGTGGCGTTCGGGCAAGACCGGCGTCGGCTACGATTATGGGGATCTCATCGGACTCGATGTGAGTGCGATGAGATATGTTAATTCGACGGTTTATATCCGTATTCCGTTCATCGTTACCGATGTCTCGGCGATTGATGAACTGACGTTACGGATTCGATACGAAGACGGCTTTATGGCTTACCTGAATGGTCGTGAATTGGGCGGGGACAATGCGCCGGACTCGCATGCGCTGACGTGGAATTCCAGCGCCCTTTCCACCCGCTCGGATAGTATTGCCGTCAATCCACAGGATTTCGATATTACCCCATATAAGGATCTTCTCGTCACGGGTAGCAATGTGTTGGCGATTCACGGCTTGAACGCCAATACAAGCAGTTCCGATTTGCTCGTTCTACCGGAGTTGATTGCCACGGAGATCGAATCGGTCGATCTTTCTTCGGTGACGGAGGGGTATTTCCATCAGCCGACGCCGGAGGAGGAAAACCGCGGCGTGGTCGCCAATCTTGGACCTGCAATCCGCGAGGTGACATCCGTTCCAAATCCGCCGACCGAAAATGAGGACATATGGGTCACTGCGAGGGTGACGCAGACGGTCGAACCGGTCGAGGGCGTTTCGTTGGTTTATTGGGTTAATTTCGGTTCCGGCGCCGAGGCGAAGATGTTCGATGACGGATTGCATAATGATGGAGCGGCCAACGACGATTTGTACGCCGGTGTGATCGACGCCGATGCTTATGGTCCCGGCGATATGGTTCGCTGGAAGATCTTCTCCTATGATTCCAAATATAATATGTCCCAAAATCCTTTTTTTCTTTTGCAGGACGGCAGAAGGCAATCGACTGAATACTTCGGGACGGTCGTCGTCGATCCGTCCATCCGCACAAATCTTACGGTCTTTCACTATTTCGTCCAGGATACCGACGCCGCGGGGACGCGTACCGGGACGCGGTCTTCGGTGTTTTATAATAATGAATTCTATGATAATGTTTTTATCCGGCTGCGCGGCGGCTATACGACGCATGGGCGAAAGTTCGAGTTTAACGACGATCATCATTTTCTTTTCGATCCGAACCTGCCCCGTGTGGACGAGATCAACTTGAACGAAAAAGGGGCGGACCCAACCTATATCCGCCAGGTCCTGGGCTGGGAGACGTATGTGAATGCGGGGCAGCCGGGGAGCCTTTCGTTTCCGATGCACGTCCGGCGAAACGGCAGTTATCTGGCCGTTCGGATTTTCGTCGAGCAGCCGGACCGGGATTTACTTCGTAGAAATAATCTGGATCCGGATGGTGCGTTATACAAAATGTATGACGATCTTCAGGATGGGCGAATCGACGGAGAGGGTGTTCACAGGAAAAAGACACGTTTAGACGAGGATTCCAGCGATCTTTTAGCCCTGGCCGGCGGTCTCGATACCCGTAATTCCAGCCGGGATACGTTTTTGTTCGATAACGTTGATATTCCCGCAACGATCAATTACTGGGCTTCCTCGGTTATCATGCACGAGAATGACCATACGCATAAAAATTACTACGCCTATCGCGACACCTGGGATCTCGTCAATAATCCCGATGGCACGAACGAATGGATGTTCCTTCCCTGGGACAAAGACCTGACCTTCGGTGTTAATAATGGAATCAGCGGTGTTATCGCCGATCAGGATTGGCCGGGGGACGTCCGCTCGCCCAGCCACCCGTTCTATGGTTGCTCGGAACACCAGAAGAGAGATTACCAATGGAATTGTCTTATCGATGCTCTTCACGATAACGCGACAACTCGCCAGATGTACCTTCGTCGATTGCGAACGCTGATGGACGACCTGCTCCAGTCGCCGGACACGCCCACATCTGAATTGAAGTTCGAAAAAAGAATCGATGAATTGCGAGCCCAGCTTGAAATTGAGTTGGGCGGTAGTTCGTTTCGCAATAATATTAACTTAATCAAAACCAATTACCTGACCGTCCGGCGTCGTCACTTGTTTCAGAATCACAGTATCCATAATCCGAGTTACGACGAAAATGCCGGTATTCCCGATGCCCAGCCGGCTGATGTCAAAATTGATTTCGGGACGATTGAGTTTAATCCCGCGTCCGGCAACCAGGACGAAGAATACGTCGGGCTTTTCAATCTCAACGCGATTGCCGTCGATATCTCCGGCTGGAAGCTGGAAGGGGGGATCGAGCATTTCTTTCCGCCGGGTACGGTCATTCCGGCCTATAACGCACTTTACGTCACACCCAATGCGGTGGCTTTTCGCAATCGCGAGAGAAGTCCCAAGGGAGGCGAACGATTATTCGTGCAAGGCAATTACAAGGGCCACCTGTCCAGTTGGGGAGAGACGATCAATCTGCTCAATGACGACGATATCCTGGTCAACACCGTGACCTATTCGGGCGATCCCAGCGATCAACAGCGTTACTTGCGGATTACGGAGATCATGTATAATCCGGCTGAATCGGGCGACTTTGACAACGAAGCTTATGAGTACATCGAACTTCAAAATATCGGAAATGGCTCGCTTCAATTAGACGGCGTTCAATTCAGCGATGGAATTTCCTTCGTCTTTCCGAGTGTTCGCTTATCCGCCGGGGATTATGTTGTCGTTGTTAAAGATCTGGATGCCTTTGCATCGAGATATACCGTACCCGCGGGTGTGCAGGTTTTAGGCCCGTACGACGGACAGTTATCCAACGGCGGGGAAAACATTAAGTTCGAAGACTCCACACACAGCACGATTTTGGAATTCTCGTATAAAGACAATTGGTACGATAGCACCGACGGCGAGGGATTTTCTTTAACGATTGAAGATCCAGCCAATTCCGACCTCAATCTGTGGGACCATAAAGACGGCTGGCGTCCGAGCGTCTATTCCGACGGCTCGCCCGGCTGGGACGATACAGATCGGTGAGGTGTGCATCGCCCATCATAAAAGCCTGGATGGTTGTGCTTGACATTCCGTGCTTTATCTTGTTTATTATCCATTTGTTGCAAAGACCTCGGATGATAGATCGTAGGTAAAACGTGGTAAAGTACGGAGGTATCATGAGCACAATTCAAACCACTCGACGAAGCTTCTTGAAAGGAGCCGGCTTGACGACGACCGGTCTAACGCTTGGTGGCTGTCAGTTCCTCAGGAATACACGTAATGATCGGAATCGTCCCAATGTCGTCGTTGTTTTAACGGACGATCAGCGGTGGGATTGCCTGGGCATCCATCCCAAGCCGCTGCTGGGAATGAAGACACCAAACCTGGACCGATTGGCTCGGGAAGGGGCGCTGTTCGAGAACATGTTTGTCACGACCTCGCTGTGCTCGCCCAGCCGGGCGTCGTTCCTCTCGGGATTGTACGCGCATTCGCACGGCGTGGTGAATAATTTCACGGACTACCCGACAAGGCTGGCCAGCTATCCACGCCGTCTCCAGGACGCCGGCTACAACACCGCTTACGTCGGTAAATGGCACATGGGCGAACAGGATGATACGCGACGGCCCGGCTTCGATTATTGGATCACGCATAAAGGCCAGGGTAAATACTACGACACGACCTTTAACATTAATGGAAAACGTCGTTTGGTTAAGGGCTATTATACCACGCGCGTCACGGAGATGGCGACGGACTGGCTCAGGAGCAAACGCGACACCGACAAGCCGTTCATGCTGATCATGGGGCATAAAGCCCCTCACGGACCTTTTGTTCCGGAGGACAAGTACAAACACACCTACGATAATGTCCCCGTCCCGTATCCCGAAACCGGTTTTCATCTGGACGACAAACCGAAATGGATGACCGAACGACTCGATACCTGGCACGGGATTTATGGACCGCTCTACGGTTTCCGAAAGGATTTCCCGGACAAACGTCCGGAAGGCGTCGATATCTTTGAAACGTTCGTCCGCAGCTACGTCGGGACGATCAACTCGGTCGATGACAGTGTCGGTGAAATCTACAAGACGCTCCGCGACATCGACGAGCTTGACAATACGCTGTTTATTTTCACCAGCGACAATCCGTTTTTGCTCGGCGAGCACGGCATGATCGATAAGCGAACGATGCACGAAGAGAGCATTCGGATACCATTGATCGTGCGTTATCCGAAACTCATTCAGCCCGGCACGGTGATTAAGGAGCAGGTGTTGAACATCGACTTGGCTCCTTCCATTGTCGAAATCTGCGGGGCCGAACCTTTTGAAAACATACACGGCAAATCCTGGAAACAACTGCTGGACGGCAATAAAAGAGGATGGCGAACATCCTGGATGTATGAATACAACTACGAAAAGCAGTTTCCCTATACGCCGAACGTGCGAGGCGTACGGACCGATACGTGGAAATACGTTCACTATCCTCACGGCGACGGCGGTCCCGACCGCCACATGGCCGAATTGTACAATCTCAAAGACGATCCGAACGAGACCAACAATCTCATTAACGATCCTCAGTACGCTGATGAATTGGGGAAACTAAAGCTGGAACTGGCTCGATTACTGGTTGAGACGGGGGCCGTGCCGGATAAGATGCCGCTCGATGAAGGCGTCAAGATGGAATTGCCCGAAGAATCGATTCGATAATTCTTATTGTCATTCCCGTGAAAGCGGGAATCCAGACGAGGCGTTACGTTTATGGATTTCACCGTAAGGTATCCTTATGGGATTGCCTTCGCAGGGATGGCGGTGTGGATTATACAGAAAACTTATACCATAGATATGTTTGGAGATTATTATGAATAAGGCGAATGAAAGTATCTCGAGACGTAGATTTTTAAAAGGTACGACCGGGTCTTTGGCGGCGTTTACTATTGTGCCGTCTTTTGTGCTTGGCGGAAGGGCCGGTGCAGCGCCCAGCGATAAGTTGAACATTGGAATCATCGGTGTCGGCGGGCGCGGCGACGCCAGTGTCAAAGGGTGTAGCGGTGAGAACATCATCGCATTATGTGACGTGGATCGAAGCCGCATGGCAAAGACGTATCAGGCGTATCCCGCTGCCAAGGCGTATCAGGATTTTCGTAAGATGCTGGATGAGATGGACAACCGGCTCGACGCCGTCGCGGTCTGCACGCCGGACCATACGCACGCCGTGGCCGCGATAGATGCGATGAGAAGAGGCAAGCATGTTTATTGCGAAAAACCGCTGGCCCATTCGATCTATGAAATACGCGAACTGATGAAAGCCGCCCATACGTATAACGTGGTGACTCAATTGGGCAATCAGGGCCATTCGTTCGATTCGATCCGGACATTTTGCGAGTGGATTTGGGATGGGGCGATCGGCAATGTTACTGAGGTCCATGCCGCCTGTAACGCGAACCACTGCCGGATCAGCCAGTTATCCAAACGCGACGAAGTTCATGAGGTGCCTGCCGAATTGGATTGGGACTTATGGCTGGGACCGGTTCAATACAGGCGCTACAACCCCATGTATCATCCCGGCCGATGGCGTGCCTGGATGCCGTTCGGCTCGGGGACGATTGGCGACTGGATTTGTCATGTTGTGGATCCGGTCTTCTGGGCACTCGATTTGGGCGCTCCGACATCCGTCCAGGCCGACGTGGACGATTATGATCCCAAGAAGCATTCCGATACGTTTCCCATCGGCTCGGTTATTACGTTCCAGTTCGCGGTCAAAGGCAAACGCGGCCCCGTCAAGCTATGCTGGTACAGTAGCCAGAGAAAAATTCCCCGACCTGTGGACCTGGAGCCAGGACGGAATGTGCCCGACACAGGGGCGATTGTCATCGGCGACAAAGGTAAGATCAAGTACGGCTCGCATGGCGCCAGCAGTGTCCGTATTTTCCCGGAGGAGAAAATGAGAGCTTATAAACTGCCCGATCCATCCCTGCCACGCGTCAAAGGGCATCACCAGGATTGGTTAAAGGCGATCAAGACCGGCGGCCGGGCCGGCTCGAATTTCGATTACGGCGGACCGCTCACCGAACTGGCCCGTCTGGGTATTATCGCTATGCTGTTACCCGGTCGCAAGCTTGAATGGGACGGTCCGAACATGCGATTCACCAACTGTGATGAAGCCAATCAACTTATCAATCCCCCGTCACGGCAAGGTTGGGCTTTATCATAAACGGGTCGATAAAGATGATGAAGGTCGGTTGGCATATATTCGTTGTGGGGGGATTGCTATTTGTTGTATCCTCACCGGCTTTTTCGGAGACCGGCGCCTGGTCAACGGACTTTCGCTATCTGGCTGTGGATCGCACACTCCATACTCACTTGGAGAATGCACTGCTCTGGATGGAGAGCGCTAAGCCGATCAAGAAAATCCTGGAAGTGGATCAGGAATGGGAGAAGCAGGCAGGTTTTGCCTGTCCGACTCCGACGAGTATCTTTCGCGATCCGCAAGGTCGTTATCGAATGTACTATAGTCTCATGAAGGAAAACGCCAAGCGCTGGTGTGCGGTGGCGTTCAGCGAGGATGGATTGACGTGGATCAAGCCGACGCTCGGATTGGCACCGGGCAAATTCGTACAACAAGACAATAACCTGATTGATATCAAAGATACGGACTGGATACGAGGGCCTTATGTATTCTTCGACCCTGGCGCTCCGCCCGAAGAACGGTATAAAATGTCCTGGCGGATGTCGGAGAAGATGGTTGCGGCCGTCTCGCCGGACGGTTTGCGATTTCGTAACGTCGGTCTGATCAGCGACGAAGGGAATCTGGATTCGACCAATCAAGCCTTTCTCGATCCACTGACGGGACAATACACGGCCTATTGCCGGTGGTGGTATGGTAAACATGACGCCAACGGCGAGCGGCTTCCGAATGGATTCAAGATGCAGCAAAATCCGACGATTCGTCGGGGTGTCTCGCTCAAACGGTCCGCCGTGTGGTCGTGTGACTGGCCCGGCAAGCGAACGCCGATCATCGATCCGGCGATTCTATTCGGTGATGGCGGATGGACGGATCTGTACAATCCCTGCGTACTTGTTTATCGCGGTCAATATGTGGCTTTTCCGACGTTATACATTCGGTATCCGCTCCCCGACTATACGAATACTGCGGGGCCGTTGTATCCGGGATTTATGTATAGCCGGGATGGTGAGAGATGGGATTGTCCGGGTGTGAAACATCCGTTGATCGATTTGACAATGCATACGGGGACGGAATACGATATTGGAATGGCCTTCGCCGCTCCGGCTTTGTTGGAACGGGATGATCAACTTCTGATCTATTATAAGTACGACCCGGGCAAACACCATATCCCCTGGGAAGAGCGAATGCAAGGCTCGGCGATCTACGTCGCCTCGTTACGAAAAGATGGTTTCGGAGCTATAGGGTCGCGACCTAAGAAAGTCGGATATTGGCTCACCTTGTCGATAAAAGTTCCATCGAATTCAAAAGCATTGTGTATCAACGGCATTGCGGACGGGCATATTCGAGTTGAAATTCGCAATAATCAGAATCAGACCATCCGTGGTTTTTTACTCGATCAATCCGTTCAAATCAAAGGCGATTCGTTAGCTCAGAAAGCTCATTGGAAGGCCGGACGCCTTCACGATCTGGCCGGCCAAGAAGTTCGGCTCTACTTCGAGCTGGATAATGCCAAACTCTACAGTTTCTGGTTCGAATAGAGAATCCCGGTTTTCGGATTGGAATGGCTCCACATTTCACTTGAAGAAATCTAACGGATTTGGTATAAATATAAAGGGGGCGGAAGGGGTGTTTTCCGGCCCATGGTTTGGAAGGTGTTTCGATATTGAGGAGAAGTGAAGAATTCGACATTCGAGGTAAATACACATCTTGAGGTATTTGTATTTTGTTGAAGGAGGATTGTTATGTTTAAAACCATAAGAACTTTAATCATTGTTTGTATAAGCCTGATCTTTGCGATCGGTGGGACCATTCAAGCCAACTGGGTGGAGACCTTCGACAACAACGCACTCGACTTGTCCACCTGGCAGTTCTCAGCGTATCCCGACCTGACTAAGACATTTACCGCTGAGATTGTCGATGGCCCGGATGATAATGATTATCTTGCCTTTACCGAGACCAACTCGGTGGCGGTGGGCGGATCGGCGTTCGGTGCCGGTTTTGGTAGCGAAGAAACGTTCACCGACGTACGTATCGGAGCCGTCATCAACGTGGCCGGCGATGCTTCCCACAACTACTGTGGTTTGATCGGACGGGCGACGTATTTCGTGGACGATGGATCCGTCAGCGGCGCCCCGGGCCTCATTGCAACCGAGACCTATGTCATGCACCTCAACTGGGAGGACGGTCCGGCGAATATGCGGATCGACCTCGAGAAGGTCGTCATGATGCAGAACATCATGAGGAACGAGGACGAACTCGGTTTGGATCTCTACGTACCGGGACTCAATAACGCCAGAAGCTATTTCGCCGAGATGGACATCGTCGGCTCGGGCCCGGTCTATATCACGGGTAGTATTTATGAATACAAAGGCGGCCCGCTGGTGGCCCGGACCGCAACGCTGGTGGACACCGACGAGAACGATCCGTGGGAAGAGGAAGTCGATTATGACGCCGTCTTTAAAAGCGG
>JAFGTG010000303.1 GCA_016934255.1 Sedimentisphaerales bacterium
ATGAAGCGAAAGGGCATCGCCTTGTTGTCCGGATTCAACAGCCGGCATGTCTTTCACTATGCGGATATGGTCGAGGCCATTCATAACGGTGCGCTCGGCGAAATCAAAGCCCTTTATGCCTACTTTAATACGGGCAACATTTGGTATCGAGAGCGTGAGCCCGGTATGACGCTTCCCGAGTACCGTTTCCACAACTGGTTCCACGTCGATTGGCTTTGCGGCGACCACATCGTCGAGCAGCACGTCCACAACCTTGATTTTTGTAACTGGATCATGCAGGCGCATCCCGTCAAAGCCTATGGGATGGGGGGACGACAGTTCCACACGGACCGCGGCGGCAACATTTACGATCACTTCGCCGTCGAGTTCGAATACGAGAATGGCGTCCGCATGACCAGTATGTGTCGTCAGATTGCGGAGACGGACACGAAGGTCGGTGAAGAGATCGTCGGAACCAAAGGCTTTGGTGCGATTGTGGGCCATAAAGCAGAGATTACGGGCGAGAAGGCCCGGGTGTTCCGCGAACATCGGGACCAGCACGAAAGCCACGGCCAGGAACATATCGATTTCATCGCGGCGCTCCGACGCGGCGAGAAACCGAATGACACTCGTTTTTTGTGCGACTCAACCCTGACCGCCATCATGGGACGAGAATCGGCGTACACGGGCAAATACGTCTCATGGAACGAGATTCTAAATTCCGACCTCCGCTTAACACCTTCGGATATTGCTACGTGGGACGGTTCGATCCGGCCGGTTCCCAAGCCGGGCGCGCCGCGGGTGTAGTATCGGGTCAACCCCAAAGCTCCCATCTGTTCGGTGTAGCTACTCATTAACCGGATGAAGCATAGTTTATAGCAATAGAAGTATTTGATTGTGCCTCACGACTTGCTGGAATGAGCCGTCAATCAACGCAAAGGCGTCAGTTCGCCTGCGGGTCGAGTGCCGAGGCGCATCTCTTCCTGGAATAGGACGGCCATGCCCCGAAGTTTCCTGACGATCTTGGCGTTGTGTGCGGGTGTTGTTTCGCCGGGATCGTGTTCCAAATCATAAAGCTCCAGGTTGGGATTCAGTCGCAGCTTCCATTTATCCCATCGCACGGCAGATAACGCACCGAGGCTATCGTGATAGAAAAAGGCCTGGAGATATTCGTCTTGTGTCACGATGTGCGCCCATTCTTCCGGAGGATTCCACGGACGTCGTAGAGGTATCTTTGCATTAAGGGACAAATTTGCCGTCGGGGAAGGAATCGTTTGACATCGGCCGACGAGCAGTGGGTAGATGTCTCGCCCGTCGATGATCCGGTTTTCGGGAACCTCTATGCCTGCGAACGTCGCGAAGGTCGGGTACCAGTCCATAGCGTGTACGATCTGCGAGCAGGTTTGGCCGGATTTCACGCCAAGACCGGGTCCCCAGACGATACAAGGCACGCGAATCCCCCCCTCCCACGTTGTGAGCTTTGAGCCGCGAAGGGGCTGGGCCGGTGTTCGTCCCGGCCCTCGACCGTTGTCGGAGGTATAAACAACCAGCATTCGTTCGGCTATACCTAAATCGTCCAATGTGTTGAGGAGCCGTCCCACATGATGGTCGAGACATTGGATCACGTCGCCGTAGAGACCAAACCGTGACTGGCCTTTGAAATCATCCGTTACGCCCATCGAGATCGTAATACCCCTGGTCGTCAACAAGGATAAAAATCAGATTCGTCCTGGTTTTTCCGATGGCTGTGCACGTTAGGAAACAAAAGAGAACGAGAACATAGGTGAGTATTACAATCTTTTTGCCGTTCATAATTGTTTAACACCTTATTATAAATGATGCCTGTTGAGCAGTATCACCTCTTTGTGTCTATAATCCTTGCTTCAGTTTCCACATCGCTGCTTTGAAGGCGTCTCTTTCCTGTTGCGAAAGGTTCATGTTGTTACAGGCGGACGCATAGACCTCGGTTGCTTTGTTCGGCTCCCCTCGTTGTAGGTAAATTGTTGCAAGCAATGCATAGGCGTCACTATATGGAACATTTCGATTCATCATTTCAACAAGGACAATCCTCGCCTGTTCGACGTTTCCTTTCTGATACAGGTAGAACGCATACGTGTAGCCGTACCGTCCTTCTTCGGGATGCAGCAGGTAAGCCTTGCGGCACCATTGGAGCGATTCGGAGGGCTGATCGGATGCTAATAGCACGCCCAGGTTATAAGCGGCGGCCGCACAATTCGGATCGGCGGTCAGCGCAGACCGAAAGGCTTTCTCTGCTTCTTTCGGTCGTTTCATCTCCGCGAGCAGCATACCAAGGTTAAGATGTACAGCGGCATTGTTCGGATCGAGAGCGATGGCCTTGCGGAAAGATGCTTCCGCTTTGTCATTCCGACCTATGGCGTTATGGATAAACGCGATATTGACGTAAGGCGGTACGAAGTCCGGCCTTAGTTTAATCGCCGTCTCGTACGAAGCCAGAGCCTTTTTTTCGTCATGGCGTCGCACGTGGAAATTCCCCAGGTTAAAGTGGGATGCGTAGTCGTCAGGGTGAGCGCCGAACGCCTCTAACAGCTCTGTGGTGGCATGGTTGGCCGACATTTGATACTCACTCGGAAGCCGTTCGATGTTTATACCGGCTAATGCGGTAGCCGCCCTCACACGCACCAGACGATATTCATCACTCGTTGCTTTAGCCAGGGCCCTAATGGATTCAGCCGTGACGTAACCGTCCAATGTCTGCGCGGCGGCGGCCCGGACCAGTGGGGAAGAGTCCTCCTGTAGAACCTGAATGACCGCCGGCCATTTTGCCTGCGATTCACAGTTGACGAGGAGGCGAAGCAGCGATGCGGTAGCAATTTCATCCCGGTTCTCCGAACGTATGTAGGTCAGGATCGTTTCCAGCCGATCCCAATTCCCACGTCGGGCTTCATCCACGAGATTTGCTTGCTCGAGTAGTGGGCGCTGGTAGTCTTTCTCATGCCATTTTCTTACATGATCGTTCGCCCAGTTCGTATCTTTGTCTTCGTGACAGAGATTGCACGCATTGGGAGATTTGAACGCAAGAGTTGCCGCGGGGGCGGGGGGACGCATGGAATGATCGCTGCGCGTCATGCGGGCAAACTCGGTCATGGGCATATGACACGCTACACATTGGTTGCCCGGGCTGTTCACATCATGATGCGTGTGTTCCGTAACGTTCTCCACCCTTTCCCGATGGCACGGCAGGCAAGCGGCGTTCGGATTCTGTGCTGTCTTGAATCGATATCGCCCGCTGGACGTATGGCAATGCGTACAATCCAACGACCCGGCTTTCACGCACGGGCTCATCCGCCAGGTTGTCATCGTATAGTTCTCGCCCAGATCCCGCCCGTCCGGATAAAAATCAGGATGCTCTAACGCGATCAGATCAAAATGGTCGAAGAACCGGTCGCCCGGCTTGAAAGAGGCGCTGATCGAGCTCATTTTGGCGTGGCAGGAATTGCACATCGCATTGGTCTGTTCGACGGAGAAGCTATTCGTGCTGATGATGTGAAGATCCTTGGGTGCCTGGTTTGCCTGGGCTTCTTGGCAAATGTCCACGTGTTCTTGGCCGGGCCCGTGACAGGCCTCGCAGTTGATACCCGGTTCCGCCCAGGTTGTACGATAGGTATCTGTCTTAACGTCAAAGTTTTTGGCCAGTTGACTGACGTGGCAACTGTAACAGGACGTGTTGAAGGTATAGGCGGGATCGGTCCAGTGCAACGGGGCGTCGCTTTGAGTACCCGGAAAATGCCGGACGCCGCTGGCCGCTGTATCGAACCATTCTTTCCTTCGAACGTCATAAGCGATGGGCAATGTCTGGAGGCGTCCGCGTTCCATCGGAGTTAAGAAGTAATAGACATTCTTGCCGCCCATAACATGCGCTATCCGATGCTGCAATTGACCCTCGGGAGTTTTTTCGAGAATCCAGCCTTCGTTTTCCCCAATACAAGGGATATACGTATTCGCGACGATCCGGATCGACGTCTGATGGGACGTTAGATTCTGGCGCGCAAACTCGGCAGAATAAGGTTGCATCGCCAGGCCATGGTGCGACGTTGACCATAGCTCATAGAACTGCTGGTGGCACTCGCGGCAACTGATCGATCCGGCAAGAACCTGGCGAGCCGGCGATAACCAATACAAGGATACCGCGATCAACACAACCAGTGCCGTCAATCCTAAGCCTATCCACACGAGTGCGGCCCGTCTTTTCATTATCGATCCTGTTTTTTAATGTTGCCGGTTAGGGATGGGTAAGATTCGGCGCCCACATTGCAGGTCGAAGTTCGGGTGTCTTGCCGGAGGCCGGGAACGTCTGTTGCACGGCTTCGCGTAATTGCCTGGAGAGTCGGGCGATTGTTTCCGCGTATGCGGGATCGGCGGCGAGATTTGTTAGTTCGCGCGGATCAGCGTCGTGGTCGTAAAGTTCGCGGCCTTGCTTGCCTTCCGCCCATTCCGTATAACGCCAGCGTGGCGTGCGTAAGCTATAACCGTAAAAGCGCCCCCCGTTACGGACACGGCGCGAAACCTGGGTGATCGCCCAGCCGCGACCCGTGACGGAGGGATCTTTGAGCATGGGCACCAGGCTTTGGCCCTGGAGGTTTTTCGGCGCCTTCACGCCGCAGAGTTCGGCGAGTGTGGGATACAAATCAATAAGCCCTACCGGATCTTTAGCCACACCGCCTTTGATACCCGTCTTGGGTGCGGCGATGATGAGCGGCACTCGCGCACTTTCCTCGAAGACGCTCATTTTTTGCCAAAGACCGTGTTCGCCGAGGTGGTAACCGTGGTCGCTGGTGAATACGACGATCGTGTTTTCCGCCAGACCGAGTCGGTCCAGCGTATCGAGCACGCGACCGACCTGGGCGTCCATGAACGTGATGCTGGCAAAATAAGCCTGAACGCACTGGCGGCGCAGCTCATCGGTTAGTTTATCCTGTTCTTTTTTGTAACTGCCCAGCGCCGGAGCGGGTAGATCGGCCTGGTCCTCTTTCACGCCGCGAACGACGGGCATTTGCTCTTCGGGATAACGATCGAAATAGGGCTTGGGTGAAACGTAGGGTGTGTGGGGACGATAGAATCCGACAGCAAGAAAGAACGGACGATCTTTCTGACGCGCGCATCGTTCCAGAACCCACTCCGCGTCGGCTGCGAGCAGCCCATCCGTGTGGTACTGATCGCTCTTCGGCGAGGCGTACCAGCTTAACGTTCCGCCGAACTGGCCGGGCCTGAGGCTGAAGATGTGCGGCTCCTCTTCCAAACGATCGCAACCCGCCGGATTGAGTTCCAGCTCCCATGAACCGGGGTCGTCATGTCCATTGGTGCCGATGGACTTCGGAACGTTGTAGTGGTACAGCTTGCCGATACGACCGGCGAAGTACCCCTCGAGCCGGAACGCCTGCGGCAGGCTGCAATGGGAGGGAATGGTTTGACGAAAAATCTGTGCGTTCGCCAATATCCCGTTGCTGTTGGGATGCAGGCCCGTGAGCATGGAATTTCGACTCGGACCACACAGGGGAAACTGGCAGTAGGCCCGCTCGAATCGAACGCCGCGTTCGGCCAGCTTGTCAATGTTGGGCGTCTTGACGATTGGATGTCCATAGCAATCCAACGAGTTGTTCAGGTCATCGGAGATTAGAAAAAGAACGTTGGGACGCTCCGCAGCGCAGACATGACCGAACAACATCGAGGAAATCACCACGACCGCCCAAAACATCGAGTTACAGGAAGAAATGCATCGAACAATGATATTCTGTACGATTTTAACACGTTTTGTTTCGAATTTTATGTTTTTTTTCACAATTAGTTCTCCTTTATTTACAGAAAATTCAATTTTATTTTCTTAACTAAGCCTTAAAGCACCCCGATCGTCAAGCATTATCAGGGTGTGTGACTTAAAAAATCCAAGGCTAAGCATCGCCCGAATTGGCACGTGACTTCCGTTGTCCGGCGATGAGTGAAAAGACCGGGAAACTTTTGGTAAATTGCCCAAATAATCGGTAACATTTGGTGTCGAGTTGCGTCTATACTCTTATAAATATAGAATTCAAGTGAACATGCATGGAGCATTTATAGTAGATACAGTATAACATGGGCGGGCAGAGAGGACCTTACGTATGCTCGAACCATTCGAGAAGAATATTCGCAGCGTTTGGGTCAGATGTAGTATAAACCTGCTTTTACGACACGCCGGTCGCGTGCTGATGGCAGCAGGGATTTTAGTTTTATTGGTTATATTGGCCGAACGCTTACTGGCCTTGAACCTTATTTGTTATCATATCGTACTTAGTTTTTGGGGCGTGACCATTGCCCTGATTCTTTTGCTCTGGCTGCTCAGACAACCCAATCGTATGCAAGTTTCCCTACTTTTGGACGATAGACTGGGTCTCTATGAGCGTTTCAGCACAACGCTGGCCATGGCAAAGTCGGACGATCCTTTTGCCGATGCCGCCCGGAGCGAGGCTCATCGGGCCGCCCAACGAGTGAATCTCAAAGGCCATTTTCCCATACGACCGTCACGGTGCTGGATTTATGCGGTTGGTGTATGGTTTGTAGCCGGGGTATTGGTTCTGACGTTACCTCAGAAGGACTTGTTCGGTTTTTTAAGCAAAAATCGCAAGAAGCAGGAACAGGCCCGGCAGATCGAAAAAGCGAAGGTGGA
>JAFGTG010000304.1 GCA_016934255.1 Sedimentisphaerales bacterium
CCGTCCAAACTGGTTTTAGCCACAACAAAGAACTATTCGCATCGTATATATATCGGGAATAAGATGTATGCCGAAGTGACCCTGATTTTTGAAAAAGGCCGGTGGCAGCCGTTACCTTATACCTACCCGGACTATCGGGAGCAATATTATTTCGATTTCTTTGAAAAGGTCAGAGCCCAGTTGCTGGAGCAGTTGAAATCGCACCGTCAAAAGAAACATTAAAGGAGTTGCCCGTTTGTTGACATTAGCCATAGCATTGTGCATGGGTTCCTTTGCACTCTCGGCGGTTTTAACGGCTATCGTGAAGAAGCTGGCCGTTCCATTGGATTTCGTTGCGCATCCCGCTTCCGATAGATACCACCGTAGCGTAATTCCCCTGGGCGGCGGCATCGCCATCTTCGCAACGCTTTCAGCCGTTATCCTGGCCTCAATCGCTGTTGTTAAATTTCCCATTATTTCAAATTACCTGGGCACATTCATAAAACGTTCGACACTCGATCCCGCGGACTTTTTAGCCAGAATCGACGAGCTTCTGGTGATATGGCTCAGCGTCGTCGTCTTGTTCACATTGGGCCTTTGGGATGACAGCAAACATCTCGGCCCGTTCTTCAAACTCGTCGTTCAAGTCGCGGTGGCCATCGCCGCGGCGGCCTTCGGTGACATCCGGGTCGAGCTTTTTATCGAGAGCAAAATCATCTCCATCGCCCTATCCGCCTTCTGGATCGTCCTGATTATCAACGCATTCAACTTCCTGGACAATATGGACGGGGCCTCGGCGGGTATCGCCGTAATTACTAGCTCCATTCTCTTCGTTGCCGCGGCGCTAAGCGGCCAGATCCTCGTAGGCGGTTTGGCGCTCATCTTCGTTGGGACGCTGCTGGGATTTTTAGTATTCAACTTTCCCCCGGCCAAGATCTTCATGGGTGACGCCGGCTCACTCGTCGTCGGATTCTTTGTGGCGTTACTGAGTTTAAGAATCACCTATTATCACGAAGCACAGAGCGGCCAATGGTATCCCGTCCTCATGCCGCTGGTTGTCATGGCGGTACCACTTTACGATTTTATTAGCGTCACTCTCCTACGCATCAGCCAGGGCAAAAGTCCTTTCGTCGGCGACACACAACATTTCTCACACCGGCTGAAAAAGCACGGCCTGACCGACATCCAAACCGCCCTCACGTTATACTTAGCGACGCTCTGCACCGGTCTCGGCGCCACCTTTCTATACCAAGTCAATCGCATTGGGGCCGCTCTGATCCTTATCCAAACGATCCTGGTCTTATTCATTATTGCTATCTTCGAATCCAGAACGAGATGATTTTTAGCCACTAAGACACTAAGACACAAAGAAATATGGAACATAAAAAAACTTCAGAAAGAGAAGAATTCATCGCTACACAAATAGTAGATGCCGTTTATTCAGTCCATACTGCATTAGGGCCGGGGCTTTTGGAAAAAGTGTATGAAGTTTGTTTTTGCCACGAGTTAACAAAAAGGGGGCTTTCATATCAGCGACAGGTCGATATTCCTATTAAATACGATGGTTTAAAATTTGATGAGGGATTACGTTTAGACGTCATAGTAGAAAATCTTATTATATGTGAATTGAAAGCTGCGGATAAACCAAATCCTGTATGGCAGGCTCAATTGTTAAGTTACTTAAGGCTTACCGGTAAGCAGTTAGGTTTTTTGATTAACTTCAACGTCCCTTTAGCCAAAGATGGTATAAAAAGAATGATTTTATAACCTTCGTGTCTTCGTGTCTTAGTGGCGAAATTACAAAAATAATGACAAAACAGCCGACTAATCTGGATGTAACAAAGAGTAAGGGGCTCGTGTACCTGGAGTACGTTCTCCTTGCTCTCTGCCTGTCTGTGTTGGCGCTTCGTGCGACGTTCACCGAAGGCCCGGCCATGCAATCCACATCGCAAGCCGTCAATCTTGGCGACAACCTTTATAGCCTATCGATCTCCGCGGTCCTGATCTTTTCGTTTATTGTGTGGATCGTTTGGAGTGTTTTCAGCGGAAGATTCTTATATCACTCCACCGGGATAGAAATCGCCCTGGGCTTGTTTTGTATCGCAACCCTCATTGCCGGTTTCGCCGCAACCGATAAACGACTTGCTATCACGGATAGCGCCATGCTTATAGCGCCGCTCTTGATGGCGCTATTACTGGCTCAGCTTCTGGATTCGCCATTGAAGATCAAGCTCGTGTTAGGTGTCATCACCGCTTTAGGTGTCGTCTCGGCTTACCAATGCACGGAGCAGCGATTCGTCAGTAACCAGATCACCATCGAGCAATACGAGGAAGATCCGCAGAGCATGCTCGAACCGCTCGGTATCGAAGTCGGCACCTTTCAACAGTTTATGTTCGAGCACCGGCTCTACTCGCGCGGCGTTCGCGGCTTTTTCACCACGCGTAATTCCGCCGGCTCGTTCGCTGTGATGGCCTTTTTCGCCACTTTAGCTTTATTTATTGGTCAACTTCAAAATCGAAATTCCTACTGGAGCGGACCTCGAAGCCGGCTCCAAAAAGGAATCACTATTGCTATTGTTATCTTTGTCGCTATTACGATCAGCCGTTTAATGGGTGCTATTTTACAAGGTGAGGATATCACTGTCGGATCAATTACTAATATTCTAAACAGCAGCATCATCGTTGGGATAGCCAGTTTTATTTTGTATGTTTTCCCCTGTGAGTCTGCCATTGTTATTATTGCTTTTGGCCTTGCCTTAACCCGCAGTAAAGGCGCGATTGCCGGTTTGTTTTTCGCCGGAACGGTGTTTGTTGCGCTGCTTTTATTTGGCCGTTGGATAAAAGCTCACAAAAAAATCTTATTGGCTGTGTGTCTGCTGTTCGTGATTGCAGGTGTCTGGGCACTTGTTTCTTACGGATTGAAACATGGTTGTTTGCCCGGAGGAAATTCGATGCTCGTCCGATGGCAATACTGGCACGCGGCGGCGCAAATGATCGCCGACCATCCCCTGACCGGTGTCGGCCCCGGTAACTTTTCGCATTTTTATACCCATTACAAACCGGCTGCGGCGCTGGAATCCGTGGCGGACCCGCACAATTTCCCGCTGAGCCTGCTGACTCAGTATGGCCCACTTGGCCTGGTTGCGTTTTTGGCGATGTTTTTCATTCCACTCTGGAGAGCATTATCGCCTGTCTCTGCGGATGCTTTAGATAAACAGGGCCGCAACGAGCCGGCATTTAGAGTCCTGGCTGCATGTTTCTTGATTACGATTTCGCTTGCCTTGTTGATACTTCGCCCGATCCTCATGCCCAAAACGCCGACGAATGATCCCGCGGTTATTCTTTATTTGATCGTAACGGTCTATATCGCCCCGATCGCCGTCTTTATCATCGCCTTCTTAGTCGCAGCCGGACCGTTACACGAGAGACGAGAGACGAGAGACGAGAGACGAAACACGCATACCGAAGCCGCCCTGCTCTGTGCCGTATTGGGAGTGACTCTTCACAATCTCACGGACTTTGCTATTTTCGAGCCGGGCGTGTTGACAACCCTCTGGACGATCATGGCTTGTCTGATCGCAATCAATCTCCGCGCGAATCCACGACCGCCCGTTGTCCTGACATCCACACCGTTGATAAAGACACTCGTCGTCATATCAGCCGTAGCGATTGTCGGCGTCTATCTTGCTTACGCTCTTATTCCCGTAGCCGCAAGCACCGCCAAGATTCGCAAGGCCAACCAGGCCATCGCAATCGGGCAATTCGACTACGCTCACGAGCTTTTGGAAAAAGCAGCAAAGGACGATGTCTTCAGCAGTGCGGCTTCTTCCCACAACGGACGATTATATTTGCATCATTTCCAAGTCACGCGGGGAAAGAACGCGGAACTATTGCTTCGAGCCGAAGCATCTTTAAAAACAGCGATTGAACGCAACGATGTCGCCTATAAAAACTTCGAGCGCCTCACCGACGTTTATTGCGAGCTGGCCAGAACCTCGACTCCAAAAGAAAAAAACAATTGGTTGCATAAGGCCCTGGACGCATCGTCGCTTGCCATCGATCGCTATCCCGGCTGCGGTCGATTGCATTTAACAAAGGCCCAAATCGCCGAGCAATTAGGCCAAACGGAAGCTGCCATCGAACATTACAAACAAGCCATCGACATCGAAGATCAATACCGCACTCAGTTTCGACGGATGTATCCCGAAAGAGACAATGTTGTTAGCCGGCTCGGTGAGGAAGAATACAAGTTATCGAAAGACAAAATAAAAGCCCTCGCTTCCGGGAAATGATCTCTCAAAAAAGCAAGGGGGAAGAAGGTTTATCCGCTTCCATGCCTGCCTCTATGGAATAGTGTAAACCAGTTTCATCGAGAAGTCTCATGTAACGTTTATTCCTGGTTAGGACGAAATAAATAAGTGGGCTTGAATATAAAATACCTGATCCGGATAGGTATTTAACACGCCACATGTGAGGTGATTCAAACATAAGATGCATTTCATTCATTTGATAGCGTTATAAGTGTGTAAAGGAACCCCAAAAACAACTTTTTTACTCTCCAAAACCTTTTAGTCCTATAATTCCTATCCTAATACAACTCTGAATAAAAGATATATTCAATAGAAATACTCGTAATTTTACTAGTTGCACACCCATCCATCGGAACGGTATAATCACGGTTGCCAAGAGGAGATTATACATTTTTTGTGTTTAAACAGAAAAGGAGTTGATTTGACTTTTTCTATAGGAGTTTTTGATTTATAATCGTTCATTACTCAAATTATCGGAATGGACGCTGTTGAAATAGAATCGGAAGAAACGAAAAAATTACTCTTATTTATTACGTTGACATTATGGGGAAGAAAGGGGGATTTTTTGGGGATTCGGAGATTTTCGTGTGTGTTAACTCACTTTTATCTCAACATGATCAACAAAACATAAAGGAGAATTAAAATGAAGAATGTACTCTTACTTTTACCCCTCTTGGCCGCCATCGGGCTATCGGGCTGCGGGAACGGACATTGCCTGTCGTGCGGCTCCAGTTGTGGGGCCTATTATGAAAAACAGGGGCTGGGTCCCGTACCGGAAGAAATCGCTACAAAATCTCGCTATTCCAACGAGTGCCTGCGCTGGTTAGAATCGCAGAAGGTGACGGCTACCGCGACACCGAAAACCACACCCAAAGTTGCAACAGAACCTATCGTTGCCCCCAAACCTATCCTCGCCACGAAACCTGCCCCCAAGCCGGCACAGTCTGCAAGTTCGGAATGCGGCAAGTATATCGCTTCTCACAGTTATCCATGTGGAGAAACGGGTGTACTCTTGATAGAAAAGGTCATGCCCGAAGAAGTTCAACTCAATGCCCCTTTCGAATATACCATCAAAGTTACAAATCATTCAGAAGTGATGATTACTCAAGTGGTCGTCACTGAACATATCCAGGAACATTTCAAATTCGTTTCAGCAACCCCCAAAGCCAAAGAAGACGATGGCAAGCTCATCTGGACATTCGATGCCATTTCTCCCGGGGACAGTGAACTCATCAACGTCTCCGGAGCGGCGACGAATGTCGAGTGCTTACAGTATTGTGCGACGTTAACCTACGTTGTTCCCGTCTGCACCTATGTGAAAGTGGTCAAGCCGCAATTAACCCTGGCAAAGACCATGCCCGAAAAGGTTTCTCTCTGTGATAAGATCCCGCTGAAATTGGACATCACGAACTCCGGTAACGGACTCGCCAGAAACGTGAAAATTGTCGACAAATTGCCGGAGGGACTCAAAACCGCCGATGGGAAAGATGAAATTGTATTTAACGTGAAAGCTTTAGAACCTGGAAAGACAGTAACAGGCACTTCTGAGCTTGTTGCGACGAAAACAGGCAAGTATGTCAACAAAGCTGTTGCGACGGCTGATGGGGGTTTGCAAGCTGAAGTTGTCGCGACGACGGTGGTGCAACAACCGGTTCTGGCGATAGAGAAAACCGGACCGAAGAGTCGATATCTCGGTCGCACGGTTAAATACGAGATAAAAGTCAGTAATAAGGGAGACGGTATCGCCAACAATCTTGTCATCGAAGATAAAATTCCTGTAGGGATGAAATTTGTGGGCGCCAATCATAATGGGAAGCTCGTCGGAGACAAGGTTGTCTGGAATCTCTCGGCATTAGCTCCGAACGCATCCCATGAGGTCGAGGTCACTTTATCTTCGGATAAAGAAGGAACGTATGAAAATATAGCCACGGCGAAAGCCGAATGTGCTTCTTCCGTTTCTGCATCCGCCAGTACGGCGGTCAAGGGCATTGCCGCCATACTTCTTGAGGTGATTGATATCGACGATCCCATTGAGCTCGGTAATAACGAAACATACGTGATTACGGTTACGAACCAGGGAACGTCAGATGGCACAAATATAAAGATCGTGTGCAATCTGGAAGAAAACGTCGAGTACGTCTCAGCTTCAGGACCAACGACAGCCAATGTCGAAGATCGTGTCGTAACCTTTAGACCGCTGCCGAAACTCGCTCCGCAGCAGAAGGCAACCTGGCGGGTGGTTGTCAAGGCCGTGAAACCTGGCGACGTACGTTTTGGGGTTACGATGAACTCGGATCAATTGCGTCGTCCAGTGGAAGAAACTGAATCCACGGAAATGTACAGATAAAAAAGAAAGATTTTAAAAAGTACTGGCGGCACGGCTCCTCTGATGCCGTGCCGCCATTTTCAATCTCGATGCTGACACCCCCCCACCCAAAAAAGGGAGTAAGCTTTGGTCTTTATTACGAAACAGGTCTTCGACGTCTTCTTCTGTCTTTCTGCTTGCGAATTTTATTCAGCCTTTTTGCCGCGGGGCTTTCTTTGCCAAGTAACTGGTTCTCCAGCATTTCACAGAGTCGTCTTCTGGCGTAATAACGGTTGAGTCTCTGAGTCCGGCTCTTTTGCATTTTGACGATCAGTCCGCTCGGACGATGCGTCAGAAGAACGCACGTGGAACTCTTATTGACTTTTTGCCCGCCCGGCCCGCTGCTTCGGACAAATTTCTCCTCCATATCCTTCTCAAACAACTGACACGTCTCCATCCGCTGCTGAAGCTCCGCTGCTTTTCGCTCTGTGACGCCAAAGTCAATCATGACACACGAACTACGATATACGAGCGATGATCTCGTCGGAGATGTCGAAATTGGCGTAGGTGTTCTGGACGTCGTCGTGGTCTTCGAAGGTCTCCATTAAGGAAATGATCCTCTTGGCCGTATGGTCATCCGCGATATCGATCGTGCTCTGAGACACCATCGAAATCTCAGCGACCTCAATCGGGATTTCCTTTTCCTGGAGGGTCGTTTTGAGCTCTTCATACGCGGTGGGATCGCAGGTGATCTCGAAGACCTCTCCCGTGTTCTGCATATCGTCGGCCCCGGCGTTCAGAGCAATCTCCAAAAGCTGCTCTTCGTCGGCGTTCTCTGTGTTGACGGTAATCAGACCCTTCTTAGTAAACATCCAGTTGACGCAGCCGCTGGTGCCTAAGGAACCGCCATGCTTTTCAAAGATCCTCTTGATCTCCGGCCCGGTCCGGTTGCGGTTGTCCGTCAGTGCATCGACCATCACGGCCACACCGCTCGGTCCGTACCCCTCGTACAAGACTTCCTCGAAACTGGCTCCATCCAGCTCGCCGGTCCCTTTTTTTACGGCCTTTTCGATGGTGTCCTTGGGCATGTTGGCCGCTTTGGCCTTGTCAATGGCATAGCGCAACGTGAGATTCGCCGATGGATCGCCGCCCCCCTGCTTGGCCGCGACGATAATCATGCGAGCAATCTTGCTCCACATTTTACCGCGTTTGGCGTCGTTAGCCGCCTTTTTATGTTTTATTCCCGCCCAGTGTGAATGACCCGACATACCTGCTCCTGACTCATATCATAAATAAAACTATTTTCGATTACAAACCAACGGGCGCACATTATATGTCATTTACAAACGAAAGATATTATTTTTTCATTATCGTTCGTCGTGAAAACGATTACGAAACCCAAAAAAGGCTCCTGACCCCTTTTTCCGCAAAATCCCAAAAAGGCTCCTGACCCCTTTTTAGGCGCCGAGGAGGATTTTTGCTCCCTTGCCCTGCTGGATCATAGGCACGTAATCTTCCAGAGCCTGCAACACGGCTGAATTGGTCAGGTCAAGCGTCGTTTTCTTTTCATGGGCCATATACGCCGCCATCACGAGCATGGTGATCTTCCGGCCGTACTGGAAATTAAGCAATCCGCTTTTGCCCTGCTCGAAGGCCGAGAGCGCATCGCGCCATTCCGCGATATAGCCGTACAAGTCGGCTTCATTCGGCTGGAGAACCAGGGCGCCGCGCGTGGCCTGGGCCTTTTCAAGGGCGAGTTCGCTATCCGCCACAGCGGTGGCGGCCGCGTCGCTGATAAACAGTCCGGCCGGCGATTCCAACGAATTGACGGTATAGGAATAGCCGGGTCCGAACGCCTCCATGAGCAATCGCAAGCCGGGGGCATCGTACATCCAGGAATTCGTCGCCTGAGCCACACTGCAAACACCGGTCTCAGGATCCTTGAACTCAAAAGTAACATTCGAGTAGTCTTCGGCTGGCGCGACCGTGTAATCCACGCCTCTTTCTTTTAGACGGTCGATCCACGGCTGCTTGCCCCACTTAAGCAAGGCCATGTTGGCGGTGACTGAAACCGGCGTAAGGTAATCGGGTGTTCGTCCGCTTGGCGTCAGCATGTACATACCGACGGCAATGCTGTGACAGCCCATATCACAACAGACGCCGCCGCCCTGCCGGGTCGGATCCCAGAACCACGGCTCATGCGGCCCGCCGTGTTCCTCAGCACTGCGGGCCAGATGAACCGCGCCCATGCTTTTCTCCACGGCCGAAAGCTGATTTCTGGCCTGAACCACGGAGGGCATGTGAAGCTGGTTTTCAAAATATGCCGTGGGTACACGGAGGGCCTTGGCCATCCGCGCCATAATGTCCGCTTCCTGAAGGTTCCGGGCCAGGGGCTTTTCACAAATGATTCCCTTTAATTTAGCACCGCCTTCGACGGCCTTGGCGATATGGCGCATGATCTCGACGTGGAACGGATTCGGGGCAAAAATGCAAACCACATCGACGGCCTCGCACATCTCAGCGATGTTTTCGTACACCTGTGTATCACCCAAGCCGTCTTCGCGCGCCCGCTTGGCGAGAGCTTCGGCCCCCTCGGGGGCACACACGCCGGCCAATTCCGCTCCTCGTACCGAACACAACGCTCGCTCATGAAATCCGGCGACAAAGCCGGCTCCGATCATCCCTATTTTTAGCATTGAAATACCCCTTTCAATTCAAAGGTTATTCATAAAAATAGGCGTCTTCCTTCTTATCGGACGCCAATCGTCCATAACGAACCCCTACAAAATATATTGTATCTACACTACTTTTTGCCGGAGGACAATCGAAAACTATACTGTAGTCCACAAAATCCTCGACAATCGCTCCCACTCCTTTTCATGCGAGCAATCGTCTCCGATCAGAATGCGTAGAGAGGATTCTTCTCCGAGATTCAATAAATAAATCAATCATGCTCGGTAACGTCCAAAAAAAACAACAAGCAATAATGTGAGGTCACAACAGGCGAGAAAAAGAATAAAAAAAAGTATTTATTTCGGATGAGACAGCCCCAAATGATCGAAAATATAAGGGTTTCAATTCCTTGCGTAGGCTGCAAGGGAATGAGTGTTACGAACCGGAAGGAAAACAGCGGTACGCGTAGAGATTCCGAAATGTCTTTGAGAGAGGCTGAAGATGTGGAATGCCTCCCTTCAATAAAAGGAGATAAGCAAATGCCCGCAACAAAAGTCAAAGCGAAAAAACAAACGTCCGAAGCAACGGTCAATGCGAAGAAACACATTTCCGTAACAAAAGTGGAAAAGAAACAAATGACCTTGCCCGAAATAAGAATGAAGGCCAAGGCCCTCGGATTAACGCCCGGACGAATGAAAAAAGCGGACCTGATCCATACGATTCAGGTCGCGGAAGGCTATACGCCGTGCTTCGGACACTCCAATGGATCCTGTGGTTATGCGGATTGCTGTTTCATGGATGACTGCTTGAAAGTCAAATCCTGAAAATCCTCCGGTTTCCAGAGTGTCTTTACCCCCTTTGCGGAAGAATGAAACCAATTCAGAGGTACTCCGTTTGCGCTTTTTTACACCACCGAGTTCACAGAAAAAAACATCTATCCCAGTATGAAAATTCCAGTATTTTGTTGACAATTTCGGACTTTACCCATAGTTTTTCTCTTGTGTCAAGAAATATACATCTATCCCTCGACGTATATTTCTCATTTAAATGAGGGAATTTATCAAAGAGCCGGATGATCGGCTGAAGGAGAGCATTGTGGATAAAGGTAAAGTCAAATGGTTCAATGAGAGGAAGGGGTTCGGATTCATCATCCCCGATGATGGCGGTGAGGATTTGTTTATCCATCACTCGAACATCGCGGCGGAAGGTTTCCGATCCCTGTACGACGGTCAGGCAGTGGAGTACGAGGTGGCCCAGGGCCGGAAAGGTCCCGAGGCCGTCAACGTGCGGCCCTGCTGATCCGACACCGCCTCAGGTCGGGAGTCCTAAAAACCCACGGCCCTGCCGACAGGCGGGGCCTTTTTTAATGGAGTCGCCGCGACAGACGAGAATGAGAATCGAAACAGGAGATGCAAAATGAACTGTCCCGTGTGCAAACGTTTGATGGTGGAGGAAGATTTCGGAGACGTCCACGTGGATGTATGCAAAAACGGGTGCAAAGGCATCTGGTTCGATTGGGGGGAGCTAACCAAGCTAAATGAAAGTCACGAAGGCATCGGCCAATTGATGGAAGAGGCCTTGAATAGTCCCCGGGTGATCGATGCCCATCGCGATCCGCTCCAATGTCCGAAATGCGGGATCACGATGCAAACGCACAAATACCGCAGCGCAAAACAGGTCACGGTCGATGAATGTTATGCGTGCGGGGGCTTTTTTCTCGATAGCGGAGAGCTCAAGGTGATCCGAGACCAATACATGGACGACAGCGAAAGAAATACGTACGTGCAGACACTTATCAATGAGACGACTCTTGAAAAAAAGACCGGCAGGGCAAAGCTGAGAGCCAATGCGTGTCACGCACTCGGCGGGCTTATGAGCAGAAGATGGCCGTTTGTCTGGCCGTGATAGTATGCCTAACCTCCAATTTTACACAACGTCGCGGATTTGCTGTTAAGGAGAATTGCAATGCAGAATCTAAGGTTCGCCATATCCATCATTATCCTGGGTGTTATTCTGAGCGGATGTAAAAAGGAACCGACTCCACAAGAAACCATGACATCCACAGAAGCCCCCCCCAAAAAACAAGAAGAACCACAAAAGGAAGAAGAAACGAGAAAGGAGGCTGCAATGGGACTCACGCTCCAATGGCTGGGCCATGCCAGTTTTAAAATTTGCCATGAAGATACCATCCTGTACATCGATCCGTGGAAATTGAAGGATTCCCCACACGATGCGACCCTGGTGCTTGTTAGTCACAGTCATTACGATCATTACTCGCCGGACGATATCGCCAAGGTCAGCGGGCCGGATACAAAACTCATCGCCTCGCCGGACGTGATCGCCAAGGAAAAAAAGGGCGAGTCTATCATGTCCGGAATAATCGTGAAATTGGACGGTGTTAACTTGACGGGTGTGGCGGCCTATAATCCCGACAAAGACTTCCATCCCAAATCCAACAACTGGGTGGGTTTCGTGATCGAGATCGATTCGAAACGAATCTATTATGCAGGCGATACGGACCTAACGGAAGAAATGAAGGCGTTGCAGAATATCGATGTGGCGCTGTTGCCGGTGGGCGGGACCTACACGATGGATGCGGCCGAGGCGGCCGAGGCCGTCGAGCAGTTCAAACCGAAGATGGCGATTCCGTATCACTGGGGCGACATTGTCGGGGGCCGAAGCGACGCCGAGCAGTTCGCCAAAGCAGCGAAATGCGAAACAAAGATATTAACGCCCGGCGAAACGATCCATTTGAAGTAGTTTTTGAAAGCACATTCAACTCTCATGACAGAAAAATTAAAACGTCTATCGGTATTCATCCAACGGTCAGAACGACGAAGAACCAAGCGCTATTTGTCTCAACAATTCATATTGGGTATTTCCAGACGTTCGTTCTTGGCTTTTTGCTTCTTGTTGGCAGGTAGCGTATTGCTAATGGGGGACTCACTTATGGCGCAATCGACCGAGCCTAAAGGATCGCTCATGGCGTATGTGGGTACGTTCAGTTCCCCACTGCGTGACATGCCCCCGACGCAAGTGGATTTACCTCCCGGAAACGGACGCGGCATTCATCTGTTCCGGGTGGATCGCACCACCGGGACCATGACACCGTGCGGCGTCTATGAGCTGGGGACGAGCCCGAGTTGCCTGGCATTGAATGCCGCTGGGACGCGATTGTATTCCGCTAATGAGACGGACCGGGTGGGTGAAAACAATGAAGGCACAATGAGCGCGTTCGCGATCAATCGGTCGGACGGACAACTGGAATTGCTCAACACTGTCCGTTCCGGCGGCGCCGGGCCGACCTACGTGAGTGTGCATCCGTCCGGAAGGTTCTTACTGGTGGCCAATTACTTTGGCGGTTCCGTCTCGGTATTACCGATTCTGCCCGACGGCGGCCTGGGTCCCGCTACAGACGTCAAGCAGGACGTCGGAACGCTGGGACCGACAAAGGCAACGAATGCCCCGCCGGGATCGTTTGCCTTCAGCGGGCACGACCGAACACACGCGCACATGATCCAGGCCGATCCATCTGGGCGTTTCGTTCTGCACGTCGATCTGGGTTTGGATCGAATCTACGTCTGGAAATTCGACGACCGAAAAGGTACGCTTACTTCAAACGATCCGGCTACGGTTTCGCTACCGCCGGGGGATGGACCGCGACATTTTTACTTCCATCCGAACGGACGCTGGTTCTATTCCATTCAGGAGGAAGGCTCGAACGTCGTCATGTTCGACTACGATGACCGAATGGGACGACTTAACCCACGGCAAACCATCTCCACCCTTCCGGCCGGGTTCGCCGGCAGCAATTTCTGTTCAGAAATCATGGTCTCTGCCGATGGCCGGTTCCTTTATGCGGGCAACCGCCTGCACGACAGCATTGCGATCTTTTCCATCGGCACCGCCGGCGCTCTGACCTACATCAGGGAGGAATGGACGCGCGGGAATTATCCGCGAAGCTTCAATTTCGATCCGACCGGCCGGTTCCTTTACGCCTGCAACCAACGGAGCGACAACATCACCGTTTTCCGCGTGGACCGCAAGACGGGTGGTTTAACCTTTACCGGCCATTACACACCCGTCGGAAATCCTTCGATCATCGTTTTCCTGGACCTTGCAAAAATGGACTAAATACAAACATAATAAAGCGATGTTGAAAGGATAATTGAATTATTGCATGAGTTGTAAAATTGGTGTCATATCAGATACACACGGCCTGCTTCGTCCCGAGGTGGTGGAGTTTCTCAATGGATGCGATTTCATTGTTCATGCGGGTGACATCGGCAATGAGAATCTTTTACACAAACTTCAGTCCATCGCGCCCACGTATGCCGTTCGGGGGAATACCGATAAGGGACATTGGGCACATAAGTTACCGGAAAAAGACATTTTTGAAATTGAGGGCCGATTATTGTATCTCGTTCATAATATACATGATCTGGATTTAGATCCGGCTGCGGCTGAGTTCGATGCTGTACTCTTCGGTCATACCCATAGACCGAAACGATATGAAAAAGATGGAGTACTCTATTTTAATCCGGGCAGCGCCGGGCCATCGAGATTTGATTTACCGGCTACAATCGGCCGGATTTCGATAGTGAATTCCTGCCTTGAAAGTGAAATTATCACTCTACTAAAATAGCACTGATCCCCACTTAACTTATACCGACCGATTCTTCTTGTCATCCTCCGCAGGATGCCTTACGGTGCTGCGAAGGCAGTCCCTAAGGGACGCCTTACGGTGGGATCCAGGAACTTCAGAGCCCATGCGTTCTGTGCTTGACAAGCATAATGGGGAAACGTATCCTATTCCCCGTATATCCATTAGGAGCAAAAAAAATGACTGTAACAGAACAAATTATCGAGCGTGTCAAGGCATTACCTGAGGTCGTCCAAGCGGAAGTTCTCGATTTTGTTGAATTCCTTGAGGCAAAAATAAATAACAATAATACTCCCTGGTCCAGCTTTTCACTTTCCCAGGCAATGCGAGGGATGGAATCAGAATCTACGCAATACTCACTTAAAGACGTGAAGGATCGCCTCTCATGATGCAAGAAGGCAGTATTGTTCTTTTTCGTTTTCCCCACACGGACAAGTTGCCTGGAAAATTGCGTCCGGCGTTGGTACTCCGTCAGGTTCCGGGCCCGCACAACGACTGGTTGATTTGTATGGTTTCGACACAGTTGTCACAGCAAATAAAGGGGCTGGACGAGCTCATTACACCTGAAGATCAAGATTTCAAGCAGTCGGGACTCAAGTCGTCCAGTTTATTCAGAGTGTCACGCCTCGCCGTTGTGGATCAATCCATTTTGCTCGGTAGCATTGGGCAGATTTCTACAGATCGTCTTTCTCGTATCAAGACTTCACTTTCGGATTGGATCAAAAGTACATAACATCCAAATGCAAGGTACCTCGTACCTCAATCTCTTGTTTTATACGCGGGGAAGGTCGTGCATTTTGTTGCATCGGGGGCATTTGACGGTTTGGCCTTTGAAGTTGGGGGGGATTTTTAACTTCAAGCCGCACGCGCAGGTTAAAAAAACGAACTGGTTGACCCGTCGCATAATGTCGCCGACTTGGCGCATCTGATTCTCGGCTCGTTCCTTCGCTGTCGTTTCGGCGCCGGGCTGGCGGATGGGAACGTCCTCCTTTTTCATGGCGGCCACGGGAACTACCGTCCTTTTTTTCGTTACGTTTGCAAAGGCATCCGAGTACTCCTTGAAAGACGCGCCCTGGCTTAGATTGCGGAGAATCTTGATCCGCTCGGTAATCGGCGGATGGGTGCTTGTCAGATTGGATAATGCCATCTGGCCTTTTTTCTTGAAGGGATTGGCGATGTACATCGGGGCGGTGACTTTGTTGGCGGAAGCTAACTGTGGCGACGGATCGTTCGCGATCTTCTCCAGGGCGCTGGCAAGGCCCTCGGGGTAGCGGGTCAGGCGGGCCGCCCCGGCGTCGGCGAGGTATTCACGCCGCCGGGATAGAGCGAAGTATAATACGTACGCAAAAATCGGGGCTAAGACCGCCGCGAGAATCGCTATGAGCATCAAGACAAGCTGGGCCTGGCCGCCGCCTTTTCCGCCGCTGGAATACCGCCTGCGCGAGCCCATCGAGCTGTAGAACATGCCACGTAAGAAGACTTGCGAGAGGAGTACGATGGAGCCGAGCATAATGCCGGCTAAGGTGACGAAAAGCACGTCGCGGTGGACGATATGGCTGATCTCGTGGGCGATGACGCCCTGGAGCTCGTCGCGGTTGAGTCGGGCCAAGAGTCCCGCCGTCACGGCGACCGAGGCGTTTTCGGGGTTTCGGCCCGTCGCGAAGGCGTTGGGAGCCGGGTCGTTAATGATGTAGATCTTGGGCATTTTCGGCAGGCCGGCGGCGATTTTCATCTCTTCCACGACGTTGAACAGTTGGGGGTGGACGTCGTGGGTGACGGGCGTGGCCCGGCTGGCGGCCAATAGAATCTGGTCGCCGCTCGACAGGCTCACCAGCGCGAGGATCAGCCAGAGGACCGTCGCGATCATCAGGCCGAACATTCCCCCTTCAGGCGCCCCGGTGACGCCCATACCGATCGCAAAGCCCAGAATCAACAGGACGCCCGCCAGGAGAGCCATCAACATGATGGAGTTCCGCTTATTGGCTCGTATCAACTCCCACATCGTTATTCAATCACACCTTCAAATCCATCTCAATACCGCGTGTGCAACAAAGTTGCACACCCTACAGCGTCTCTCACATCGACAGGGTGGCAGCCTCATAGGCAAATGCAAAAATCAAAATGCAAAATGTAAAATTAAGGAAGTCATCCGCCGGAGGCGGATTCTCCGTAAGGAGTCCTTAGGACCACAATTTTTAGTTTTGATATTTGATTTTTAATTTTCGAAGCCATCCACCAATTTGCCCGCCATGAGATATCACGAAAAATCCACCTTGGGGACTTCCCGCTCGGCGGCCACTTCGATCTCGAAGAAATCGCGCTTCGTGAAGGCGAACATGCCCGAAATGATGTTCGAGGGGAACATTTGAATCTTGTTGTTGTAGGACAAGACCTGGTCGTTATAGCTCTGCCGGGCGAAGGCGATTTTGTTCTCGGTGCTGGTCAGCTCTTCCTGGACGTTCAGAAAGTTCTGATTGGCTTTCAGGTCGGGATAGTTCTCCACGACCAGCATGAACTTGCTCAGCGCCTCGCCGAGCGCCCCTTCGGCCTTCGAGGCTTCGGCGACGGTTTTCGCTCCCATCGCCTGGCTGCGGGCCTGCGTGATGGCCTCGAAGGTTCCCCGCTCGTGCTTCATATAGCCTTTGGCCGTCTCGACGAGGTTGGGGATCAAGTCGTGCCGGCGCTTGAGCTGGACGTCGATTTGCGACCACGCGTTGTCCACCTGATTGCGAAGGCGGATCAAGGCGTTGTATATGCCGATTACAAAAAGAACAAGCAAAACCAGAACAACAAAGACAACAATCAAGGCGATGGCTACCGCTCCCATAGGCTTTCTCCTTTAGATAATAAGATTTACGTGTTCTGCAAAATTAAAGGTTAGACATCTATTATTTATGATGGCACTTTATCGAGTGACAATTTTTCCATTGTTTCATCGGTGCACCTTTTAAACACTTTCTCCGTGTTTTCAGAAAGAACAAAACGAAAAACAGTTTTTCTTTCTAAAAGTATGCCTAACCTTCAATTTTGTAAAACACCGTCATTTACACTACGATTTTTTCTTCGCTATGAATGCTACGACCAGAATAACTGCAGCAACAGCGATCAACACGATACTCCAGGTACTCATCATTGTCTCCTTTCCTTAATTTTGATCGTAAGCGAACATATCGTTGAGCAATCCTGTAATTTTATTGTCTTTATCCAACTGTGCTTTCTCACAAATATCACGCAACTCACCCCGGTCGAACCACAAACCGTCTCCTCGGCGACATTTATCAATAAACACAACGGGCGTCGAAGAACCCACTTTGACCTTTTGCATTTTTTTATAACAGATCGGGCATTTGCGTAATCTCTCCGTGGATTGCGCATCGATCTGAAACGACGCCAGAAGCTGTTTGGCCTTCTGCGGCTCCCCGAGCAACTGCTCGAGCTCGCCGGCGTCCAGCCAGATACCGCCGCACTCGGTGCAGTAATCGATCTCCACATCCTCAAGCTCGAGCGTAATCATCGCATTTTTACAAACGGGACAATCCATAATTTGTCACTAACCATACCAAAGGATTCCGGCTTTTACCGGGTCATTCTACCATATCATAACGCACAACCGCAGGAAAAATTTCAAGAATAAAATACGGAATCCGGAATCATCCACTCCCGCCGTTTCGAGGGCGGAAATCCCCGGGCGATATCCCCGGCGATGACTTCACAGATGGGAAATATTTATTCTTGACGGGGGCGCGGGAATTGATTATTGATAAGCGCGGCCTCAGATAGGCCGATAAAAAAAAGCCCTATAAGATATTAAATCACAGACCCCGGCTCGCAGAGGCAGGGGTAAGTGTGTGAATTAAAGGCGTTGGATTATGATTGTTGATTGTCATACACATATCGACCTGACGGCCGATGACGTGGAGGCTCCGGAATATTCTGCGACCGCCGAGACGGTCGAAAAGCGCATCGTATTGGCCGGTTCGGAAGGCCCCAGCGAACACATTAATAAAAAATTGGCCCAATATGTCAACAAACACAAAGAGAAAAGGGTCGGCTTCGCCGTCGTGGAGCCCAGTAAAGACAAAATTGACGTCGATAGCTTGAAGCTCCTCCAGGACAAATTGGGGCTGCAAGGCGTCGTGCTATACTGTTCGGCCTGCGGCGTTCACCCCGCTCATACCCGAGCCATCCGGCTCTACGAATCCGCCCAGGAGCTCGGTCTTCCCATCTTCTTTCACAACACGCCGGACACGTCGAAAGACCGTGTCGTGCTGGAGTATGCCCAGCCGTACCTGTTGGACGAAGTGGCCAGAGAATTCGCCGAGCTGAAAATCGTTATCGGAAACATGGGCATGCCCTTTATCGAACAAACCCTGTCGATCGTGAGCCGGCATAAAAATGTGTATGCGGATTTAACAATCCGGCCCAAAAATGTCTGGCAAACGTATAATATGGTCGTGGCCGCCCACGAGCACGGGGTCATGGACAAACTCTTGTTCGGCAGTGGATTTCCATTAGGAAACGCAGGCCAGTGCATCGAGGCCCTGCTTGGATTCAACATGCTCCTGGCGGACACGAA
>JAFGTG010000305.1 GCA_016934255.1 Sedimentisphaerales bacterium
TAAAGAACCCAAGAAATTGATCGGGCTGTTACAGCGGCGCGGCGTTCGCTTGATCAACATCACCATCGCCAATCCCTATTACAATCCCCACGTGGGCCGGCCGTTCAACGAACCGATTGTGGGCGGGTACGAAGAGCCGGAACATCCGCTCGCGGGCGTCAGCAGACTTGTCAACATCACAGGCGAAATACAAAAAGAATTCCCCAAAATCGCCATTGTCGGCACGGGTTATAGCTGGCTACGAACCCTTTTTGCCAACGTCGCCGCAGCCAACAAAGCCAACGGCTTAACCACCCTGGCCGGCGCCGGACGTATGGCCTTCGCTTATCCCGATTACGCCAAGGACATCTTCACACAGGGTCGTATGTCTCCGGAAAAGGTCTGCATAGGTTGCAGCGCCTGTACTCAGATCATGCGCGACGCCGGGATGACCGGTTGCGTCGTGCGCGACAATGAGGTGTACGGGCCTATTTTCGAACGTGGTCGGATGAGCGACAGGGAGAATCTTGCCCGTCTGGCTTCGGCATGCCGAAAATGCCAGGAGCCAACGTGTCAACTATCCTGCCCGGCCGGTGTGGATATCCCTAAATTCATCAGCCAATTTTTGGACGGCGAGGAACAAGCCGCGTACGAAACGCTTAGGGAGACCAATATTTTCCCGGAAGTCTGCGCCTGGCTCTGTCCCGTCGAACAGCAATGCGAGGGCCATTGTTTACAGGGCTTTATCGGGGACATGCCCGTGCCGATCGCCGAAATACAAATGTATTTGGCGGTGCAAGCCAACAAGAACGGCTGGTCAAAGTTGCGCGTTCCGAAAGAAAACACCGGTAAAAATATTGCGGTCATCGGCGCCGGTCCCGCCGGTTTAGCCTGCGCCGCCATGCTGCTTGAAGCCGGACATACCGTGACCCTCTTTGACGCAAACACGGAATTCGGCGGCATGGTCGCTTCGGTTATTCCTCCGGATAGACAAAGTAATGCGTTGAGGAACGAAATGTCAGCGATTTTTGCTGATGTTCCGAAAGAACGAATGATCCTACGGTTAGGTAAGGAACTTAATCCGAAATTCAACCTCGATCAAATCATGGAAGAGGGATTCGATGCTGTTTTTATCGGGATGGGCTTACCGAAATCCGTCCGTATTAGCGACGAAAAACTCGACGGCTTGTGGAATGCAATGGATTTCCTTTCGACGGCCAAAAAGCCGGATGGCCTGGACCTCAAAGGCAAGCGTGTGGCCGCAATCGGCGGAGGCAATACTGCCATAGACGTTGCCACCACGGCTAAACAGCTCGGCGCCAAAGACGTTTACCTCATCTATCGCCGTTCTTTCAAAGAGATGCCGGCCTGGAGCGCCGAGCGCGACAGAGCAATGAAAGATGGTGTGCATTTTATGATTTTGACCCAACCGCTCGGTTTTCGCTCATCCAACGATAAATTGACGGGGATTAAGCTCTGTCCCACCCAGTTGGGCGAGCCGGACGCGTCAGGGCGTCGAAGGCCCGAACCTATCATGACAGTCGCCTATGAGCTCGATATGGACATCGCCGTGGAGGCGATAGGCCAGGCGCTGCCGGAGCAGATCGCGGAAATTCTGCCGGGCCTGACGCTGAAAAAAAATCTGATCCAAACAAAGGAAGGAACATCGGCGACGTCGAGGCGGGGCGTGTTTGCCGGGGGCGACCTCGTCCGTGGGGCTTCGACGGTCGTAGCGGCTGTGGCGGACGGTATGAAGGCAGCGAAAGAAATAAATGATTTTTTAAAACAAGAACAATAGAAAAGGATTCTGAAAATGGCAGAACGACCTGTAGCAATCGTCACCGGAGCGAGCCGGGGTATCGGAAAAGGCATCGCGATGGAGTTAGCCTCATTGGGATACAACGTCGTGATTAATTACTTCGACTTTACGAGCGACGGCAAACCGGACGAATCACGCGCTGTTGAAACCCAAAAAGAAATCAAAGCGCTCGGCGTTGAATGCGAGATATTACGAGGAGACGTCAGCAAAGCCCAAGACCGCAACAGCCTGGTCGCGCTGGCTAAAAACACGTTCGGACGATGCGACCTGTTGGCCAATAACGCGGGCGTCGCTCCATCGAAACGACTGGACCTTCTCGAAGCTACCGAGGAAAGCTTCGACCGGGTGATGAGCATTAATCTCAAGGGGCCGTACTTTCTAACCCAGCAGGTGGCGAATTGGATGATCGAGCAAAAGAAAAAGTATCCCGACCGCAGATATCGGATTGTCAGCACGGGATCGATCTCATCATATACCAGCTCGCCGGCACGGGGCGAATATTGCGTCAGTAAAGCCGGCATTTCCATGATGACCAAACTGTACGCGGATCGATTGGCGGAATACGGTATCGGCGTCTTCGAGGTCAGTCCCGGCATCATCGCCACCGATATGACCAGCGTGGTCAAAGACAGGTACGACAAGCTCATCGCAGAGGGTTTGACGCCAATCCAGCGTTGGGGACTCCCGGAAGATATCGGAAAAGTCGTTGGAGCGATTGCCGAGGGCCGGCTCGATTTTTCAACCGGCCAGGTCATCAACGTGGACGGCGGTTTTCATCTCAGGAGGTTATAGGAATGGATATCAAAAGTACAATCACCACATTATTACAAGATGGTTTTATACTGGTCTTTAACCAGGATAAGCTCGACGTTGTCAAAACTGCCGAGGCGCTGATGAAAGCCGGTGTTCGTAATATGGAAGTAACCTGCCGGATCAAGCAACCCCTGGAGAAAATCTCCAGGCT
Source organism: Sedimentisphaerales bacterium (assembly GCA_016934255.1). GTDB lineage: Bacteria > Planctomycetota > Phycisphaerae > Sedimentisphaerales > Anaerobacaceae > JAFGTG01. The sequence goes on from JAFGTG010000305.1 coordinate 2,763, forward strand.
GCGCAAGGAACTACCCGACTTCGCAACGGGTGCGGCCAGTCTCATTGACTGGCCTGAAATGCTGGATGTTTACAATAACGCCCACCCGAAGGATCCGCTGCCTTCGGTCTCTGAGGTTGTCGAGGCCGGGGCGTGCTATCTTGTCTCGGCTGTGAACTTCAGCGATGCCGGATTTGAAAAATTCACCGGGAAACTTCCGATGATTCCCGGATGCGGAAGCGCCACAGAGATCGTCAGCCAGTTTTCCAAAGGCGCCAATCTCTGCAAGATCTTCCCGGCCAAGCAACTCGGCGGTCCGGCTTTCGTCAAGGCCATCGACCCGGCCATTCACAAAACCATCAGTCTCGTGCCCACAGGCGGGACGAATGCCGGTAATATCCCCGACTATGTCGATGCAGGCGTCCTGGTCCTGGGCGGCTCGTTCAGTATGATCGAAAAAGCCACGATGAAGAAAATCATCGACGATCAAGATTATGACCTTCTGGAGGACGAGCTTAAAAAGATCAAGGAACTCATCGATAAAGTACGAGCCGAAAAATATCCCAATATCGATTTCACATCTGCGTCACTGGAACAAATAAGTCAGGCTACTGGGAGAAATTTTAATGCGAACTGATTGCTTTACAGATCCTGTAGGATGGGCAATTTATTTGCCCATGCCGTCATCGTTCCGTAATTCAAACCGCATGGGCAGGAAACCTGCCCATCCTACGATTCTCTTCGTTTCGCTCATGTTGTTAATAGGAGCGCTACTATGCGGCGATGTGAAAGCTTCATCAGAGACACTCACTCTTAATACCAAAGACATCGGCTATCGCGGTATCTGGTACATGAATCAACCCTCCGGCGATGAATACGTCTATAAGTACAGCGGCGGCCTGGGAACGTATTGCGCTAAGCACAAACCATTTGCCGTTTATTGCGACAAAGTTAAAAAGACCTTCTTCTGTTATGGCGGTACAACGAAAGATAGTGATCAAAAGTTACTTCATATGGTCTCGTACTACGACCATATTACCGGTATGGTGCCCCGGCCAACCATTTTACTCGATAAGAAAACCAGCGATGCCCATGACAATCCGGTCATCTCCGTCGATGATGATGGATACATCTGGATCTTCTCCACTTCGCACGGCACGTCGAGGCCGTCGTACATCCACAAAAGCCGCAAGCCTTACAACGTCGACGCCTTCGATCTCGTGAATCCGACGAAGATCGAAAACGGTGAAAACGTTCCGATGACGAATTTTTCATACATGCAACCCTGGCATTTAAAAGATAAAGGTTTCGTGTGCTTCTTCACACGCTACAAGTATCCCGTCGATCGCACGATTTGCTTCATGACAAGTCAAGACGGCGTCGAATGGTCGCAATGGATGCGGTTGGCAGCTATTGACAGGGGACATTACCAAATCAGTGCCGCAGGTAGGAACAAAGCAGGTTCGGCATTCAACTACCATCCGGAGGGAAAAGGACTCAATTGGCGAACGAACCTCTATTACATTGAAACCAGTGACCTCGGAAAAACATGGCAAAGTGTTGCCGGACAGAGCCTGGAGCTTCCGCTGACGAAACCTCAGAATCCCGCGCTGGTGCATGATTATAAGGCTGAAGGTCTGAACGTTTATCTGAAGGACATTCGCTTTGATAGCCAGGATAATCCGATCATTCTCGTGGTGACGAGCAAAGGTTATGAATCCGGCCCGAAGAACGACCCCCGCACCTGGACGACGGCCCGCTGGACTGGATCAGTGTGGCAGATACGCCCGGTTTGCACCTCGGACAACAACTACGATATGGGCTCACTTTATATCGAAGACGACGGGACGTGGCGAATCATCGGTCCGACCGAAACCGGACCGCAGCCGTACAATCCCGGTGGCGAAATAGCAATGTGGGTTACTCACGATGAAGGAGCTACCTGGAAAAAGGTCAAGCAACTAACCCAAAACAGTCCTCGCAATCATACGTACGCCCGGCGACCGGTAAATGCCCATCCTGATTTCTACGCCATTTGGGCCGACGGGCACGGTAGAAAGCCGTCACAATCGACACTGTATTTCTGTGACAAGCAGGGAAATGTCCGTGTATTACCACGAGAAATGATCGGCGATTTCGCCGAGCCGAAATTGCTGGAATAAAAATTATAAAAAATCCAAACGAACGATTACCCCTCGCTCAATGGGAGAAAGAACATGACAGAGACGAAGCAAATCGCAGGCCAAACCGTAACCTTCCATGGCTACAACACGATTATCGTCGGCTCAGGCGCCGCGGGTATGAACTGCGCCGTTCATCTGTGCGAATTTATGAAACAAAAGGGCGTCACTGATCCCGCTGAGAGGATTGCCGTCGTAACGGCTGGCCTGGGGCTGGGCGCTTCGCGTATGAGCGGTTCGGATAAGCAAACGTACTACAAGATCGGTACGAGTCCGGACGTCGCCGACAGCGCTGAAGACTTTTCGAAGAGCCTCACGGCGGCGGGGTGCTGTCACGGCGATTCGGCATTGATCGAAGCGATTGGCTCGCTACGCGAATTCTACCACCTGGTCCAGGCGGGTGTGCCGTTCCCAACGGATTCGATGGGAACCTTCATCGGCTATAAGACGGATCACGATCCGTTCGAGAGGGCGACGTCGGCCGGACCGAAAACCAGCCGGTTTATGAGCCAATGCCTACAAAAGCAACTCGAACGCTACGATGTTAACCTTTTCGACCAACAGGAAGCGGCACAATTACTAACGGTCGGCTCCGGTAAAGATAAGCGTATTGTCGGTATTATGACGATAGACAAAAATCGTCTTACTGATTCGGATTATGCCATCAACGTTTTTCTTGCCGCCAATATTGTCCTCGCCGCGGGCGGGCCGGGTGAGTTATTTAAGACGAGCGTTTATCCCAGAGACCAGTTAGGCATTCACGGATTGGCGTTTAAGGCGGGCCTGATTGGAGCGAACCTGACCGAATCGCAGTTCGGCCTGGCGAGCATTAAGTTTCGATGGAACGTCTCCGGCACATATATGCAAGCGGTACCGCGTCTTTTCAGCACGGATGCTAACGGCAACGACGAGCAGGAATTTCTCACGGGCTTCTTCCCCACGATGAGCAAAATGGCTACGAATATCTTCCTCAAAGGATATCAATGGCCCTTCGATCCCCAGCGCATCGAGAACCTGCAATCATCGTTGATCGACGTCCTTGTTTTCAACGAAACGCAAAAGGGCCGGCGCGTCTATATGGATTTTTTGAAAAATCCCATCGGTAGTGACTCGATGGACGAGTTCGATATTAACGATCTCGAACCGGAGGCGGCGGACTATCTCAAGAAAGCCGGCGCGCTGCAAAAAACGCCCATCGAACGACTGGCCCACATGAACCCGCCCGCTATCGATATCTATAAGGAAAATGGGATCGATTTATATTCGGAACCGCTCGAGATTGCCGTCTGCGCCCAGCACAACAACGGTGGATTCGCCGTGAATAAATGGTGGCAATCGAATATTCCGCAGACCTTTGTGATCGGCGAGATGGCGGGCACGCACGGCGTCAAACGACCGGGCGGCTCGGCCCTGAACGCCGGCCAGACCGGCGGCTTACGGGCGGCCGAATACATCGTCAACGCCTATGGTTGCGATCTGCCGGATTACTCGAACAAACAATCCGAAATCGACAAGCAACTTAGCGAATGTATCACCAAGCTTAAACGTTACAAAAACTCATCGGGCTCAGTGCCCGCAGACATTTTAGAGCAGATCCGTAACCGGATGACCGCCTCCGGGGGACATATCCGAGAATTAAACGACGCCGGGAAGGCTTTAAAGGAAGCCGTAAAACTCTATAAAGACATCAAGGAAAAGGGCATGTCCTCAAAGGACACCAAGACCCTCATTCAAGCGATACAAGCCGAACACCTGGCGTTGACCAGTGTGGCGTTTCTGAAGGCTGTCGTGGAATTGCTCGGTCAGGGCAGCGGATCGCGCGGTTCGCATCTCGTTCTGGTCGAGGACGGCGTTGAAATCCACCCCGATGTGATCGACAAAGCGACGGGCAACCCGCTGAAGTTCAAACCTGAAAACCAGTCGCTCAGAAGTTCCATATTACAGATCGAATATAACGAAAGCTCGTCCGATTTGTTTACAAGCACGAACGTCGAGTTGAGGCCGGTGCCGACCGATCGGAAAGCGTTCGAGCCGGCCTGGCAGGATTACCGAGAAGGAAAAATTTATTCATCCTCATAAAGGAAACTGTATCTGTCATTCTGAACGAAGTGAAGAATCTCAATTATTCGTCCTAACCCCAGATGCTTCGCTCCGCTCAGCATGACAAGCGTGGGAATTAAGGAGAAACGTCCATGGCAGTGCTCGAACTTAAATCTCCATCACAATGCAAATACGATATCGTTTCGCTGGGTGAAATCATGATCCGGCTCGATCCCGGTGAAGAGAGAATCCACACGACCCGGCACTTTCGCGCCTGGGAAGGCGGCGGCGAATACAACGTCGCCCGAGGTCTCAAGCGTTGTTTCGGCAAGCGAGCTGCTGTTGTCACTGCCTTGGTGGATAATCCCGTCGGCCACTTGCTTGAAGATTTGATCTACCAGGGCGGCGTCAATATGGAGTACGTCAAGTGGACGCCGTATGACGGGATCGGAAGGAAGGTTAGGATCGGATTGAATTTCACCGAGCGAGGCTTTGGCGTTCGAGCCGCGGTGGGTTGTTCGGACCGGGCGAACAGCGCCGCTTCCCAGTTAAAAAAGGGCGATATCGATTGGGAAACCATCTTCGGAAAGAATGGAAGCCGTTGGTTCCATACGGGCGGCATCTACGCTGGTTTGTCTGCAACGACACCGGAGGTCATTTTAGAAGCTGTCACCACAGCAAAAGAACATGGCACGATTGTCTCCTACGATCTGAACTACCGTAAATCGCTCTGGCAGGATATCGGAGGCCAGGAAAAAGCGAAACAAGTCAACCGGGCCATCGCTCCGTACGTTGATGTGATGCTGGGCAACGAGGAAGATTTTACCGCAGCCCTCGGTTTCGAGGTGAAGGGTATGGATAAAGGGTATTCAAAACTCGACCCAGCGAACTTCAAGAAGATGATCGTCGAGGTCGTTAAGGAGTTTCCGAACCTGAAAGCTGTCGCTACAACGTTGCGAAATGCCAAGACCGCCTCGGTCAACGACTGGGGTGCGATTTTATATGCTCAGGGCGAATTCCATGAAGCGACTTTGAGACCCGATCTGGAGATCTACGACCGAGTCGGAGGAGGCGATAGCTTTGCCTCCGGCTTGATCTATGGCCTAATGGAAGGTAAGACGCCGGAGGAAACCGTGAATTACGGCGCCGCCCACGGCGCCTTAGCGATGACGACGCCCGGCGATACGACTACGGCGAGTCTCCGCGAGGTCGAAAAAGTCATGGGAGGCGGCGGCGCAAGGGTCGATCGATAACCACTCATGTGAAAAAGAATTTGTCATTCCCGTGAAAACGGGAATCCAGCTCTTAGGCTCCGGACCCCTGTCTTCGCAGGGGTGACATTATTGGTTCCAAGAAAAGAAAAGCATGATTGTTCAAGCAGTCAAATGGATTGGTGATATTGACGGGTATTTGGAGCTTGTCGATCAGAGAAAGCTTCCGATAGAATTCGCTACGCTACAATGCCGGGATGTTGAGGTTCTTTTCGATGCGATCAAGACACTTGCCGTCCGGGGCGCTCCGGCCATCGGCGTATCCGCAGCTTATGGACTCGTTCTTGCTCTGCAAAAACCCACCGACAATATTGAAAAGGCGATGGAGTTATTGACCAAAGCCCGCGAATATTTAGCCTCGTCCCGCCCTACGGCGGTGAATTTATTCTGGGCGCTGGATCGGATGCAAAAGAAAGCCGCCGAAGTGTCGAGGGCGTCCCGCCCTCGAATCGCGGGCAAAGCTTGCCCTGAGCTTGTCGAAGGGATGCCCGCGCCACTAAAGGCTTTTCGCGAAGCAATCTTAGCTGAAGCGATTGCAATTCACCGGGAAGACGTGGAGATGTGTCGGCGAATCGGTCAAAACGGTCAGAAATTTATCGAAGAAGGTGCCGGCATTTTGACGCATTGCAACGCCGGGGCGCTGGCGACGGGTGGACAGGGAACGGCGCTCTCGTTGATGTTCGAGGCACAGAGGAATGGAAAGAAGTTTCGAGTTTACGCTGATGAAACCCGGCCGTTATTACAAGGCGCTCGATTGACAGCCTGGGAATTGATGCAGGCGGGAATCGACGTAACGGTTATTTGCGACAATATGGCGGGATGGCTGATGAAGCAAGGAAAAGTCAATGCCGTTATTACCGGCGCCGATCGCATCGCGGCTAACGGCGATACGGCAAATAAGATCGGCACCTACAGCCTGAGCATCCTCGCGCGGGAACACGGCGTGCCGTTCTACATCGCCGCCCCCTCCAGCACGTTCGACCTGAGTACCAAAAGTGGCGCCGAGATTCCCATCGAACAAAGGGCCGCGGAGGAAGTGATTTCATTCAGGGACGCCCAAGCCGCCCCGACCGGCGTCGGCGTTTACAATCCCGCATTCGATGTAACCGAAGCACGTGATATCGCGGCTATTATTACCGAACGAGGCATTATCGAAAAACCCAACATCGAACGAGTCTCCCAGCACTTAACCTGAAAGAAATTTCCTCTGACATTTTATAAAAGGAGTCGTCTGGAAATGAAATCCGACATTTCAAAACGAATTGTTCTTATCCTCGCAACTATTGTGGTTCTAAGCATCACGTCACATGCCAAAGCTATCTCACTGAGTGAATTGTATCCGAAAGAAAAACTTGGAAACATGCTGATACCCCGCACCGAATGGCATCCGTTTCCCAAAGCACAGGAACGGGGAGCTTGGACGACAATCCCGGAGAATGTACGCCGGGCTTATATCCGTCTTGGCGAAGAATACATCGATAAGCCGATTCCACATCTTCCGGCTACGGTTTATCTGGAATTTCAGCGCATCGGCAACCGTAGCCACTATCAAGATATCTGGTACGAACGTCGGGAAATGCTTCACGGACTTGTTCTGGCCGAATGTATGGAGCGCAAGGGCCGCTTCCTCGATGCCATCGCCAACATGATTTGGGCGATTTGCGAGGAATCGACGTGGACCTGGCCCGCCCACGTGGGGGCACAAAAGGCCGGGGTAGGCCTGCCCGATACGTCTGAGCCGGTTGTGGCTCTCTTTTCCGCTCAGACGGCTAATTCCCTCGCTTGGACGTATTACCTTCTCAAAAAAGAATTGGATACGGTCTCGCCGCGGATTTGCGAACGCATCGAGCGGGAAATCGATGCGCAGATACTCACACCCTATCTGGAGCGCAATGACTTCGGATGGATGGGCTTTCGAGCGAGAGCCGATGGCCGGCATCCGAATAACTGGAATCCGTGGATCAATTCGAATGTGCTCACGGCCACGTTACTGTTGGAAAAGGATAAGGAACGTCGCGTCGAGCTGGCCCATAAAGTATTGCGTTGTCTGGATAACTTTGTCGTCCCGTATCCATCCGACGGGAGCTGCGACGAAGGCCCAAGTTACTGGGGCCACGCGGGGGCGAGCCTGTTCGACAATCTTGAGTTGCTATATAGAGCTACGAACGGTCAATTCGATGTTTATGACGATCCGATCATCAAAGAAATCGGGCGCTTCATTTATCGCGTGCATATTGCCGGGGATTACTTCGTCAACATCGGCGATTGCGACGCTCGTTTCGATCTCTATCGCGACCTTGTTTTTCGCTATGGAATGCGAATCAAAGATCCGAATATGCAAGCACTCGCTGTCAATAATATGACCGAAGACGAGTTATTCAGGACTAAAAAAGTGGAACTTTTTCTCGGTCGAACGCTGTATTCGATCTTCAATCTGCCGAATATGCTCGCCGCCAAGGGAGCTTCCGCCCCCTTGTTACGGGACGTCTGGCTGGGCCATCCCGATATGCAACTCATGGTCGCCAGAGACAAAGGCGGCTCGTCACAAGGGCTATACATCGCCTCCTGGGCGAGTCATAACGGGCAAAGCCACAACAATAATGACGTGGGAAACTTCATACTCTACGCCAACGGCCGACCGTTCATTATCGACGTCGGCAGACCGACGTACACCCGTCAGACATTCAGCAGCAACCGGTACGAGATATGGGCCATGCAATCGGCGTATCATAATCTGCCCACGATTAACGGTGTGATGCAAAGCGCAGGACGACGTTATGCGGCGAAAGATGTAAAATACGAGTCTGGAGTGGACTTTGCCCAATTAAAAATGGATATCGCCCCCGCTTATCCGAGCCAGGCCGGTATCAACTCATGGCTTCGGACGGTTCGCCTTAACCGCGGCCAAGATGTTCAGATCATCGATTCTTTTGACCTGAAAACACCTTCTCAAAACATCGTGCAGAGCCTTATCACGCCCTGTGAGATTACGCAGAATCAGCCGGGGCAGTTGGTTCTTAACGACATAAAAGAACTGGTTACGATGACCGTTCAATATAACCCAGGTACATTCCGTCTGCAAGCTGAGACCATTTCACTGACCGATGAAAATTTGTCAAAAATATGGGGACCGCGGATATACCGCCTTCTTTTAACGCCAAACACTGAGGCTGTAAATGATACCTGGACACTACGATTCGCCCTCACTGAACCTGAGGTAAGCTCCGGATTATAAAAATAAACCAATGTTTCCAAATCCTTTGAAAGGCGAGTTGTCACTGCTCAGCAGTCTCTGTTTGCGACAGTTTTGTTCGCCATTCTTTGGCTTTTTCTGGTTTGTTCCAGGATTCGTAGAGGGCAATTAGGTTGTTCCATGACTGTATTGTGTTTGGGTGAGTGTCACCAAGTTTGTGGCGGCGGCCTTCAAGAGCTTCGAGAAGGAGTGTTTCTGCTTTTTCATATTGAGCTTGCTCGTGATAAACCACTGCCAGATTGTTCTTTGATGTAAGTACCCAAGGATGGTCGTCGCCGAGGGTTCGGCTACCAATCTGCACTGCCTTTGTGAAGAGAGATTCAGCCTCGTCAAACTGGCGTTGGGCCGTATACAATTCTGCCAGGCCATTCATACAACGGATGGTGTCCCGGTGTTCCTCACCACGCACTTTCTTTAAACCTTGCAGCGCTTGCGTAAACAACTCCTCAGCCTGCTCGTACTTATCTTTACCAAGATACACGTGCGCGAGCCCCTCGACCGACCAGAGCGTGTATACATGTTCCTCACCGAGCACGCGTTGTTGTTTGGACAGAATATCGAGATACAACCGCTCGGCCTCAGCATATCGCTTCTGCTTTTCATAGACCCCAGCAAGAAAACCCTTGTACAAAAGTGTCCATACGTTGTCATCATCCCAAAAGCCTTCGCGAAGCCGGAGCGTCTCAAGGTACCGGCGTTTGGCCTCGTCGTAACGTCCCTGGGCCTCGTATACTCCTCCGAGGTTGCCCACCATAAAAAGGCTCACATTGTTCTTTCCGCCAAGCACCTGCAGCGCCGTCTCAACACCCTTGAGATATAACTTCTCAGCCTCTTCATAACGCCCGGTGTCATAGTAGACGCACCCAAGCGCATTGGCGAAGGATAGGGTCCAAAAATGTTCCTCTCCGTGTGCTCGTCGAGAAATTGACACGGCGGTCTCGAGAAATTCCGCCGCTTTCTCATACCGAGCTTGGTCTAAGTAAAGCCAGGCGAGGCGATTCATTGAATTTAGTGTGTCAGGGTGTTCGGTGCCGAGATATTCCTGACGGAGCTTGACCGCACGCTCAAGGTGTGGCTCGGCCGCCTCATGCTCACCGAGACTACGGTATGTCCCGCCGAGCGTGTCCCGGAGAGACGCCTCGATCAAAGGCTGTTTCTCAAATTTGCCATTGAGATTTTCCGATAAGGTCTCCAGGAATGAACGAATGGTCGCTTCCTTCCCCTTACTTTTCATTGGGTTGGCTATGGCAATCAGGTCATTTTGGAGAAAGTCGGCGATAGCCTGCGCCTCCGCATGGGCGATGGCCTCTCTGTTCAATGCCTGATTTGCTCTGATGGCAAAAAGCATTGATACAACAATCCCACCTAACAGAACAGCCAACACGGCCGCAATGCCAGTGACTAACGCCCGGTTCCTGCGGATGAATTTCTTGAGTCTATAGATAATGCTCGGCGGACCGGCGATTAAGGGAGCACCGTTCAAGTAATTCTCAATGTCGTCGGCCAGTTCGGAGACCGAGCGATAACGTTCAGCACGTTCTTTACGCATCGCTTTCAGGGGAATCCATTCAAGCTCTTTATGGAGCTTTTTGGCAAGCGTTGCTATCTCCATCCGGCGGTTTTCAGCCACCTTTTTGGCTTCTTCACCCAGTTTGATCAGATGCGTGCTTGGCGTCTTGGGATCCGATTCTCGAATGACCTGCCGGATACGCTCGATGCCGCCTGTACGAAGTGTATCGGAATCAAAAGGCAGAGCACTGGTTAGAAGGACATATAGCAGTATGCCCAACGAATAGATATCCGAACGGGTGTCGATATCCTCGCTGGCCATATCCGCCTGCTCAGGGCTCATATACTCCGGCGTGCCAAGCAATTGGCTTTCCTCCGTCGCCAGTGTTCGTTCAGTCAATGGCTGAGCAATGGCCTTGGCGACGCCGAAGTCGATAATCTTGGGAGTCGCCTTGTCATCCTCGGTCGAGACCAGAATATTTGAGGGTTTAATATCACGGTGGATAATCCCCTTCTGATGAGCATGATGGACGGCGAGACAGATTTGACGGAACAGATTCAACCGCTCTTCAATCGTTAACTTGTTACGGTCACAATGCTCGATAATGGATAAGCCTTTGACATATTCCATAACAAAATAAGGTCGGCCGGATTCGGTTGTCCCGGCATCATGGACATGCGCGATATTGGAATGATCCAGCAGGGCCAGCGCTTGTCGCTCGGCTTCGAAACGGGCGACAATCCGTTTGGAATCCATACCAGGCTTAATGACTTTTAAGGCCACCTGGCGTCTAATGGGTTGCTTCTGCTCGGCTAAATAAACGATTCCCATCCCCCCTTCACCCAAGACATGGAGCAACTTGTAGCGTCCAATCTGCCCGCCGGGCCTCTCCAGGACGGCACCTAACGATGCCGTCAGGGCATCTGTGTCTCCGTTTGAATCCTCCAGACCAAAGGATAGAAGCTCCCTCAATTGTTCAGGCTCCGCCCCAAATGCCGATTCTCTGGCCATGTTCAGATCCTCAATAATGAACCATGTATCAAAGACGGTTCCATTATTGTATGTTTTCCCAGAACGCCAATCCATTTATAGAGCCTTCTCGTGCTCCACTATTAACTCACCGCTTTATCGAGAATGCTGCGCACTTTTTGGCAAGAATTGCATTATTTCTTTCAATTCGTCGGACATCTCACCCTCGGAAGTTACCGTACTGCGAATATATTGCTTCAAAGCCGCATGGAAACGCCTCTTGATCGTGACAATCATGTTAGACGCCTTCTTTTCGCTCTCGATGCTATATTTCTCACAAATCTCCGCCAAGGATGGAGGCGCAGTGCTATTGAGCATGGGCTCGACAACCCTCTCGCTGAAGATGCTCCAATGAGTCTCCAGCCCCTGCTCGCGACAGGTGCGTTTAACTTTTAAAAGGACTTGATCCAGAAGGGCTGAGACCCAGGCGTAATTGTAGGAATCCTCGGGACTCGATCCGATAATGCGCCGGGGTACAACAGGGGGCTCGATGGCATCCAGTGAGACGAGCTTGTCCTTTGGAATGGTTTTCTGAGCCGTTTCTCTACGTTTCTCATTCAGAAGATACTGGTTCAGGGCATATAGCAGTAATGTCCGGAAGCGCCCTTTGGATGGATCGGCCCGCCCAAAAAGGTTGAGATTCAGCACGATTTCGTGAAAGAAGCCCTGCGTCAGGTCTTTGGCTTGCTCGTTATCGTAGCCCTTGCGGCGTAGATAGCAATACACCGGCTTCCAGTATCGTTCCAACAGCAATCCGATGAGGGCACGATCCTCGTCCGGACGTTTCTGGACTTCGTCAATGAGCGACCAGTGCGTCGTCAGAAATACTCCACCCGCCCCGCCCATTTCTGTGTAATCACGGCGCTTCATTGGGACATATCCTAAAAGTTGCGGTCGGGTGTCGATCTTACATACTCCACACCTCTGCCCTTCCACAATATCGAATTCTCTCAATAGAAACAAGACCTAAATCAGGATTTTTAAGGCAGTTACGCATTCGTCAAAATTTTTGAGAAAAAATTCGAAAATTTTGCGCAGCATTCGAAATTTTCCGGTGATTGTATTCCAGAGATGTTTCGTGAATTCGCCATAAGTGATGAACAATAATTATAGCAAGGCCCTTGAACAGAGGGGCGGAAAGGAAAGGTGTCAAATGAAATGGTCTAATAATGACAGAATAAAGTTGTTTTTAATTGGATTTGTGGCTGTTGTTGTACTCGGTGGCGGCAGTGCGAAGGCGGATTTCATCTTTGGTGAGCCCGTACTCTTCGATGAACCTGTCAACAGTACGGGCATTGAATATTTTGACTGTATCTCGGCTGATGGGCTGGAGGTTTATATCGAAAAACCCGACAGCGCAGGGATAGCCTCCACGAACTGGGATTTATATGTGTCTACACGAGAAACGACAAATGATCCCTGGTCCATTCCCATGAGTTTGGGATCTACAGTCAATAGTAACAAAAATGACGACTTTGCCTCTCTTTCGGGTAATGGCTTGGAACTCTACTTTTCTAGTGCACGGCCGCAAGGTTGGCGAGATATATGGGTCACCAAACGGGATAGCAAGGGCGACAACTGGCAAATACCCGTGAATCTTGGCCCCACCATTAATTCCCCTGGTATGGATTGCACACCCTGGATCACACAGGATGGCCTGGAATTGTACCTCAGCTCTGATCGTCCAGGCGGATATGGTGATGTCGATATCTGGGTGGCGACCCGAGCCACCCCAAATGATGAGTGGGGAGAGCCAGTGAACCTAGGACCGCCGCTGAACACCGCAGCCGGTGAATATTACCCGTGCCTCTCACCCGATGGCTTATTGCTCTTTTTCTCTGATATTGATAATGAGGCCTCCGACGGGTTCCGGCCCCGGACCGGAGGGCATGGTCAATCAGACATGTGGATGACCCGACGAAAAAGCATCACAGATCCTTGGGAAGAGCCTGTTAATCTCGGACCTGGCATGAACACGAGTTCTTTTGATAGCCAACCACGTCTCTCACCGGACGGCTCATTTCTATATTTCACTTCCTCCCGTCCAGACAGCTCGCTGGCTCCTGTAAACACAGACATCTGGCAGGCACCAATCATTCCGATTGTTGACTTCAACGGGGATGGAATGGTTGATTCTGCAGATATGGTCACCATGGTAGACCACTGGGGTACCGACAATCGTTTATGTGACATTGGCGCAATGCCTTGGGGTGACGGTGTCGTCGATGTCCAGGATCTAAGTGCCTTGGCTGGGTATTTGTTCGAAGAAGTTAACGATCCGACACTCATAGCTCACTGGGAGCTGGATGAGGAGGAGGGCAAGACGGCCTACGATAGTGTCGGCACAAACGATGGTGTAATCATCGGATTGCCTCAATGGCGACCGAAAGACGGGGTCGTTGACGGTGCGCTGGAATTAAACGGGACGACCTTCATCGCGTTCGACCCTGTTTTAAACCCGGCGGACGGTCCCTTCAGCGTACTGGTTTGGGTCAAAGGCGGCGGCCCCGGACAGGTGATTGCCTCATCCGGCAGGTTCAACTGGTTGATGGCCGATGCCGCTACAGGTGCATTGATGACCGAGCTATCCGATGTTGGGCAGAATGGCAGTACACTCAGGCCAGAAGCCGTTATTACGGATGGAAACTGGCACCGAATTGCCTTTACCTGGGACGGCGCGAACGCCCGGCTCTATGTGGATACCTTCCTTGTGGGCGAGTGTGCCCAAGATGGCCTCGTAAATTCCTCCGCCAGGCTGTTACTTGGCACCAGCATGGACAGGGAACCCGGTACCTTCTGGTCCGGTCTGATCGACGACGTCCGTATCTACAACCGCGTTGTGA
>JAFGTG010000306.1 GCA_016934255.1 Sedimentisphaerales bacterium
CAACGCAACACACAAGGTATCCCCGTTAAGGAAGCTAAGAAATATTTTGCCGACGGCCTTGCCGAAGTTGCCGACCATGCTCAGCAGCGGGGCGTCAAAATCCTCCTCGAGCCTTTGGGCCATCGCAACACGGATGTCGTGAACACGTTAGCCGAAGCATTGGACGTCGCGCAGCAGGTCGATCACCCGGCTGTGGATATCATGTTTGATTTCAACAATACGGTTGATGAAACCGAACCATACGACGTCCTATTGAGAAAATACTATCCGTATATTCATCACGTTCATGTCCAGGAGCAGGGGGGAAAGCACCTCGGTACGGGGAATGCCGTAAATGATTACGTCAAGGCTTTTCAAGTCCTCAAGGATTTGGGATTTAGCGAATGGGTGTCTCTGGAGGTATTTGATTTCTCGCCCGGCGGTAAAACGATTGCGGAAGAGTCGATCCGAGTCTTGCGAGAGATCGAAAGTAAGTTGGTTTAATCTAACTCGTTTTCGCCAGGTTTTTTCGGGGATCACGCAATGAAAACTTTCTCTTTGGCAATATTATGTGTTGTCCTTGGTACGATGGGCATTCTCAGTGCCGCAGAAGCGCAGAGAGATTTCTCGCCCCCGCCGGATGAGCAACAATTGCCAATGGCGATGCACTCGGAAATGAAAGAATTGCCGAGCATTACTGTCGGGCGAAAGAAGGCTCAACTCATCGGTGCCGACAACAGAGCGTTGCAAGCGGCGGTGGACTATGTGGCCGGGCTCGGCGGCGGGACGGTTGAGATCGGCGAAGGCGAATATGTGATGCATGATTCTCTGCATTTGCGGGCGAACGTGACGGTCAGAGGAACGAAAGGCAAAACGATTCTTAAAAAAGCTGACGGAGTCGTATCTTTGTTAGCTATCGATGGCGATTTCGGTGAGCAGCAAATCACCGTGCAGAATACGACCGGATTTTCGGTAGGAGGCGGTGTAGCGGTTTGGGATGATCGTGCGGGCGGCTTCCACACGACGGTGGCCCGGATTGCGGGGCGAAATGGAAACATATTCTCGATCGACAAACCTCTGATGGCGGATTGCATGGTCCATAGCAAAGCGAAAGCCGCAACGGTTTTTCCAGTTATCAGTGGATACCATATCGAAGAGGCACGAATTGAAGATATTATCATTGACGGCAATAAGGGATCGAACATCCACTTGAACGGTTGCCGGGGCGCCGGGATATTCCTGTATCGGGCGTTCGGGACCGTTATCCAAGATTGTGCCGTTCGAGATTATAACGGAGACGGAATCAGTTTCCAGCAATCCAACGATGTTTCCGTTATCGGTTGTATCAGTGAAGGCAACGCTTCTCTGGGCATCCATCCGGGCAGCGGCTCGCAACGGCCTCGCGTGCGAAATTGCATCGCTCGCCACAACGGGACGGATGGTCTGTTCTTATGCTGGCGCGTCCGACATGGCATGTTCAGAGATAATATCCTGGAGTCAAACGGACGGTTTGGAATTTCCATAGGGCATAAGGATTCCGACAATTTGCTCCGTTCGAATATGGTCCGGCTAAATCATCAGGACGGAATTTTCTTTCGGAACGAAACGCTCGGCATGGCGGCTCATCGCAATCGTCTCGAAGAAAACGTCATTGAGAACAACGGCGTCGATAAGGAAGCCGCGGGCATTCGGATTCGTGGACAGACCACCGATCTCATTTTCAAAAACAACATTATTCGCGATACACGGCCTGCTGAATCCCAAACGCAAACGGTTGGGATTCGTATTGAGGAGGAAGTCGGACAGCTCATTCTCGAAGGAAATCAGATAGAAGCGAAGGTGAAAATCGACGATCATCGAAAGCTCAAATCACAAAAAGGGGATTAAAACATGAGACCATTGAATTCAAGGCACTTTCATTTAGCACACATTTCTTTTGTGATGATTCTTTTCTATCTTATGAGCGTGCCCCTTATGGCAGACGACACTGTAGAAAAGCGCAGCAAAAAGAAAGGTTTCATTACGGTCGCAACTCTTGGGCCCAATCCAGCGTCTATTTCGTCTAAAACCAAACCGCAAGAAGTTGTCAAGCAGATGATTTCCCATTGGCGGGGGAGATTCGCCCAGGTTCTTCCCGATAAGCCCGACCTGATTGTGGTGCCGGAGGCGTGTGACAGACCAAGCGGATTCAGTTCGGAGGTATTACGCGAGTATTACGAAGTCCGAAAAGACCAGGTACGTGATTTCTTTGCCGAGACGGCCAGGCAGAACAATTGCTATATCATCTATTCGGCTTATCGAAAATTACCTGACGGGACCGGGCGCAATTCCAGCGTATTGATCGATCGCCAGGGAAACATTGCGGGTATTTATAATAAAAATCATCCCACCATCGGCGAGATCGACAAAGGGATCGTCTGCGGTACGGAAGCCCCGGTCATTGAGTGTGATTTCGGCCGGGTCGGGATGGCGATTTGTTTCGACCTTAATTTTGATGAAATCCGAAAGCAATATGTTGATGCTGAACCGGATTTGATCCTTTTTTCCTCGATGTATCACGGGGGCTTGATGCAGAGCTATTGGGCGTATTCATGTCGGTGCCATTTTGTCGGCGCGATCGCCGGACGGGGGACGCGGTCGGAGATTCGCAATCCCCTGGGGGAAATCGTCGCATCCAATACAAACTATTTTGATTATGCCGTCGCCAGGGTCAATTTGGATTGCGAGCTTGTGCATCTTGATTATAACTGGGAACGGTTGCGAAAAATGAAGGCTAAATACGGACCGAAAGTTCAAATCAGCGATCCGAGTTATTTAGGTTCGGTGTTGATTTCAAGCGAACACGAGACGGTCAGTATCGATGACATGATTGAGGAATTTGAGATTGAACGGCTGGATGATTATTTCGAGAGGGCGCTGGCGTATCGACGAATGTCTTTAGGCGAAGAAAAATAAAGGAGAGCACATACCATGAAATCTCTACAAGCAAAAGTGGCCGGGTTGGTTGTTTGTTTACTGGTTGGCGCTGCAAGTATAACTCATGCTGAGGATTGGCTGCAATTCAAGTTTGATTGTCGTCATTCGGGCAACGTTCCTGAAAGAAACGTTACGACACCTTTGGGCCTGGTTGGCGTCGTTCCATTGACCGATGCCATTTTCACTTCTCCGGTTGTGGCTGATGGGCGCGTTTATATCGTAGATGGATCGGGAGTCGTCTTTTGCATCGATGCGTCAACGTTGCGCGTTTTGTGGACGTATGATACCGGAAGCGAAAAAGCCAACTGTAACAACGTTTCATCTCCCGCTATATCAGGGCGTTATCTTCATGTCGGTACGATGGCGGGCTCTTACTTCGTACTGGACAAAGGTCGTGGGAACGTTGTTAAAAGGATTGATTGCGGTGAGCCTGTCTTTACGGCTCCACTCGTGGCTAACGGACGTGTATATTTTGCCACGTTGGGTTCGCGTGTTTATGCTCTCGAACCGGATGGGACGATTTGCTGGACGTGGGATTTCGTCAAGGACGTTCTCAAATTTACAGGGGATCGCTGGAGCGGAGAAGACTGGTGCAAGCATAAGGACGGAAGGGTAACGTGGCGCGACCAGTTTTGTTGCTCCGTGAATATTGTTGCGGACGATAAAACGCTTGTCATTCCGGCCGGCGGATCAGCGGTTTGTTTGGAAGATGTCGGCGATAACGCCAAGCTTACTGGGATGGCTATTGTACCGGCTTATGCCGGTTCAGAGGCGCCTGGCACTTTTGGGCTAAGTATCGACGAGAATGGTATGTTGTACCGTCAGTGGCATCGGCGGGATAACACGGGCAGAGTCGAGATCATCCCGCTTCGAGGGAGTCAGAAAGAGATAAAGTTCGTTCCGGGTACGCAAACCGAGATTAATCGGCCGGGCTTGCTCAGCTTTTGCTCGGTGAGTATTCGTGGGAA
>JAFGTG010000307.1 GCA_016934255.1 Sedimentisphaerales bacterium
ATTTTATCCATCAATCTATCGTGGCTCATTGGGGTAGTAAAAAATATCCATCGTTAATCTGTTAAAAACTGTGAATGGTTACAAAATTTGTAGTCATTATAAGGAGTTGCATTGTTTCCATTACCGCTCATATCATTGGCGTTGCCGTCAAATGGATAATAGGCAATCAGGCCATCGGTCAAGTCAGCATATCCTATACAGGTCGTTAGTAGAATAATCCATGTTGCACAAATCAACGTTGACTTCACTCTTAATTTCATGACAGTCTCTTCCGAAATTTAATTTGTTTCTTTGTCTCGAATGCAGACGACCTCCGTGCGGACCTCTCCATTAAGTTCTACAAAAATCCACCCTAAACAAAATGAGTTTGCAAGTCAATTGGGGTGACTACGTATTTTTGGATTTTTTATGCTTTTTCTGCGTTTTCCGCCCGCCAGGGGTGATTTAATTTTGCTTATTTCTAAAAAACTGGTGGTTTGATCCTAAAATTCGGCCTACATAAACAACTACTTCCTGCGAACAGATAATATTTCTTTAGGTAAAATGTCGCGTAATTCCTTTCTAACTCGACGTGCCAGTTTGACACCCTGTCGGGCTTCATCCATTGGGATCGGTTCGTATTCGCCAGGGTAACGAGTCACTGTAGCATAAGCCGTGAGGCATCTTTGTTCTTTGATACTCAGTCGTAACCAGATGTTCTCAGGCAACAAAGAAACCAATTGTTCAATATCATGTGTTCTCGGAAAATCAATACCTTTAAAAACAAGAAAAGCTTTTAGGTATTTCTCTACGCATTGTTGAGCATGAAAACACACTGTATCAGTCGGACATCCCCTGCTCATTTTCAACGTGTGTGTAGCGTTTTTAAGATCGTTCTCCGCCTTGATGATCCACTCTCTTGCGATGGCAAATCTCTGGTCATTTACGTGCATAAAGCAGCTTACCCTCCAGGGCGGCAGGTCGCTCGATTGTACCGACGATCTTGCTTCGCCATTCGAAGTCTTCCGGCTTGACGACGATCACGTCCTTGGCAATGGGGATATCATGTAAAGACACGGCAATCTCAATGGCCTTTTCACGTCTCGATCCCGAGACGGGCATTACGACCAACAGGTCAACGTCACTATCCCGCCCAGCCTTTCCGCGAGCGTGCGAACCAAAAAGAATAATCTTGTCCGGCTGGAACTGGGCGGCAATCCGTTTGACCATTTGCCGGATATATCTCTTTGTTGAATTTTTGACTTTTGCCATTCGATATTCCCCATTGGGAACTGTATTGCACGTTAACCGTCCTTAGAATACAAGGAAAAAGCTATGCTTACAATACAAATTTAGGCACTCTAACAAAACCTCACCCTTGTCACCCTGAGCCCTTCGCTTCGCTCGAGGGCAGGCTACGCGAAGGGTCTCAATTAAGGCGTAAAGACTGAGATTCTTCCCCTTCGGCTTCGCTCAGGGCTAAAGGCTATTTGCCCTCAGAAGACAAAACCGTAGAAACGTGGCTTTGTTAGAGTGTCTTAGTCATCTAAGATGGGATTAGGCTTCTGACGAAGCCGTGGCTTTTCGTTTTTTCCGGGGGGGTTCGGGGGGATTTTTGCCGCGGTAAACGATGACCTTGGTGGGGCATTTGCTCATGGCGGCTTCGTCTTTTTCCGTGGCTTCGTATTTGGCGTAATCGCACCGGGCCAGGTTGTCCTCCACCTTGAACACGTCCGATTGCTTGGCGCAGAGGCCGCAGCCGATGCAGCCGACTTTGCAGATGGAGCGGGTGCTCTTGCCGGTCTCTTTGCTGCTGCACGCCACCGTCATCATGTACTCGCGCGTGAACGGGACCATTTCGATCAGGTTGCGCGGACAGGCTTTCGAGCAGGCGGTGCAGCCGGTGCACTTGTCATAGTCCACCGTCGCCAAGCCGTCGATAATGTGCAGCGCATCGAACTTGCAGGCGCGCGTACAATCGCCAAAACCGAGGCAGCCAAATGCACACGCCTGCACGAGCGCCAAAGCGTTTGCAGACGTACAGGTCTGTATGCCCTGGTATTTCGCGAAAAAGGTTTTATCAGAGGTACGGGCGCGACAATGTACGATAGGCCTTCTCGCCGGCCCTGATTCACTGATGTTCAGGTTCAATATATCCGCAATTTTCGCGGCGGTTTCCGGCCCGCCGGGCGTACATTTGCCCAGGAGTTCCGCATTGTTCAAAACCGCTTTGGCATATTGCCCGCAACCGGCATAACCGCAGGCCCCGCAATCCAGATTCGGCAGTGCCTGGTGAATTTCTTCCACCTTCGGATCGACCTCGACCTTGAGCTTGATACTTGCGATCAGAAGCACGATCGCAAAACCCGTGCCCAGCCCCAGCATCGTCAATCCCGCCGGCCAGGCACTATTCCACAATTGAATCATATCAGCTAAAACCATTTGATCTCAAATCAAATTAAATATCAAAAATTAAACATAAAAATTACATATCAAAATGCAAAAATGAAGATGCCACTACAAGTCTAAGCGAAAGAATGACTTAACAATCCTGAGACCGCTTCATCGCTTTGCTCCTCGCAATGACGTCATTTTTGAATTTTACTTTGTCATTCTACATTTTGATTTTTGCATTTTACATTTCCTTATCTTATCATTCCCGAAAAGCCCATAAACGCCATAGACAGCAAGCCGGCGGTGATCAACGTAATCGACGCGCCCTTGAGGCATTCCGGCACGTCGGCCATATTCAGATTCTCACGAATGCCGGCCATGATGCAAATCGCCATCGTAAAACCGATCCCCGCCCCGAAGCTGCGAACGACGGCATCCAACAACGAGTCGATGCCCCAAAGATTCAGAAACAAACACAAGCCTAAGATCGCACAATTGGTCGTTATCAGCGGCAGAAAGATACCAAAGCTATCGTACAATGAAGGAAAGAATCTGCGTATGTACATCTCGACCAACTGGACGGCGCCGGCAATCACCAGGATGAAACAAACGTACCGTGTCACCTCCAGGCCCAGCGTCATTAAAATCCAATGGTCGATCATCCACGTCAGCGTGCCGCTCAGCGTAACGACGAACGTCACCGCCAGACCCATCCCGAACGCCATATCGATTCGGCCGGAAACGCCGAGATAAGGACAGATGCCGAGAAACTTCGTCAGAACGAGGTTGTTGACCAGAACTATGGAGATAAAACCCATCAGTAAAGCACTTAGCGTATCCATGAGTCTTTCCTTTTGCCGCTACTTTATACAACCGATACGTGTTAAGTGACTAAAGTGAGCTAAAGTGACTAAAGTTATAAAAATTGGCATACACGTCTTCGTTCTTGAAAGACGTAAAATGCGCACAACATACTCACGTATCCGTTTCTCACGTTTCTTCGCAAACTCTATGTTATCCATAACTTTAGCTCACTTTAGTTCACTTTAGGCACTTTAGACACTTTAGCTCACTTTCTGGTAACTGTATTCACCAATCCCAACAACAAGCCCAACGTGATAAAGGCCCCCACCGGCATGCCCATCGCCGCCCACGGCACGAACGCATTGGGCATCAGTTGAATCTCGAAGATTTTACCCGTCGCCAATAATTCTCGTACGGCCGCCAGGGTACACAATGTCAACGTAAAGCCGATCCCCATGCCGATGGCATCGATGATGCTCACGAATAAAGGATTCTTG
This sequence comes from Sedimentisphaerales bacterium, assembly GCA_016934255.1. Classification (GTDB taxonomy): domain Bacteria; phylum Planctomycetota; class Phycisphaerae; order Sedimentisphaerales; family Anaerobacaceae; genus JAFGTG01. The sequence goes on from JAFGTG010000307.1 coordinate 3,675, forward strand.
CTGGCGCAGGCCTCGGCCCGACAGATGATAATGCAGTTGACGATAATCAAAGGAACATACGGTCCGAGCGTTTCGCTCATTCTCGGCAGAAACGCCTTGAGAAACAGATCCGCTATCGTGACAAAAGTGGCGATGGTCAACGTGAACATCAGGATTCGCAGGTGCGGCTTGAGGAGGTTGCGCATGAGGCTGACGATGATATTACTGCACAGCAGTACGAAAATAACGCAACATCCCATCGTAAAGGCCGGCTTGACCGCCGCAGTGACCGCCAATGTCGGGCACATCCCCAAAAGCAGACGGAGCGTCGGATTTTCACGCCATAATCCGGCCAACAGCGTTTGGGAATAAAGCACGGATTTGGTTTCACTGCTACTTGACATCGCCGAGGATTCCTTTCTTTTGGATTTGCTCTTTGATCTGGGTGACAAAATTACTTACGATCTCAACGACGGCCTCGCTGCTCACCGTCGCACCGCTGATGGCGACAATCTGGGAATCGATTTCCGTCGGTTCTCCGACGCTGACGAGCTTCAGCGCTTCGGCCGGGGCGCCTTTGAACTGGTTACGAAAATAGTCATACTTGATTTGATCGCCGAAGCCGGGCGTTTCGTTACTTGAAAGGACGTCGAAACCGGCGATCTTCTCGAAATTCGCATCGACCGCCACGACCAACTCAATCTTGTCGGCAAAACCCGGCCCGGCGGCGTTGAAACTCCAGCCGACACGTTCACCGGACTCCGCGACCGCCTTGAAAACCTCGACGTTTGACTCTTTCCCATCGACCGACCGAATAACAATCTCCGAATCCACGGGAACGAAATTCTTCGCATCCGTCAAAAGGCCCATCACCAACTCATTGCGTTTGTTGATTTTATTCTGGATGATACGCGGCGACAAACCCGCGTTCGTTACCGCAATCAACAAACCGAAAAAAAACGATGCGGCAATGAGCAACCAGCTTTGCGTTATGAAATATTTCACGATTTTCACATTGTTATCCTTTTAAGTGACTAAAGTGAGCTAAAGTGATCTAAAGTGACTAAAGTTATAGCAATCATTGCACTTATTCTACCGTTAGAAGATTAATTGGTTGCGGCGGTTGTAAAAATTCCAAGTAATTCGCCGCATTCTTCATATTCCCACTTCACTTTCGCCCACGTCAACCACTTGACTTTGACTATAACTTCCAGCCAGTATTGCGTCTGGCTGGCTTCACCTTCACAAATGTGCATCTTGTTTCTAAAATCCGCTTTGCTTCTTGCTCGATTAGCTTCTCGATAATTGGCTCCAATAGACGTTCCGGATTTAGTGATTTGCGTCCGAATCACCCTTCCCTCGGGCGTGTTAGGCAAAGTCCTCGAAAGCCGAATAATACGCACAGCAAATTCTCGCGTCCGTTTCTCAAGCTCTCGTCCAAATTCTATGTTATCCAAAACTTTAGTCACTTTAGCTCACTTTAGTTCACTTTAGTCACTTCTAAATACTTGGCTTTCCTCCTATGGGAACTCGCTCGAATAATCTATCAATCAACGGTGTCACCGCATTCATCAAAAGGACCGCAAACATAATGCCTTCCGGGTATTTGCCCACAATACGAATGAGCATGGTAATGGCCCCAACACCGATTCCGAAGAGCCACATCCCCCGGCGCGTCAACGGCGCCGTCACGGGATCGGTCGCTATGAAAAAGGCACATAACAATAAACCGCCGCTGGTGAGATGAAAGAACGGCTCAACATAAGCATACGAATCGACGAAGTACGCAATCGATGCGAAAACAAACGCCGAGACCAATACGGCTAACGGAATATGAAAACTTATCGTGCGCCTTATCAAAAGATACAGGCCGCCAAGGAGTAAAACAATGCCACACGTTTCGCCCAGGCAACCGCCGGTTTCACCCGTAAACGTTTTTTTGAATTGCTCCTCGGCATAGATATCAGCGCCCAGCTCGTTTTTGATGGCCATTTTGCTCCAGGCCAAGGGCGTCGCCTGGGTCCTCATATCGAGTGCGTTTTCCTGTGAGACGGAGGGCATGGCCGGATCAATCGTGGCCGGCACCGTCCAGCTTGTCATCAACACGCCGAACGAAACACTCAAAAAAGTCCTGCCAACCATCGCCGGATTGAAAATATTAGCGCCGAGCCCACCGAAAACCATCTTGCCGATGGAAATCGAAACGGCGCCGCCGATGACCGCGGCCCAAAGGGGGAGTTTCGGCGGAAGGGACAATGCGAGAAGGACACCGGTGACAACGGCACTGAAATCGCCGAGCGAATTGGGCCTCTTACAAATCTTGTTACAGAGCCATTCCGTCACCACGCATGAAAGGACACACGTCGTAATCAGAACCACCGCATAAATACGAAAGTAATAAGCCGCCGCCGCCATCGCCGGCGTCAAACCGATAACGACATCGATCATCACGCTGCGCGTCGAAAACGGCTCACTGATATGCGGTGAACACGAGACTCTTATGTCTTTTAGCATTATATCTTTCTCACACGGCGTATCCTCCACCGTCAGGAGATACGCAACTCGGTGCTCTACTGAGCCATTCGTTTTCGTTGTCTGGCGACGTAGATTTTTCCGGTTTTGATATAGCCTGTCAATTCGATGTTGGCCGGGCAGACATAACTGCAACAGCCACATTCGATACATGCACTCATATAATACCGCTCGGCGACATCCAACAGATTATGTTTGACGGCGTGGGCGATTTTCGTCGGATTGAGATTTTCCGGACACGCCTGCAAACACCGTCCGCACCGGATGCACGCCGTTTGACGACGGGCAAATTTTGCCCGACCGATTTGCTCCTTCGTCAGGAACGTGACGGCATTCGTCGTTTTCATCGTGGGCGTTTTCAAATCGGATATGGCGATGCCCATCATCGGGCCGCCAAGCACGACTTTCGCACAGCGTTCGGTCACGCCTTCGCAAAATTCAAGAAGGTCCTCGACGGAGGTCCCGATCGGTACGTAATAATTGCCCGGCCGCGCAATGGCCTCTCCCGAGACAGTCACCACGCGATGCGTCAGGGGCAAATGTCCAATCACGGCCTCAGCGATGGCGGCCGTGGTCGCGACGTTCAGGACAACCACACCGATCATGGGTGGAATACCGCCGGTCGGCACATTTCTATTGAGAACCGCTTTGATAAGTTGCCTTTCGCCGCCCTGCGGGTACTTGGTCTTGAGCGGTATAACCTGGATATTGTCGCCATAGGCGTACTTCTTGACCGCGGCATCCATGAGCTCGATGGCTTCCGGCTTATTGTCTTCGATGGCAATGAACGCCCGGGCGCACCCGGAGGCTTTTCTGGCGAGTCTGACGCCGGCAACAATCTGACGGGTCCATTCGAGCATGATACGATAATCGCACGTGATGTACGGCTCGCATTCACACCCATTGATAATCAGTGTATGCTTCGGCAACCGGGGATTCGGCTCTATTTTCACCCGTGTTGGAAATCCCGCTCCGCCCATCCCGACGATACCCGCTTCCCGAACGGCTTCGCATATCCGTTCGACGGAATAACGATCCGTATTGAAATCCTCCTCGATAGTGAAATAAGACCGTCTCGTCGGATGGTACGGCAACGCCTCGATAATAATAGCCGGGCTTCGCCCTACGACAGGATGCGAACGTAAAGCGATATCCTTAACCTTACCGTTAATAGGCGAATGAATGGGGGCCGAGACGTAGGCATCACTTTCGCCGATCTTTTGCCCGACCTGAACGGCTTGTGCCTTTCTGACCAGGGGTTTGCAGACTGCCCCCAGATGCTGACTCAGCATGACCGCGACTTCGGTAATCGTCGGCCCCGGCTGGATCCGACGATCAGACGTCAAATCCTTTTTTTCCGGAGGATGCACACCGCCGGGGAAAGAATATCGACCTCTCGCACACACGTTTACACACTCAGTATAAAATTATCCACCTTGACGACATCTTCTCCTGAACCTCCTTGTCAACACGATGCAGGCGAAAGTAACCAACAAAGCCAATAGGAAGCTTACGGCCGTCACTACGTTTTCTCTATGGATGGCCCTCGTGAGCATTCTTTCGGAGGCCCCCAGAGACACGATGAAAACCACAAGCGGCAATAAAAAAGCAAGAATAACCTCCCCCGTGACCGATGGGCCTTCAGCCTGTCCCATTGTCCGGTACACGTTCCTGCAATCATTCTTCTGCTTGCATATGTGACAGAATTCTTGCTCGTCCATACGTTTTTCTACCGTTGGATTAAATCCATCTTATAATGCAGCAAACGGAGATTTACAAGCAGAACTTTTAAAATATCTTAAACACCAAAAACAGGCATAAACGATCAGACGAAACCGATGAATATGATTGACGCGGCGGATTTAATGTCGTTACAATTTCGGGGTTGCCCGCGGGTGGCGCAGGCGGCGGACACTTGATTCTTTTCAGTCGAGAAGGAGTACTGTCATGAAAAAAGAATATAGAATGATCGTACTAATGGGATTTGCAGCACTTTCGTTCATCGGTGTGCTACAGGCCGAGGATCGCGATCGTATCGAAACGGTGCGGGGCTCGTTTATCTGTGTGACCGAAGTCAAAGCCGGAGATCACGTCTATACGGGTATCGACGTCAAGCCCTTTGACCGAGACAATCATGTTCTCGTCCTCATCCCTGAGAACCGTAAGGACCTTTTACAGATCGCTCGAAAGCTGGAAAAAGGCACGCAATTGGATATTTCTTTCGTGACCGAGGAAGGAAAAAATTTTATTCGGGGAATAAAGGCTAAGTTAAACCGTGAAATACGGGAAGAAGGAGCTGAGGGTGAAGAAAAGGTCATTATCCGCAGAGAAGTCGTTCGGGAATCGTCCGAAGATGAAAGGCCGGAAAGCAGGAGATCACGGGGTGTTCGCCGGGATTTCGAGCCTGAACGTCCTCGCGACCGGCAGGAACGCCAAGACAGAGGTCCTGCGACACAACTTAACCAGTTACAAAGACAACTCAGGGAAGTCGTCTCCGAACACCTGGACCGGATGAGCAAATCGGTGCGGGAAGTCATGGCGGACCATCTGTGGCGGATGGATGCGGAATTCAGGGAGCTTCGTGCCCGCGTGGACCGAATCGAACGAGAATTGGACCAGCTTCGCGCGGAAAATGAGCGATTACGAAGAGAACTCCGCGAACGCCCCCTCCAAAGGAGAGAACGCGAGGAACAGATTCGAGAACGAAGAGAAAACCGGGAAAGAGAAAAACGTGAGGAGACGAGAAACGATACTCCTTGATTTTGATTGAAAGAAATTCACTTTTCTCGGGAAAATTCATTCTTTTCCTTCAAGCTGGAACGTGTTATAATAACACTGTTATTAGGGGGGAAAGTTAGGCCGTAAAAAGTTAGCGTGAGTTTGTATGTTAATTTAGGAGGGGAAGTAAATATGGGTCGATCATCTATTTTCGCAATCACGATTCTTTCATGCCTATTGGCCATTACTATCGTCAGAAGTGCGGATACACATCTTCCTTTTGCGAGAGCGCCTTTCGACGCCAAAACGGCAAGTGATTTACAAAAAGAAACCGCGTCTTCTCTTGATTTACCCCTTATCAGAAAAATCGACTTGGGAAACAATACTGACATCGAGTTCATCCTCATTCCCGCGGGTGAATTCGACATGGGTTCTTCTTTTCTGGAAAAGGCCAGATCGAACGATGAAGGTCCCGTCCGCCGGGTCAAAATTAGTAAACCCTTTTATATCGGTCGATATGAAGTTACACAAGCCCAATGGAAAGCGGTAACGGGACACGCTTTAAGTTCTTTTAAAGGAATCGACCGACCTGTCGATGGGGTTAGTTGGCCAAAAGCTGTGAATTTCTGCCAAAGGCTTAGCGAAAGAGAATTGGAGACATTTAGACTCCCGACAGAAGCCGAATGGGAGTACACATGCCGGGCCGGAACTAAAACGGCCTATTCATTCGGCGACGATTCATCCTATCTCGCCCAATGCGCCTGGTTTAACAATAACAGCGAACATGGAACGCATCCTGTCGGGCAAAAAGAACCGAATGCATTTGGTCTTCACGATATGCACGGCAATGTGTGGGAATGGTGCATCGATCGGTATGATTCGTATGATGCCGATTCGATTGTGGATCCAACAGGTCCTTCGAATGGGGGTGCTCGTATCCTCCGTGGTGGCTCCTGGTTTTGCACGCCGGGGCCCTGCCGGTCGGCCAACAGGGGCTGGAACATACCGGAAGCACGCGATGATGACGTGGGTTTTCGTATCGTCCTGGAATGTTCCGATTAGCACGTTCCGAACAACGTCTTTCGATTTCCCCGATACATTCTCATCACTAACTTAAAATCCCTGTTTCTAATAGGATTTTGCGGAATTTTCTTACCGATCTCGTAAAAAATCGGAAAAAATTCCTCAATCTCACCTTCTGTAACGCCGAAGAAACACCATCGAGTTTGATCTTGAAAAGGCGATGACACCTTTTCTTCCCTCCGGCCCTGGTTTACTCCAGGGCCTTTTTCGACGAATCCGATAAAAAAACTCATCAGAATAACACGATTTTTACCTTTGAGTCCTACAAATCGCCCAATGGATCTTTCGCATCATGCCAATCATTTTATATAATTTAAATGGAGGAAGAAAAAGTATGAGTCGCCAGGAGCTTATCATCATGCTCGCCATTCTGTTCGTGGGGGTGTGTCTTATCGTGTTGACCTTACTCTTTGGATAATGAAGGGCAGTTAAGCAAATCGCAACTTCCAGAACGGATACAATGGGCCCTTTGTATCTCCGACATTTCAGGCTTTTTAACTTCGATAAAAATCCATCCAAGAATTTGACGGGATACTTGCTTTATTATGAAAAAGCCCTATACTGATAGTTAAACAGTATGATTGAAATGAGTGTTTAATGAAACGCTTCCGTCGAGACTGAGTATCGCCGGATTATTTTCGAGGCATCTCGTTATCCATCACTTCAATCAATGAATGTCACCCTTTGCGAAAAAGGTGCGGTCAATTCGTGTGATGCGACTTTCTTTCGATGAGGGACGATTGAACCATTGCCGACAGGCAAAAACTAAGGAGAGCAAAATGAACATCTATGTTGGGAATTTGTCGCGGGAAACGACGGAAGATGATTTACGCCAGGCGTTCGAAGCATTCGGACAAGTGGAAAACGTCAATATCATCAAGGACCGATTCAGCGGCGAATCGCGAGGATTTGGATTCGTGGAGATGCCCTCGAAAGACGAAGCCCAAACCGCCATTGAAGAAATGAATGGGAAGGATTTACAGGGGCGTGCCCTGAATGTAAACGAAGCCAAACCCAGAGCCCCCCGAGGGGGCGGGGGGGGTGGCAGTGGCGGACGCAGCGGCGGACACGGGGGCGGACGCGGTCGTGATGGACGCCGGGGCGGCGGACGTAAACCCGGCGGTTTCGGGGATCGCAACCAAGGCAGAAGTCGCTATTGACAGTCGCGATGCCTGAACAATCACTTTTTTGTGAACACGATTCAAAAACAACAATGAAAGAAATAAGCCGGTATCAAAGCCGGCTTATTTTCTGTACAAAGCTATCTCAACAAATTTTCTTGTGATTTTTCTTATTAAACAAGACGTTTGCAAAATTGGAGGTTAGGCATACTTTTGGAAAGAAAAAATCTGTTTTCTTGATTTTTTCTTTCTAAAATTTGAAGAAC
>JAFGTG010000308.1 GCA_016934255.1 Sedimentisphaerales bacterium
ACGATTTGTCTGATACTGGCCACCGGGTGCACCATCATGGGTGCCGAAAAAAGAGCCGAGTTGTCGGGAAACCTCAAGAAGTGGCATCAAGTCATCCTGACCTTCGATGGTCCGCAAACCAGTGAGGACGCTGAGCCGAATCCGTTCCGAGATTATCGACTGAACGTCACGTTCACAAAGGGGAACAAAGTGTACATCGTACCCGGTTATTACGCGGCCAATGGGAATGCCGCACAAACCAGCGCTAAGAAAGGGAATAAATGGCGAGTGCACTTTACGCCAGACGAAGAGGGTATGTGGTCCTTCCGAAGCTCCTTTCGCTCCGGAAGTGATATTGCACTGAGTTCCGATCCGGCGGCCGGGACGCCCACGCCTTTTGACGGCGTCAACGGAAGGTTCGAAGTCGATCCGACTGACAAAATAGGTCATGACCATCGCGCGAAAGGGCTCCTCCGATACGTCGGCGATCACTATCTTCGCTTCACCGAGACGGGCGAGTATTTCCTCAAGGGCGGCGCCGACAGCCCCGAGAACTTCCTGGCCTACGCCGACTTCGACGACACGTACGACACCAGCGCCGACTCGGGCAGTTACAAAGACGTAGGCACCTTTATCCATAAATACGAGTCGCACGTGCGTGACTGGAAGACCGGGGATCCCACCTGGAAAAACGGCAAAGGCAAGGGCGTCATTGGGGCCCTGAACTACCTGGCCTCGGAGGGCATGAACAGCGTCTATTTCCTGACGTACAACCTGGACGGGGGTGACGGGCGCGACACGTGGATGTGGACGAGCTCGAACGTCCGCGACCGGTTCGATTGCAGCAAGCTCGACCAGTGGGAGATCGTCTTCTCACACATGGACCGCCTGGGCATCATGCTGCACGTCGTGACACAGGAAACCGAGAACGACCGCAACTTAGGCGGCTCGGCGGGCTTGAATCCGATCCGAAAGCTCTACTACCGCGAACTGGTCGCGCGGTTCAGCCACCACCTGGCCGTGATGTGGAACCTCGGCGAGGAAAACAACACGCCCGACAAGGACCGCAGGGAGATCGCCGCATACATTCGAGCGCTGGACCCCTACGACCATCCGATCACGGTACACACGCACAACAATAAATCGCCCGGCTTCTACAAGGGCATCTTGGGCGATCCGTGCTTCGAAGCGTCGTCGATCCAGAGCGCGCTGGACCGCTATCATCGCGACGCCGCTGCGCTCCGGCAACTCTCGGCCGAGGCGGGACGCAAGTGGGCCATTTTCGGCGACGAGCAGGCGCCCGCGAGCCACGGCGTCAACCCCGACGCCGACGACCCGGACCACGACGGGCCGCGCAAGCTGGCCCTATGGGGCAATCTCATGTCCGGCGGGTCGGGCGTCGAATGGTACTTCGGCCACCGCTTCCCGCACATGGACATCAATTGCGAGGACTGGCGGACGCGTAACAATATGTGGGACCAGACGCGCTATGCGCTCGAGTTCTTCCACAACCATCTGCCCTTCTGGACGATGACCCCGTCCGACACCCTAATCTCGACGGAGAAGGCCTATTGCCTCGCCCAGCCGGGCCAGATTTACGCCCTCTACCTACCCGACGGCGGCACAACGAACCTCGACCTGGGAGATAGCTCTCCGGAAGGAGTCCCGAGGACAGCGACCTTCACCGTCCAATGGTATAACCCCCGCACCGGCGGTCACTTACAAACCGGCTCGACCGCCCGCATCTCCGGTCCCGGCCGGGTCGCTATCGGCCAGCCGCCCCAAGACGCCGACAGGGATTGGGTCGCCCTGATCAAGCGGAAATGACGCTGCAGACGATGATTTGGGTCTGAATTGGGTTTGTTTTCAGCCGCATCAGGGGGGATGAGTGTGTCTATGTCTTTGTTTCATAAGAGTTTCCGTCCAATCCGCCGTTCGCAAATTGGCTTTGTTTTGCACATTCGTTTCCGCAATACGCATCACGCAATACTCAAAACGAATCAATGGGCTTCGTTTTTACGGACAAGCTTTGAAATTCCCCGGAGAAATACGAATTTTTGATATGGTTTTTGAAGGTTTTTGTAAAAAAATGTGAATTTTTGTGCATTTTTGGGTTAAAAGGAACCACGAATGAACACGAACGGACACTTTTTCTTTGTTTATTTCGACACGGATACCCATGGCATAAATTTACATGGGTTTACACTGTTTTTAACCTTCGATATTCGACATTGGATATTCGATATTCGATATTCAATTCCTGATTCCCTGACATCCTGATTCCCACCACCTGATGACCTGATGACCCGATGACCTTTCTTCTGTCTTGGGTCTGTGGTCCTGAGTTTGTAGCCTATTCAATTGTTAGTTAAAAATTATACTACAATATACACCCATAGTCAATATAAATTTAACCGCGGATACCTATGGCACAAGTTTCGCGGATGACGCGGATTTTCTTAACAGCGAAGGCACTGAGACAATAGTCAATGGTCAATAGTCATTAGTCAATGGCAAGGGCTTCAGACTCCAGACGATGTGTTTTTAGCTTGCCCTGAGCGCAATCGAATGGGACATACGCTATCCGCAATACGCTGTACGCTATACAATATACAAATCAAAAAAAGGTTGATTGTGGTGAGTGAACATGATAGATTTAGATATCGATAGGTTTGAATTGCAAAGGGGATATAAGAGAGGTTGGGATTTGAAACATGCAAATTGAGAGACATAGAATCGCCATGATTCATTAAAAAAAGACGCCGTGTTAGGGTCGCCCCTAATCCTGCATAACGACGCAGTCACGGCGCGCGAAATATACTATCAAAAAAGAGATTTGTTCGTCAACATTAATGTCGAACGACATAACAGTTATACACATAAGATGAACCATCCTCCATTTCTGAATACAACTTATAAGATACGTAAGACAATTCATAGCCACAGAGGCCATCCTTCGATATACTCAGGGCTGGGCCGAAGGAGAACACGAGGGAAAAAATGATAGAAAGGTGTAAATTTATGGGGTAAGATGTAAAAATATGTCGATAAATACTGTATGGAGTCGCATTTATGAAGCGGGTGCGTGCAATTGACTTGTTCTGTGGGGCGGGAGGGAGCAGTTGGGGTGCGCAACAAGCAGGCGTAGAAATCGTCGCCGGTTTTGACATGTGGGAGACGGCCGAATCAGTTTATCGAGACAATTTTCCCAAAGCAGCTTTCTACGGCGGACGCATCGAGGACCATAATCCTCTTGTGATAGCAAGAGAACTCGGAAAAATCGACTTGATTATGGCCTCACCGGAGTGCACGAATCACAGCGTTGCGAAGGGAAACAAGCCAAGATGTGAGAAAAGCAGGGAGACGGCCCTGCTGGTTACCCGATTCGCTGAAGCGTTCAAACCTCGATGGATCATCATCGAAAACGTCGTCAGCATGAGGAACTGGGATCGCTATACCGAACTGATCGAGGGTATTGTAAGTCTTGGTTACAACACCAGCGTGGAGGTTTTGAATTCCGCAGATTTTGGAGTTCCTCAATCACGTCGGCGAATGTTCGTCGTTTTTGATAGAGAAAGAAAGCCCGAAACGATGGTAATCCCACGCAGGAGGGTCAGAACAGCAGGTGACATCATTAATCAGAACGGAACCTACTCCTATTCGCCACTCAGGACGAAACGAAGAGCATCAGCCACGAGAGAGCGAGCCAAAAGAGCCATATCAAGTTTAGGCCCAAATAATCCCTTTCTCATCGTGTATTATGGCACAGATCAAATAGGAGGATGGCAGAATCTCGACGTACCCTCCTCACAGTTACGATACTTGACCAGTTTGCGTTGGTCCGGCCGGAGTGCTACATTCAGGCTTTGTGGGGACGACGATTTGCAAGGTGGCTTTTCGGAAATGGCGTTGCAGTGGAGAATAAAACATCGGCATTGATGGATTAACAGAAAGCGACAATAATGACTCCGGGTGATTTAGCACCAAAAGGCGGGCAGATACTGATATATCAGACCGAAGGTGGACAGACGAAGATTGAAGTCCGTCTGGAAGGGGAAACACTATGGCTTAATCAGGCGGCTTTAGCGAAACTCTACCAAACGACCATTCCGAATATAAATATTCATATCAAAAATATTTATGACGAAGGAGAACTTTCGGAAGAAGCAACTGTTAAGGATTACTTAATAGTTCAAACGGAGGGCGCCAGAAAGGTCAGCAGGCAAGTCAAACACTATAATCTTGACATGATCATCTCTGTGGGGTATCGGATAAAATCTCATATTGCGACCCGTTTCAGGCAATGGGCCACCCAAAGACTGAGGGAATATATCGTTAAGGGATTTGTGCTGGACGATGAGCGGCTAAAAAATCCTGACCAGCCGTTTGACTATTTTGATGAGTTGCTTCGACGCATTCAGGAAATCAGAACCTCCGAGCGTAGATTCTATCAGAAGATCACGGATATTTATTCAACCAGCGTTGACTATGATCCCACTGATGAAATGAGTCTTACGTTTTTCAAAACGGTCCAGAATAAACTGCACTGGGCTATTACGGGGATGACCGCGGCGGAGATTATTCACAAGCGGGCAAATTCAAGTCAACCCAATATGGGACTGACAAGCTTCAGAGGCGAGAATATCCGCAAGGGTGACGTGGTTATTGCCAAGAATTACCTCCAAGAAGATGAGCTTCGGGCATTGAACAATTTAGTCGAGCAGTACCTTGTTTTTGCCGAGGGCCAGGCGATGCGCCGGATACCCATGTACATGAGAGACTGGATTGACAAACTCAACGGTTTTCTGAGTTTGAATGATCGAGAGATCTTAGAAGATGCAGGCCGGGTATCGCACGAAATGGCGAAGCAACTCGCCGAGGTGGAATACGAAAAATTTAATCGAAGGCGAATCACCCTCAGAGATACACAGGAAAGCGATTTTGACATAACCGTCAAGATGATCGAGCAACAAAAAAAGAGATTTCCACCGGAGAAGAGATAGTTACCGATAGTAGGTATAGTCGGTCAAAAACAATAATTGAACTTGCCATGAAGCGAGAATATTATTCCGATTCTATAGAGTCTGTGCTAACATTACAGGGAACATATCTATCCGACCTTTCTTCTTGGACGACCTCTTTCGAGTTGTAAGCTGATAATAGTCTG
>JAFGTG010000309.1 GCA_016934255.1 Sedimentisphaerales bacterium
CGACAAACTCTTTTCACCTACATTCAACGCCTCCTCATACGCCGCTCGGGCTTGTTGTTTTTCACCGAGCTGCTCTTTAATCATTCCCTTGTGCTCGTACACGTCAGCCGGAACGGGAATCCGGTTTTGCTCGAAGCGCTGTAACGCCTCCGTTAAAAACCTGTCGGCTTCCGATGCATTTCCGGTTTTAAGCAGCACATAGGCATATGTATCCAGTTTTCTCGGACTTTTCGGTTCTAATTCCAGCGCCCTTTTGGCATAATTCAGCGCGTCCGAAAGCCTTTCTTCGGTTTCGGCGAGCCAATACGCCAGATTATTGAGTACTGTCGCAACACGAGTATTATTCGGCATTTTGCCTAAGAGACTTTCGTATTCTGTAATGGCGGTTTTGAGATAATTATTATCGGAAGTCTGTTTGTACACCTCCGTCAGCACCTCACCCTTTTTCACAATATAGTCCACTCGAGCGGGATCGGTCGATTCGGCATGGCGAATGCACTTGTCGATATAATCGATAGCCTCGTCATATTTACCCGTTTGAAGAGCAAAGGCACTGGCCTGAGTGAGCCAATACGGATCGTTGGGTAATTTTTCAAGCGTATCTTCATACAGCGTCTTGAGTTCCGATTTTCTGCCGAGCTGGAGATAGATATGTTCGAGCAGGGATCTGGCTTCCATGGGAGCACCGGGAGCATTTATGGCGTTTCGAAGCTCCGTTATAGCATCCTCATAACGCTCCATTTGCAGATACGTTTTTGCCAGAAATACACGGGTCTCAGGCATATCCGATAGTGTTTTACTTTTTTTCAGATCACTCACGGCCTTATCAAATTCTTTCCGATAAAAGTTAATTTCCCCTCTGAGTCGCCATGCGGAGGGATTATCGGAATCGTTCTGGAGTTTTCGATTGGCCAAATCCATCGCTTCATCCAGCTTATTCTGTTTCATGGCGAGCGCCGCCTCAAGCAATAAGCTTCTCGGTTCGTTCGGGTATTTCTCCTTAAAACTCTGGAGCTTGAGATCGGCTTCTTTAATAAGCCCCACACGTAGAAAGGCTTGTATCTGAAAAAGATGATTTTCCAACGTATCTTCAGTTTTTACAAGCTCCCCGGCGTACAGTTTCACACCCTTTATATCCACCGTTTTCTCGGCGATAAACAGCAAGCCTCTGAGGACGGAGCCGTTCCTGTCGCCGCTGTCATATAACTGCTGCAAAACCTTCTGCGCATCCTCGTATTGACCGGCCTGGAGATAGTGGTTCCAGAGCAACGTTTTCTCATCTGATTTCTCAAGGAGCGCCTTGGCTTGGTCTTCCTGACCCTTGGCCCTGAAATATTCCGCGTAGTAATACAGCATTCGCTTGTCGTCAGGAGAGATTTGTTTGGCCTGCTCGAAGGCGGATTCAGCGATATCGAACATCCCCTGCCGGGTTTGCGGATCGTCCTGCTTGGCGGCGACCTCCGTTGCCAGTTTGCCGAGCAATATAATATTATCGAGACTTGGGTCGGCCGCGACCAAATCCTGCCGAATCGCCACGGCCTTTAAGGGTTCGATCGGTGTTATGTAGTCGGCATAGAGGCTCCGTAAACCCAGATCGCCGGGATTTAAGGCGATGGCCTGGAGCAGAGCATTTTTCGTCTCAGCGACCTGAGCGTCTGAAACGTTCGGCCCGAGCTTACGATTGCGATAATATAACGTACTCGCCAATGTCCGGACAATCGTACTATCCAGCGGATTTAAAAATACGGCCCGGCGAATATCTTCCATCGCGGCGTGATCGTTCCCGAGAGCGCTCTGAATATGATTCCGGAGCATATAGCCATGTGAAAATATGGGCTTTTGTTCGAGACAATCGTTGGCCCGGACCAGGGCATCGTTGTAATCTTCCTTAGCCAGTGCAAGGCGAGCGGCAAAAACCTGCCCTTGACAACCATCGAGATTCCTCGTTCGAGCCGCCTTGACGATGTTCTCCGCCAACGCCCAATCCTGCTTTTCAATCGCTATATCAAGAGTGTTGTTCGCGACCAATTTAGTCTGCTCAAAAAGAAGACCCTCGGAGACGGGCTCTTGCGCCATCGCCAGGTCGAAGGCCGTTTTAAACTGGCTCGTTGCATTCTCCATGTCGTTATAGTTGCTATAGTAGATACCCAGCTTGAGAGCGCGAAGCATCGGATCGGTCGTGCCCGACAAAACCTGCTTTTCAATCTCCTTCAGCCGTTGTTGTGAAACGTTCGCAGGGTCGGGTTCGGAAAGAATCTGATGATAGACCTGAACCATAACACTGTCCGGGAAGGCTTTTAAAAATTGATCGACTAAGCGCCCGGCCCGGTCGAGTTGTCCCTGCGTAAGAAAATTTCTACACACGCCCATAAAGGCCGTTTCATCCACAGCATTCGGGTCCATTGCCAGCAATTTTCCGAGCAAATCTGCTTCATTGTCTCTTAGGTATTTCAGTTGGTCTATATCGTTCGCGTTGGTTGGTTTTGCGGTACGTTGGATATGGCGGATTCTTACCTGTGTTAAAACGAGGCGGAGTTTCATCGTCTCTACATCATTAGCCGGCATTGTGCCCAGCTCCGTTTCCGCTTCGTCAAACTGCATAGCCCCGATATACGCCTGTACGCGAAGGGATTGACTTCTTTGATTAGCGCCTAAATATTCCTCAAAGGCGTCAATCTGTTGCAAGGCCTCCGGCCAGCGATTTAATAGTAAAAGAACATCCACATAATCCAAATAGGCTTCGGGTTTGACGTCGCCGATGCCCGAATAGATCGCCATCAGTAAAAAATCGTGGACGGCGCCGATTTCGGTCGAATCCTTAAAAATCCCCGCCAGAATGTATGAGAGGTGGGCAAATTCCGCATTTCGCGGCCAAGGCGGTTCCTGCGGCATCACAGCCCTGAATTGTTCGTAAGCTTTATAGAGATCCTTCACGGCGGCATCCTTGTTCCCCCTGGCCAGCTCGAGCATGCCCCGCCACTTATAGACCGACGGCTCTTCACCGCTGCTAAAAATTTGTTCGATTTCGTGCACGGCGCCCTCCGCACCCGCCAGCCACTCACGCACTTTTGACGATGTTACCGGCTCATCCGTTTTATGGATTTGCTCGATATAACATTGGGCCAGCAGGGCTTGGAGCCCATATCGATTGTACCGGTTAACGTTTTGCCATGGACCGGTGCTTTCCTGAGCGCTCGGTAGTAACAGTGCATTTTTGGCAATCTCTATCGCCGTCTCTATCTCCGCCGTCTCATTATAGACGGAAAAAAGACGATAGTGCAAACGTGCCGCATTGACGGCATACATAGCATTCTCTTCATCGAGTTTCATAGCTTTTTCAGCCGCCTCAATGGCCTTCTTGAGAATGCCCAAACGTAATTCCGGATCCGAATAGGTGGAGTATTCCGTATAGAATGACGAAAGGGCCGCATAGGCTTCTGCATGGGTACTAAATGCCTCAACCAGCAACACATATTCCGGTTCGAGCGAGCGAATTCGCTCCTTTTGCTGTGCGAAATCTTTGGCTTCCGTGAGATTAAGTTTTAAAGCGAGAAGCTCGATGGTCGCCCTTGGATCGGAATCCGTTTTTGCGACCGCCTGCTCTAAAAGCGCCATCGCTTCTTCTGTCGCCCTGTCCCTTTCCTGTAAATTACCCCTTGAGGCAAAAATCCCCCCTTTCGTCATGGCCGCTTGCGCCAGGTACAAAAGGGTTTGAATATTTTCAGGCTCAAGCTCTTGAACCTTTTTCAAATCCGCAATCGCCTTTGCAAGCGATACATCGCTGTCCGTCACCATGCCAAGGCGCGTCATTTCAAGCGTCGCTTTGCCTCGCACCAAATACAAAAAAGACTCCAGCCGCCGCGTGTTGTCTTTGTCTTGTCGCAACTCAGGAATGTCATACGTTGCTGAGTCTTTCGCAAGGTCCTCACTATTCACCTTCTCAAGGAACTCCGTTGCACGCTCCGTCACCTGCTGCCATAACCTAAATCGCCCGTTGTCCGCTGTAATATAAAGGTATTTCAAGACGTCGTAACGAGCTTGTGCATTACTCGGGTCTAACCGGATGACTTGCTCCCAGCATCCCAAGACCAATCTCCATTCTCCGGTTTCGAGATACATATCGGCCATCTTGAAAAGGAGCTCTTTTCTCAGCTCATCATCTCCGGCCCGGTCATAAGCGCTGCCATAGGCGTACTTCGCCCGCTTATACAATTCCTGCTTTTCCTGCTCGTTCGTCGCTTCGCGCGCCGCCTTTAAGGCCCCTTCGGCTTCCATGATCGACTCCCGCGGATCGTGTCCCAATTGGAACACGACGGCGATGGCCGCCAATAAAACGAGTATGAAAATCCCGGAACCGATGAGTGCGACTTTCTTATTAAGCCTCCTTTGCATCATAAGATATAACCTCAAATAGAATATGTCGTATAGTTCGTATCATCATGCGATTAATCGCTCTCAATCGGGCCAGTGATCTCTTTCAAGAACGGGTAAAATCACGCCTAAGAGCTTTTCACTCGCCCTAATCAATTCTTTTTTACTCGGTGCGACAGAGCCTACGTTAAAAACCAACTCTACCTTGCAAAAATACGAGTGCTTACCGAAAAGGTTCTTATTTAAAGCGATACGAGCTTCTTCCCGGCTGCTGGCATAGTGCCCGTTCACTCGAAAAAAATACACGTCAGGAACTCGAAACCTGTTTTCCCATACGTTAGCCTTTTTCGGCCCAAAAACAAGGTATTTAGCCGAAATATCGACTTTTTCATCCCCCGTCGTATGAATATTGAGTCTCACCTCTTCCGAGCCAAGCCTCTGGTATCCCCCACCCGTCCAGCATTCTTCCGGTACATGCGGCACCCGGTCCGGAAGCGGATAATAGGTGATAAACAACAGACATGCCTTAACAGGACTCGTCGCTGGCTGCTCGGTATCTTCCAGAATCCACTGAATATAGTCTTCCGTTCCCAAGGCTTTCAATACCTCGCTATTGGTAATCTTAAGCTTGGGCGGAACAACTTGATAAGGCGTCAAGTCCGCTTCATCCAGACACTCAAGAGATCGTTTGAGCGGCAAAGGTTCTTTTTGTAATATAATTCCCAGATGCTTCATGGTGACCGACATGCCAATCCCGGTCGTCGCCAGCACCCATACGCATATCACAAAAGCCGGCTGTAAATAAACACGTAAATTGTTTTTTAGTTCTGCCATCACGGATGACACCTGCGAATAATGACCTCCTCACGAATCGCATGGGATTCGTCTATAAACAAACTCGACATAAACCACGCGAGGAGTCCATACAATCCAAACGCCAAAGGTAACATCGCCATTCCTAAAAGATCGTGATAGATTCCCTGGGCGTATTTCGGATGAATCAAAACATAAATAAACCCGGTGACAGTCACTCGAACGATATTGCAAAGTATGGCAATCGGCGCCGTGCAGATTAAAAGGATCATTCGCTGCCACAGGGGCCTGTCATGCAAATACGCCATAGCCACTCCCAACGCCGCAAAGGCCATCAGCAGTCTCATGCCGGAGCACGCCTCAGCGACGTCCAGCGCCGGTTCCAGGAGCCGGCCTTTATAAAAAACATCGATGATCACCCCGTTTGCCATCGCGTCCAGCTCAGGCACCAGATTGAGCAAACCGCTCGCTACGGACGCCGCCCATTGTCGCATCGGGATGGTCAGTGCCTTGTAAAATCGCTCCGGCAACGGCACCGCGAACACGAGAAACGCGATCGGCAGCCAGGTCAGTTTAATGAAGCTCCATCCCCCCAGAAACAGGACGACGCCGGCAAGTGTTGTGATGATGGAAATACGACAGAAATACTCGTATCCGGATGGGCTGAATCGGTTGAGAATGTAGAAGCCAATCGCCAAAACCAACAGCATCAAACCGAGATAATTCGGTTGGGTCCGCACATTTAAGATTTGATCTTTTTTTTGATGGATGAAATATAAGCTAAAAATCGGGATCAAAAAGCCGTGTGACCAGCCACTGTCCGTCAACCATCGACCGACGATCTGTATCATTTCCACGCGGAACAGATAACAGATCAAACCACCGAGAATGAGTATTTTGATATACTGATGCACTCGGAGCTCACGCCACGGATGCTTATGAGAAGGAACGCTGTTGATTTGTGTCTCAAGTTTGGGACATTCAATAGAGGAGTCACTATGTAAATGAAAATGACTCGGGAACGCCGTGAATTGGATTCCTTCGACTATTGAAGAGGTGATTTTGTCTATCATATGGCCCGTTGAGAAGCAAAAAAGTCAAACCTCAAAAATCCGGAATATTTCTATATCATTACTCTGTTTATCCGTCAGAACCAATCCAGCACCTGTCGCGTGATCGGCGTGGCGCCTACGAAGTCCATATCCGCAAAATTGCGGTCATACACAAAGCCGAAACCATACGTAGCGCGGAAGGCATTTCTCAACACGGCCCGCCATCTGGATGTCGCGTGCGTGCCGACGTTGATCAAATCGTTTGGTTTAATAAAGAAGTCCGGCTGCTCCCCGCTGTAGATTTTATCCAGGTCCACCAAGACGATTTCTTCTTTTTCCCTTCCGATTCGTCGGACGATTTCACACCGTTGAGGCCAGGCCAGAGGTCCTAATCCGCCGGCGGTGGCAATTGCCTGCTTAAGATTCATATGCCGGCCCGTCAGGGGGATCGGTCCCGTCCGATTGACGTTGCCCATGATGTAAAACTCACCAATAATATCTACGGGCACGAAAATGGAATCCCCGGGCTTGATCACGATATTATATCGTGGATCGCCAGCAAGCAGCTTATCGGCGGGTATTTTAATTAATCGCGTCTTGTCTTCCTCTTGATCCCATGTAATCTCCGGAGCTTCCGGCCGAGGTCTCATCGGTTCCACCGTCGGCACAGGCGGCTGGGCCGGACCAACTTGAATGGGAACCCATTTACCATTTTTAAAGATCCACTCCGTATGGCCGGGTGGTTGCTGTGGCTCAACTTGCGGTTGGGGTGTCTTCGGCACTGCGATCCATTTGCCGTTCTGGAAAACCCACTCGATCTCGGCTTGCTCGGTTGTGGGGCTCGTCGGCGTCTCAGTGACCGGGGGTCGTGCCGGGGCAACGGACGGCTGTAATACATTTCTTCGTGTCGGTGCCGGCGTCGTGGGTTCGGTCGTTTGCTCACCCCGTCGTGTCCGCTCGGAGAGTATATTTAATACTTCGTCCACGCTTGGTGGTGGTTCTGTTGGTTGGGGTGTTGCCGTACGGTTTAACGTTCTTCCCTGAGTATTGTTGGCGTATAAACGAGATTGTCCGTTATCGTATCGTTCAAATTGATAGGGTTGTGTCAATTCGCCATTGGAAATCATCTCAGACGAAGTAATAACAACGTTGCTTCTCGGCCATTGAGGTCGGTTTTGCAAGGCCGCCGGCCTGTTCGATTGGAACTGACGTCGGGCATTCGACGGCTCGATCACTTCCAGTTCGAGCTCACCGTAGCCCGGATTGATGAGATCGGGCGAAGGCTCGCCCTGCCGGGTAAAACGTGAAACATAAATATGGCTGGCATTGAACTGACTCGAACCGCCCGCCGTAGCGAGCGCGTCCGTTAGTCTAAAATCATATCGCGGGATCGAGTATCGACCGGGATATTGCACGCCGTCGCCGAGGACGGAAAAAGCACGCTGCTGGGATGCGACCAACATAACGGTGATAGAGGGCGTTTTTAAAATCGACGGAGAGACGATCTTTTTGATTTGCTCTTCGAGCTGCTTTTCGGTTAAGCCGGCCGCCTGGACGACGCCGACTTCCGGGATGGAAATCTTGCCGGTTTCGGTCACGACGTAGTTATTAATATGATGAATGTTCTCACGTAAGAGTTCGAAAATATCGATACTCACCACATCCCCGGCCCTGATGATATAATCCGTATCTTTCGGAACGATATCAATCGGTAGAGGCTCTTCCGCTCCCTCCCAGGCCACGGGCACTTCTTCCGCGACGCCGAGCGTATCCAGGATCACATTCACGGCCGGAACGGGGCGAAAACGACCAACCTGCGCCGGATCGAAAAACTTATTGCCGCACCCCGAAAGAAAAACGAGGAGCAAAACAGGAAGAAGATAGACCCCGTGCGTGAAACGGCCCGTCGCGATCCGTACAGCCGTCATCTTCATCCTGATTAATAACGTCCCTAAAACTCCGGAATCCATCTTAATGATTATCCTTAATGCGTGTGAAAAACACGTTCCACTCGGTGAAATGTATCGGTTCAATAAAGGATCTGCTTAACCTATTATAAGAGAGTGAAAGATAATTAAGATGGCGTCATATTTGAGGCCGATAATTATTTGCCTATCCAAATAGAGCGTGAGGGGGTATTTAAGGAGCAATTTCTCTTTAGGAAATGAAAAATTTAATTGAGCGTAACTTGTCATGCGCTACCCTGTAGCTCCGTATTGCTGTTGGACTAAGTTGCGGTATGGATACATCTTACGGACTCTTTC
>JAFGTG010000027.1 GCA_016934255.1 Sedimentisphaerales bacterium
AGGGGCCAAAAGCGGACAGATCGGCGACGGCAAGATCTTCGTGATCGATTTACACAAATGTGTCCGCATTCGGACGGGGGAGGTGGGGAACGAAGCGATCGGTTAGACGTCTCCTTTCCTTGGCCTTGGGGTTTGAGTTCTGCAAAATTGGAGGTTAGGTATATATTATTTAAGAAAATCTTCTTTCGGATTTTCTTAAGATAATTGGAATCAACATGAGATTATACGATCAAAGAAAACGTTATATGGCGATTTGTTATGAGGGTTGCAGAACAACGTTGACTTATTTTAGAAAGAAAAAATAGAGAAAACGAATTTTTTCTTTCCAAAAGTATACCTAACTTCCAATTTTGCAGAACTCATTCAATGTCGAGACCATCACTTTGTCGTGCCCATCGGGCCGAGAAGCCGGCCCCGCCAATATGGCGGGGCCTTTCTCTATGTCGGCGTAAGTCTGGCGAAAGCATTTTTAAACATTCTGTTAAAGAACCACTTCTTTTTACACGTGGGTATGAGATTATATCTTCACGGGTCTATCTTATAGGGTTGTTATCCAGAAAATATTAGCGGGCGGAGTTGGTTACGTGGCCTATACAGCGATTAACTGGTTTCGCGATACACCTAAGACAGAAAGTACTTTCTATCTACGTTTTCAAACCATTCCGGCCGAGGAGAAGGTGATATTCGCCGAAATTCGGCGCGTTAAAGAATCCTTCAATCTGTTCAGCCGCCTCTGTAAATGGTGGGCGGTTCGATGTACTTACGGCTCGATTCTCATTATCACGGCTTATTTTTTGGGGATTGGCACAGTGCGAGTTGAGGCCTGAAGGCTTGACTTGTGGGGGCGCCGGGTATATAATATAGGATTATAGGTCCAAGTCTGAGCAACATCGGGTGGTTCGGGTCTTTAAAGATACGAAACGTCTCGGATCTTTTGCTCGCTGTTGGGATAGACGATCCGAAAGGAGATGAACGATGAAGAATACCAACGGCAATCGTCAACGAGCCGTTTTTCGTTTTTGTCTGTGCTTTGTCCCGTGGGCTCTTGGAGCCTTCGTGCTGTCGTCGCTCCGGGAGGTGGGTTTCGCCGGTGAATATCTTGGGGAGATCGAGCTCATGGAGGTGGGTGAATCCGGCGATCCGAATGATCCAAATGATCCGAATGAGCCGACGTGGGCGGAAATGGCCGTGGACACCTATTTTATGATTTTTATCGATGTGTCCGACTCGATGAGGACGAATGATATCGAGGCAATTAAAAAAGCTGAGGAGATGTTTGTACACTATTTGGCCGATGAGGTATATGAAGGCGACCTCTATCAGGCAAGTAAACATGTGATCCTTACGGAAGTCATTAACGAACGTTACCTTCAGCATATGGCCGCATGGAACCTGGACGACCCGAACGCAACGCGTTACGTGAATATCTTTTTTACGAATGAGGCCGAACAAGATTATTATATGGAAGGGAGTATCCTGTATCCGACGGATAAATTCATGGACGACCTCAAAGGCAATCAAGACTCGGGGGGATTCATATACGGGCTAAGGAATGAGTTGAGCCAAAGAACATTCTCCATTGGAAAACTATATAATGTGGGGGGCAAACAAGGCAAAAACATCGGTGGATTTCATCCCGTTTTTGCGGTGCATTTATACTGTGCCTTTAACAACGTCGGTGAATATGCCGATGTGAATCTTGCCGATTTGGCATTATCGTATGAAAATATAGAGGGCGGTTTGGCCGTGGGGGATTATTTACAGTGTCTTGTCGATACGCTGGATTATTCCACTGCCTATATTTCTGAATCGGAAGCGGATGATTATTCCACGCAAACGCTCCAGCAGAGTGAGAAAAGGGGACAGGATCAAGGATCCCTGTTTTTGATTTAGGCGTCGGAAATCAACTAACAACAAAATGATCACGGACGAACGTTTTCCCGTGCACCAATGCTAATCGATTAATCGGAAGGCGGAATACGATGGATGACCTGCTGCGACAGTGCCACAGCACGGTAAAAAGGATGATGGACAATGGTCAAATCCTTTCCTGTTGTGCCGCGGTCATCATCTTTCGTCTGTCGTGCCTTGTCTTTCGTGCCGCAGTTGTTTTGTTTTGTCTTTGGGGCGTGACCGCGTGGGGTCAGTCGAGTACAACTCAGCCTCAAATTGGATATCTCTACCCGGCCGGGGGGCAGCAGGGGACGACGTTTCAACTCACGGTTGGGGGGCAGATCCTTCGAGATGCGAGCGACGTATATATCTCCGGCGAGGGCGTACATGCGAAAATCATTAAGTACATCCGACCGCTAAGAAACATCCAAAGTGAACAGCGCGAATTGCTCCAGGAGCGAATGAAAGAAGTGCGCGAGAAGCGCCTGTCCGAGCTGCCGATTCAATACCGACCTCGCTCGAAACCCGTCAATCGACGGAAAACAGAAGACAGAAAGCAGAAAACGGAAATAAAGAAAGAAGAGGCGGCCAAGAAGGAAGAGGAAAAGAAGCCCGAGGTGAAACTGCCGGACCATCCGTTATTGGAGGACCTGGATAATAAAAGTCTTCGGGAACTGGCTCATATTCGGAGTATGTTGTTCTTCCCGCGGACGAAGCTGCAGCTCAACCGGCAGATCGCCGAGATCGTGCTCATCGAGGTCACGATCGACGCCGACGCGAGGCCGGGCAACCGGGAACTGCGGCTCCAAACGCGGGCGGGCGTGACGAATCCCGTTGTATTCCAGGTGGGTCTGCTACCGGAGGTACGGGAACTGGAACCGAATGATGAGAAGGCGTATCCGGAATTGCCGGACCTGCCGAAGCTGACAAGCCTGTTGAGCGCCAAGCCTCTCACGCTGCCGGTCTTATTGAACGGACAGATCATGCCGGGCGATGTCGATCGCTTCCGCTTTAGTGCGAGCCAGGGGCAACAACTCGTGATCCGGGCGCACGCGCGGAGCCTAATCCCGTATTTAGCTGATGCAGTGCCCGGCTGGTTCCAGGCGACGCTGGCACTCTACGACGCGGCGGGCAACGAAATCGCCTTCGCAGACGATTTCCGGTTCGATCCCGACCCGGTTCTTTTTTTCCGGATTGAGGGAACCGGGGAGTACGAGTTGGAGATTCGCGATTCTATTTATCGCGGACGGGAGGATTTTGTCTATCGCATCTCGGTCAGCGAGCAACCTTTTATCACGCAGATGTTTCCATTGGGCGGTCGGGAGGGACATAAAACCGTCGCGAAGGTTGCGGGCTGGAATCTACCCCAGGAGCAGCTTCCACTCGATATGCAATCCGACGGGGATTGTATTCGGCGGACGGCTTACTATGATGGCAACCATTTCTCGAACGCCGTGCCGTATGCGGTGGATGCCCTGCCGGAATGCGACGAGAGGGAATCGAACAATACCGCGAAGGAGGCGCAGCGGATCGATCTGCCGAAGATCATTAACGGGCGAATCGGCGAAGGTAATGATGTTGATGTCTTTGTATTTGACGGCCGGGCCGGCGATAAGGTCGCGGCGGAAGTGAACGCGCGCCGATTGAATTCTCCGTTGGATTCGCTGTTGCGATTGACCGATGCGACGGGACGCGTGCTAGAATGGAACGACGATTATGTGGTGAAGGAAAGCTACCTGCACGTGGACGTAATGGGGTTGATGACGCATCATGCGGACTCGTATCTTTTGGCCGAGCTACCGAAAAACGGAACGTACTACGTGCATCTATCCGATACGCAGCATCACGGGGGCGAAGCGTTTGGGTATCGTTTGCGCGTCGCGCCGGCCGAAGGGGACTTCGCGCTGCGGGTGACGCCGTCCAACCTCAATATACGCGCCAGTCAAATCGTTCCGATTCGCATCCACGCATTGCGTAAGGATGGCTATAACGGTCCGATTGATATCGTCCTCCAAGAGGTGCCGCGGGGGTTCGAGTTGAGCGGCGGACGCGTTCCCGCCGGTTGCGACCAGGTCCGCATGACGTTGAGGGCACCCGCCAAGGCACCCGATCAGCCGGTTGTGTTAAAGCTGGAAGGCCGTGCAAACATTGGCGGCCAAACGATCCGTCGGCCCGTCGTTGCCGCCGATGATGTTATGCAGGCTTTTCTTTATCGACATTTGGTGCCGGCGCGGGAATTTTTGGTTGTCGTGCAGAAAGCCCGTTGGGGCACCCCTTCCGTTGAACTGGCTGCCAAGGAACCCGTACGAATTCCCGTAGGCGGCTCGACGCAGGTGTTATTCAGGACCAGCCGGAGCCAAAACTTCGAGCAGGCGGCGCTTGAACTCAACGCGCCACCTCAGGGGGTGACGCTTCACGACGTGGCCGTCGTACGAGAAGGTCTGACGTTCCGGCTCAAGGCTGATAAGGATCTTGCCCAGCCCGGCATTGCCGATAATCTGATCGTCGAGGCCTACAGGGACTCGACGCCAAAGCCTCAAAAAGGTAAACCTGCTCCTGCGAGACGGCGTTCTTTAATGGGTACTTTCCCGGCTATTCCCATCGAAATCATTTCGCGATAAGCATTTGGAATCCGAAAGTGTTTTGATTATCGGGACAAATCTTTTTGCCGGCGGTGTCGAATGATTGTTTTTTCGAGACGAAGCGGAATTATCTAAACATCCCCTCAGCATTACGTTATGGAGCGTTCGAGAATCGCCGATAGTCTATCGATAGCACGTTGGCTCTAATGAGTAAGGGCTCGAAGCGAGGAAGGGATTCACGTTATAACAAACGAAAGTGTATTGCGCCGCCGTTACGCAACGAGGAGTGAAGCAATGCCGACAGTCAAATGTGCAACCGATTCATGGCGCAGCAACGTCCTGTTCGCCACAATCCTGATTATCTGTGGTATTTTCCCGTTTGTCAGTGTGTCACTGACCAGTACTTTTCCGGCGGCCTGGCAGCTCAAACACGAGGCCTTTCATGCCGTCATTGAAATGCTGGGTTGCGTCATGGCCCTTGGAATCGCCGGCTTTCTTCTTATGCGCCAAGGCGAAAAAGGCAACGCCTATCTGCTTTGGCCGGCCTGTTCCATGTTGGGGATGGCAATTCTCGATGCGTTTCATGCCAGCGCGGCGCCCGGCCGTGAATTTGTTTTTCTGCATAGCGTCGCACAATTCACGGGCGGTGTTTTTATCGCGTTCATATGGCTGCCCGAGCGGATTGCCAAAGGGGAGTTCGGAAAGCAATTGCCCAAGATCGTTGCGGCTGCTTGCGCCCTGTTTGGCGTCGGAGCGTTTCTCTTTCGCGATTTCATGCCCTTCATGTTGAACGACGGGAGGTTTACCCTGATCCCCCAAATGTTGAACCTCATGGGAGGCGCTTTATTCCTTACCGGGGTGGCTTACTTTGCCCGCCGGTTTTCCCACGACCAGGATACGACGTATTTATTGTTCATTGCTTACTGCTTGATGTTCGCTGTAGCGGGATTGACCTATCGACTCTCAGGGCTTTGGGGCGTCGGCTGGTGGTCGTCCCACATGATTCGCTTGGGCGCCTACGTTGTCGCCTTCGGGTATGTCACGATCAATACGACGGCGGAGTACCTTCGGCTCATACAAACCGAAGAGGCGGTCACGCGTTTGGCGGCGCTCGTGGAATCGTCGGATGACGCCATTATCGGCAAGACGCTGGATGGGACCATCGTAAGCTGGAATTGCGGCGCCCAAAAGCTGTTCGGATACGCCGCCGAGGAGACCCACGGACGGACAAGCGAATTCCTGATCCCGCCCGACCGAACGGACGAGGAAACGAACATTTTGGCGAATATCCGGGACGGACAGAGGGACCATTATATCGAGACAATACGACGAAAAAAAGACGGCTTGTTGATTGACGTGGCGTTGAGCGTTTCCCCGATTGAGGATTCGCACGGGGACATGATCGGTATCTCGATGATCGCCCACGACATCACTGAACGCAAACGAGCCGAGCAGGAGAAGGAACGGTTGAACAGGGACCTCAAATTAACCGTCGAGGAGCTGGAGCGGACGAATGCCGAACTGGAAGAATTCGCCCACATCACGGCCCATGACCTGAAGACGCCCCTTCGGGCCATCGCGGCTTTGGCGAATTGGTTGCTTACGGACTACGCCGACAAATTTGACGAATCCGGTAAAGAGCAGGTGCAGCTCCTCGTAGCCAAAGCCAAGCACATGGCGGCGCTCATCGACGATATTCTGCAGTATTGCCGACTCGGCCGGGAGCAGGTGGGCATGAAAAAAGTCGATCTGAACGCCGTTATGTCGCACGTGATTGACGTCACGAGCCCCCCGGAGCATATTCACATTCACGTCGAGAAGGAACTGCCGACCATGATGTGCGACAAAACACACGTCATACAGATCTTCCAGAATCTCGTCACCAACGCCGTCAAGTATATCGACAAGCCTGAGGGGCATATCCATATCAACTGCGCCGAGCAGGACGGTGCCTGGCTGTTCAGCGTCGAGGATAACGGCCCGGGAATCGACGAAATACACTTTGAAAAAATCTTTCACATGTTTCAGACGCTGGAGCCGCGCGAGGGCGTCGAGAGCACCGGCATCGGGTTGGCCATTGTGAAAAAGATCGTGGAAATGAATCACGGCGAGGTCTGGGTTGAATCGATTGTCGGCGAGGGAAGCACGTTCTTCTTCACGATGCCAAAGCGAGCGGCGGTTGAACAGGCCGACGAGGTTCTCGTCAGTTCCGCCTGAAACGTCCAACGTGAAATTTCTGCTCGAACGGCCGAAACAGAGCATTCGTTATTATAATGTGCTCGTGAGGGTGTTGCAAAACACGGGCAAGACGCCCGCGCTACGAACGCCTTCCGGCGTCACTGCAAACGGGCCAGTCCGACTTTTTTCAGGAACGTATTGTAGGTGGCGTCACCGATCGGAACGTCATTCTGGTCGAGACCGAGGCGGACAATGACCATGTTCCACTCGGGGATGATGAACATATCGTTGTTGTTATAGCCGCTGGCGGAATACGCGCCGACGGGCGCATCCGGCCACTTACGCTCGCCATTGGGTTTGATGCTGTTGATCCACCAGTTGAAGCCGTACGTCCCTCGACCGTCCGCGGCGCTGAACTTTCCCACTGAGAGTGATAAGGGGACTTGTGATCGAGTGGCCATATCGACCCATTCGGCGCTGATCAACTGTTTGCCGTTCCATTTGCCTCGATTGAGAAACAAGTGGCCGAACCGTGCCAGCTCGCGGGCCGAAATAAACATGTGTTTGTTATTATTTCCGGAGCCCCCGTTGACGACGATGCCATCCACCTTTCCGAAATCGCCCCAGTCCCATTTCGAGCGGTCCATGCCGATCGGATCGGCGATCCGGCGTTTGAACAATTCCTCTATTGGCTCGTCGGCGATACGAGTCAGGACATTGGCGAACTGGTTCATGGCCGAGTCCCAGTAGG
Organism: Sedimentisphaerales bacterium; assembly: GCA_016934255.1. GTDB lineage: Bacteria > Planctomycetota > Phycisphaerae > Sedimentisphaerales > Anaerobacaceae > JAFGTG01. The sequence goes on from JAFGTG010000027.1 coordinate 7,405, forward strand.
CGTAGTGCGAGCCGGGCGGCTCGAACAACGGCTTGCCTCCCGGTTTGAAAGGCGTCCGGCTCGGCCCGTGCCTGTACGTGCCGCGAGGCTCGTCGCCGACGGCGTAATAGCCGCTTGTCATCGTTGTGAAGTGTCGCAGCGTGACGTCCGGATAGACCGCCGCCATAGCGGGGACGTAATCCCTCGCGCGGGTATCGAGCGTTGCTTTGCCGTCGTCGATAAGCAGTCCCAGCACAGTGCTCGTGAACGATTTGGTCAGCGACCAGACGCCGTGCTTTTTGTCGATATTGGAACCCTTCCATATCATCACACCGTTTCGGATAATGACCAGTTCTTTAACGCCGTCGGAGCCGGAATTATCCTTTAGGTACGAAACCGCCGCTTCAAGCTTATCTGAATCTATGCCTTGCGTTTCAGGTTCGGCTTCTTGCCAGCGTTCGTCGGGAAAAATCATTTCAGACGAAGCGGCAAACGTTGGATTACCGAACAGGATCAAGATGCAGGCGATCTGGATGATTGTAATGAGTGGTTTCGTTCGTTTCATAAACCGTTGTCTCCACAATTGATTCTTTCGATCTGTATTTGGATTATATAACCTCCTTTATTGTTTATTGTCAAAGATAATTTAGAGGCTCCAACAAAACCCTGGTTCTATGGTTTTGTCATTCTGAGCACAGCGAAGAATCTTAGTTTTACGGTTTGATTGAGACCCTTCGCTGCGCTCAGAGCCTGCCCTTGAGCATCGTGAAGGGGTGACAAGAGGGGGGGCGTTAGAGTACCTTGAACCGACAAATGGTTATCGTGAAGGCCTTTTTGTGTCAGCTTGACTTTACAAGCGGGTTCTGTTACTAATAGCGTAGTATGATAATCTCTCGATATACATTTCTCTGGAGTGAAATAATGCGATCACAACGATTTATCCTGATACTCATTGCCACATTGATTTACTCTGTTTCAGCCGGCCAATCGAACGCCGTTCCCTGGGAACGGCTCTACAAAATCAAACCGAATGAAACGAATCGAATGACGCTTGCCGACGTTCTCGGCCCGGATGGCATTGTCTATCCGAACTGGACAAAGTGCGGCGTTCAGGGGGGAATCCCGGAGGTTAAAGCCGTTGTGTCCGTCGAGGATTACGGCGCCAAACCGAACGATGCTATCGACGACTCGCAATCTCTGGCGAACGCCTGTCACGCCGCAGGAGAAAGAGGCGGCGGAGCCGTTTTAATGGATGAGGGCGCGTACTATCTGGATCGACCGGTAACCGTCCGCTATGACAACGTCGTCATACGAGGAAAGGGCGCCGATAAAACACATCTTATCTTCCGCTACGCGGTTCCTAATGACCGCGTCGTTTTTTACAGTCCCTCAGCGGGTGGTAGAGTCGGGCCGGACACGCTCATCGAGATGCATGCCAAACCAAAGGATTTGGCGAAGATGACCATTTTGGTTGACGAGTCGGTCATCGGCACATGGACCCGGGGGCAACATTCGGGCAATACGTTCAATTTCAGCCGGTACGGCCGGAATGCTATCGGAAACATCGCTGACGGTAAACATACGCTTAAGGGCATCGCTGAATATAAGAATGGAACGAAACTCACAGGCGACATTCCGATCATTCTCGATTCGACGTTTAAAGACACAGATCCAGTCGCGGATTCGCGTGCCGCCATTACGTTTGCAGGTAAAGGCGCCGTCGGCAGGAGGCTTATGCTGGCTGAAGATGGAAAACGCGGCGACACGACGCTGACGCTGCAAAGTACCGACGGACTTCGCGCCGGGGATTGCATCATGATCGAAGGTCCCGCGACCGACCGTTGGAAGGCGCTCACGAAGAACGCCTGCCTGTGGGGCACGTACCGCATGTACCGGATGGTCGTCACCGATATCGAAGGCAAGACCGTTACGATTAACCAGCCTTTGCGGATCGAATTTCCCGTCATCGACGGTTCGTACATCCAGAAAGTTATTCCCATCCGTCGATGCGGCGTCGAAGCCCTCTCGTTGGAGCAGACGGAAAATCTATGGATCAGCAGTGTGGTCTTTTATCACGGCTGGAATTGCTGGGCCAAAGATGTCACGATCAAAAAGTGTGGGCGTTTTCCCGTCTATGGCTCGATGGCCAAATGGTGCGAGATTCGCGATTGCGTCTTCGACGACGCCTGGTTCAAAGGTGGCGGCGGCACGGCTTATACCGGCTGGGACCGCTGCTGGGATTGCCTGATCGAAAACGTCGAGACGTTCAAGATGCGCCATGCTCCGCTTTTTCAATGGGCCGCCAGCGGGTGCGTGATTCGTAAAAGCGTCTTTCACGAAAGCGACGGCCAGTGGCACTCCGGCTGGACTCACGAGAACCTCATCGAGCAATGCGTTATCCAGTCCGTGCGGGACCACGGCAGCTACGGCTACGGGATGTGGGCCTCGCCGCCCGAGGATAAGGCGCACGGCCCGAACGGACCGCGCAACGTCGTTTATAACTGTGACGTCAGCTCGCCGAGGGCGGGTCTTTGGATGGGGGGTATGAATGAGAATTGGCTGATCCTCCACAATCGCTTCACCGTCGATAGCGGCCCGGGGGTATTCGCCAAGCCCACCAGCTTCGATCATATCATTAAAGATAACGTCTTCATCCTCAAGGACGGCACCTCGCCGATGGTCTCGTTAACCGCGCCGGACTGCATCGGCATCGAGCTCATCGATAACAAACTCTATGGGGGCAACGGTCATATCGTCTCGGGCAAGGCCAAACCCGCACTTTTGCAGAACAACGAGGACTTTCCACTCGGCTCCGCTTCGAGACCCGTTCCGAAAGTGCCCTCCATCTACGAATGGCAAGTCCGATAAGTAAAGATTTCTCTTGACTTGAAGACGGTCGATTTGGTATAAGTAGGTTTTAGAGTTCGTTTTCGCACAAGTCCTACCCCTCGTGAAAGCGAACGGACCGGTTATCGTGCATATCGAGTGCTCTGGCGCGTAACCGGGACAGATAATTATGGTATTCCTTATTTAGTAAGGAGGGTTACTCTGATGTGTAGAAATTGGCTTTATTTGATTGCTATCGCTTTAGTATTCGGACTCATAGGGACGCCAGTCGGTGCCGATCCGTACCGGCAGGATCCAGGGCCCGACGGTCTCGTCTCGATGGAGGCCGAAAACTTCGACTTGAATACGCCCTATCAAGTCAACGAATGGATTTTCGTCGCGGAACCGGCCGGTTTCTCCGGTGAAGGCGCCATGCAGAATACGCCGGCAACGCCTTTGACCGGTGGAGGGCCGGATGAGAATTATGCGGATACCAGCCCGTGTCTGGACTTCGAGGTCGATTTCGTCAAAACCGGGACCCACTACATTTGGATTCGTGGCTACGGTCAGGACGGCAACTCGGATTCCTGTCACGCGGGGATTGATGGTGAGGCCGTCGTGACGGGGCACAGATTCTGGGGTTTTGGAGCGAACTACGGCTGGGTGAATACGACGAACTACGATCCACCGCGACGGACCGTCGAAGTCTCCAGCGTCGGTGTGCACACCATTAACGTATGGATGCGCGAGGACGGCTTTGTCTGCGATAAGATCATCCTGACGACCAATCCCGATTATACGCCGAGCGGCATTGGTCCCGAGGAAAGTCACCGCGGGGCATTCCTAAAAGCGTATGATCCGTCTCCGGAGGACGGCGCGCTCTACCCGGACACGTGGATCACCCTGGCCTGGACCCCGGGTGAAACGGCGGTCTCGCACGACGTGTACTTAGGTGAGAATTTAGACGACGTCAACGACGGTGCTGCTGAGACATTCATCGGCAACCAACCCTCTGCCTTTTTAGTGGTTGGTTTCCCCGGATTTGCTTTTCCGGAAGGACTCGTTCCAGGCACAACCTATTCTTGGCGCGTGGACGAAGTCGAGGCCGACGGTACGACGAAACACAAAGGCGATATCTGGAGCTTCACGATTCCTTCGCGGAAGGCCTACAACCCAAGTCCGGCCGACGGCGCCGAATTTGTCAAGCCGGAGGAACTGACTCTGAGTTGGGCGGGGGGCTTAAATGTGAAATTCCATCATGTGTACTTCGGGGACGACTTTGATACCGTCAGCAATGCCGAGAACGCTCCGCCTCAAATGGAAACGACCTACAGTCCCGGCGCCCTGGCCTCGGGCGCGACGTACTACTGGCGCGTCGATGAATTCGACGGTGTCACCATGTACAAAGGCGATGTCTGGAGCTTCACGACGTTATCCGAGATTGCCGTTACCGATCCCACGCTTATCGGCTGGTGGAAATTCGAGGCCGGTAGCGGTACGACCGCGATCGACTTCTCGGGACATAACAATCACGGCGAACTAATGCCCGACAGCCGGGGCAGCGTGCAATGGGTACCCGGCATGTTCAACAAGGCTCTGGAATTCTACGGCGATAACCAAGGCTGGGTGGAACTGCCTGCGGGAATGGTCACGACATCTCAAGGCTCCGTCCTCACATGGGTCAACACCGACTTTGCCGACGATACAGGGATGTTATGGTACGGAACCGAGGGCGGTGGCGACGGTTTCGGGGATGATAATGAAATCCATATCCACATCTCCGCACCCGGCGTGCTGGGCTTCTGGATTGAAGGGGGCGACAATGACGTTTCATTGAGCGGCCCCCAGCTTGCCGGCGCCGGCTGGATGCACGTAGCGGCCACGTGGGATCTGACCAGTGGGTGCAAGCTGTATGCCAATGGCGAGGAAGTGGACTCTGCAGCGCATAATAACACCGTGGCGGATCTCGCCGTGATACGATTGGGCCGGCCGGTCAGTACCGGTAACGGCAACCGATACTTTGCCGGAACCCTGGACGACGTCAGGTTGTTCAATGTCGCCGTCGGCGCCGATCAGGTGAACGAGATCATGACGAAAGGCGAGGATCCCCTGCGGGCCGGCGGTCCAACGCCGCGCAGCGGTTCCGTTGTGAATATGGAAGAGGCAACGCCCTTGACCTGGTCGGCCGGCGAAAACGCCGTCGAGCACGATGTGTATTTCGGCACGGATAGCGAGGCCGTGACCAACGCGGACACGTCCGACACAACGGGCGTCTATCGTGGCCGGCAAACCGCCGCGAGCTATACACCCGCGGAAGTCGAATGGGGCGGCGGACCGTACTACTGGCGGATCGATGAAGTCGATAACGACGGAACGATCACCACAGGCAGCGTCTGGAGCTTTTCCGTGTTGAACTTCGTTGTTGTTGAAGACTTCGAGAGCTATACGGATGATGACACCGCCGGGGAGGCCATTTGGCAGCACTGGATCGACGGTTATGGTGTGTCGGATAACGGTTCGCAGGTCGGCTATATCATGCCGCCCTATGCCGAGCAAACGATCGTTCACGACGGCGACCAATCCATGCCGCTGTTTTACAATAACGTCGGTAACGTGACGAATTCGGAAGCGGTCTTCACGTTGACCTCGCCGCGTAACTGGTCGCAGTACGGAATTAACGAATTATCGCTCTGGTTCCACGGCGTTCCCGCCTCGGTCGGCAGCTTTGTCGAGGGGCCCGCCGGGACGTACACCATGACGGCCGCCGGAACGGATATCTGGGATGCGTACGACGAGTGTCACTATGCATACAAAACGCTCTCGGGTGTCGGCTCCATCGCCGTAAAGGTCGAGAGCATTCAAAATACGAACGATTTTGCGAAGGGCGGCGTCATGATTCGCAATTCGCTCGATCCGGATTCGGCCTACACGTCTCTGCTGCTGACGCCGGGCAACGGCGTTCGGTTCCAGTATCGCCAGACTGCGGGCGACGTCACCGACCGTGAATTCGACGATACGCTCGTTGCCCCGTATTGGCTCAAGCTCGAGCGCGACACCGGGAGCGGCTTTAGAGGGTACACTTCTCCCGACGGGGTCAATTGGCAGCAGTTTACGTTGAGACCGTCGGTGACGATGAGCTCCAGCGTTTACATCGGTCTGGCGCTAAGCAGTCATGACGCGGACGTCACGTGCGAGGCCGTGTTCTCGAACGTCACGACCACCGGGTCGATCACCGGGCAATGGGCCAATCAGGACATCGGGATTATCAGCAACGCGGCCGAGCCGTTATACGTGGCTCTGTCCAACACCAGCGGCTCTCCGGCGGCCGTGGCCCATGACGACCCGGCGGCCGCGGCGATGGACGACTGGACCGAGTGGCGCATCCCGTTGCAGGCGTTTGCCGATCAGGGAATCAACCTGGCCAACGTGGACACGATCGCTATCGGCCTGGGCAGTCAGTCCGGCGTCACGTCGGCCGGCGGATCGGGGACGATCTACATCGACGATATCCGGCTGTATCGGGCGAGGCCGTAATCGAAAAATTGCCAACGCCTTAACATCCTTTCGGGGCCTATGTCGTTCAATTCGACATAGGCCCCAATTGTATTAGCACAATGATCCTGCAATTTTGATTTTCATTTTGACCTTTTCTCCCGTATGCATATGATCGTGCCATGATTTCGATGGTGATATTTGATTTGGATGGCTTGTTGGCGGATACGGAAAAGCTCCATCGCGGCGCTTATAAGGAAGTCTTTTCCTCGTTGGGGGTCGATCTGTCGGACGAGGAATACGAAGACCACTGGATTCGCTGGGGCAAAGGAATCGATGATTTTGTGGAACAGAGGAATTTAGATATAGAGCCGGAGCTTATCCGCCGGAATAAGGCTTTGCTCTACGGCCAAATGGTTCGTTCGGAGGTCAAACCGATGCCGGGGGCGCGGGAACTGCTCGATTCGTTGAGAGGCAGGAAGACACTGACGCTGGCGACGTCTTCATATCCCAGGGATGCCTACAATGTCCTCGATACGTTAGGATTCATGGATTTCTTTACATATATCGCGACGAAAGGCAACGTCGAGCGGATCAAACCTTATCCGGATATCTTTCTTCATGTCGCCGGTGAAATGAAAACGCCGCCGGAGCAGTGTGTCGTGATCGAAGATGCCGAGAAGGGGATTCTGGCGGCGGACGCCGCCGGGATGAAAAGCATCGCCGTGCCGAACGAGCATACGAAGTCCAATGACTTTTCAAAGGCGACGGTCGTACTCAACTCTCTCGATGAGATCAACTGCGAATTGATCGATCAGTTGTAATATGTCATTTCGACTGGAGTCCACCGAAGGCGGACGAAGCGAAGAAATCTGGTTATGATTTCAATTGTCCTCGCGCACAGCCGGATTTCTCGACTTCGCTTTGCTACGCTCGAAATGACACGAGTGAGTGACCGTTATTGTGCCTCGTCTCGCTGATACACAACTTTTCCGCCGACGATGGTATAGTCCACCTTCGCAGACATAATCCGCTCGTGTGGAAGGGTCATCAGGTCTTCGTTGAATATCACGACGTCGCCGAGATAGCCGACTTTAATCATCCCTTTGCGGCCTTCCATGAATTCGGCGTAGGCGGAGCCAAGGGTATATAATTCGATGGCTTTTTCCATGCTCAATTTTTGAGTAGGGAACCACCCGTCGCCCGGTTCGCCGGCCCTGTCTTTTCGAGTCACCGCGGCGTACAGACCTTCAAGCGGATCGATCGGCTCGACGGGATAATCCGTACCGAAGGCAATCGCCGCCCCGGCGTCCAGAAGCCGTTGCCAGGCGTAGGCGCCTTTGCAGCGTTCCTTGCCGATTCGCTTCTCGGCGAAACGCTTGTCCGTAATGCAATGCGTCGGCTGCATCGAGGCAACAACCCCAAGAGCGGCAAACCGCGGGATATCATCGGGATGAAGCACCTGGGCATGCTCGATACGGTGACGACGGTCCCGGTCGCCGTTCATCTGCCGGGCCTTTTCGTAGGCATTCAGGACCCAATGATTGCCTTCGTCTCCGATCGCGTGAATGCCGATCTGGAAGCCCAGCTTGTCTGCGTTCAAAACAAGTTGTTCCAGTTTTTCATACGGCATCATCGGGAGGCCTGTCTTATCGGGGGCGTCGATATAAGGATCGAAGAATAAAGCCGTGCCCGAGCCTAACGTTCCGTCGATGAATCCCTTGAGATATCCGAATCGTATCCAGTTGCCGTCTTTGGGATATCTCTTTTGCAATTCGGCGTAGCGTTTGAGTTTTTCTTCGTCGTCGGTCAATGGCCCGCCGATATAGACCCGCGCTGTGAGCTTGTCCATATCCTGGAACTTGTGATAGATATCGAAGTCGCCCCCCGGCGGCAATTGCATCGACGTGACGCCATTTTTCCGGGCCATATCGAACGCCGCCTGCCACCCGCGCATCCGTCGGGCTTGCTGCTCTTCAGGCGTTCGATGAACGGGTTTGTCGCCGTATTTCAAGAGTCCCTGGGCCCTCTCTTTGAAGATACCGGTCGGCTCTCCGGTCACTGGGTCGCGTTGTATCTCGCCGCCATACGGATCGGGTGTATCTTTCGTAATGCCTGAGTTGCGAATGACGTAGCTGTTCACCAAAACCGAATGTCCGTCCGCACGGGACAGCACGACGGGATTGTTCGGCGCCACCGGGTCAATCAGTTCCTTTGTCGGCCATTGTTTGTTGTGGAACATTTCATGTTCCCAGCGGCCGCCGCGAATCAGCTCACCGGGTCTGACGTTGGCGACGGCGGCTTTGACTTTTTCCGTGATGATCTTCGGATCCGTGATGTAACGCAGGTCGATATAGTCGGGATCGATATCGCTGAAGTGGATATGGGCGTCGTTGAAGCCGGGAACGACCAGCCTGCCCCGGGCGTCAATTTTTTTCGACAGGCCCTTTTGGACATACTTCTCGAGGGTGTCATTAGAGCCGACGGCCATGATGAACTCACCTTTGAACGCAACGGCCTCGGCGCGCGGATGCTCTTTGTCGATCGTAACAATCTTAGCATTCGTAATCACCAGGTCAGCCGCCGGATGGGCTGTCATCTCTGGAAACCAGCTCCTGAGAAAGGTATCTTGGTCTCCTTGAAAAACGGCTTCTGCCAGAAATTCCACCCCATGCTGGTTCCCCCAGGAATAATTAATGATCAGTCTTCCCTGATATTCACAGAAATCGATGTCTGAATTATTGATATTTTTCGCTTGAGCGATTTTTCCACGCTGCTGAGCCGTAAAATTCTCATTCGCAATCTTTTTATCGTCCTCTGAAAATTGCAAGACGGGATTCAGCGGGCTTTTCTCCCAATGGATAAAGTCTTTCGAACGCACGACGCGCATTTCATATCCCTCATGTGCTTCGAGATAGAAATTGTAAAACCACCCGTCGAGGTATCTCAGGCAGTGAGGGGCGGTGTACCGATCCTTCGCATAATTGCACTCCGGCGGTAATAACTGCCAGTTCAGCATATCTTTTGATCGGGCGAACAGGGAGGTAAAACGATGCCCGGAAAACTCCGGCGGCTTGCCGATTTCGTACATCAGGACATAATCCTGGTCGGTTTTACATATCGACGTGTTAAAAATTCCGAAGCCGGGCCTTTCGATAATCGTGCGGTGTTCCCACGTTGACAGGTCCGACGAGGTGAATAGTTCGATATTGGGTGCATCCCATATCGAAACACAACTGACATAAACCTTGTCGTTATCGACGAACGCACTACCCAGATGATACCCTTTGGCGAACGCCGGGGTGGCTTGGCCGGTTTCATGATCGATAAAACGAAAATAGGAATCGCCGGTTTTATTGGCCCAATACCTCTGACGCACGTACTCGAATCGGTACAGCTTTCCCTTGAAGACGATGGGGGTGGTCTCGACCAGGTCGATATCAATCGTGCCGAGTTTCTGAATCTTCGGTTTCGCTTGGTGTATTGGCTCCGATGCCCCGCATGGAATACCGAGAAGCGTAAGCATCAATATAAATTCGGACGCCCATAAGGTGAAACGTTGTGTAATCAGGTGGATTAGATATTTCATTAGATACTGCATGATAGTCATTCCTCTAACGCGTGTCGCTGTTTTTAGATCCTATGCTATCAAAAACAGTCCGCTTGTCACGAACTATGTCCGAAATCCGAACTTAAATGAAACGTTTGAAACCGGGTATGACACATTTGGCATGTCTGCGGATATTTTTTATACTTTGTTTGTTGTGAGTGCGAGTTCAGCGGCTTTCGCTTCTAACGCATTATCCGGGATAATGCCCATAAAGGCACTACGCAATCTGGAGACGAGGTGAAGGAGTGTGGATGATAGATCGCCTGTGTCTCCTTTTTTTATGCGCTCTTTCCAAAAGTATGCCTAACGTTCAATTTTGTAAAACTCTTTTGTTCTTTTCAAACCCGGCTTACGTGCAAGCTATCTTTGCACGGCGTACGTTTCCGTTCCCGAAGCATTCCGTGACCTCACCTCGACAACGTTAGAGCCATTCGATTGGGCATAGTCATCCGTCCGGGGATTCATCAGTCGGATCGGCTCGCCGGAAAGACATCCGTTCAGATCTGCAAATAGCCTTTCAAAGCAATCCAGGCCTTCCTCCAGGTCCCGCAGTTTTTTGACGAGCTTCTTGCCGTTTTCCACGAGGTGTTCGGCCAGCGCGTAACGGTTCAGCTCGATCCCTCCCGACGGCAGGGATCGAAGGTAATCTTCGACCTCCGTGACCACGGGAATGGTCGGAACGATCAGTCCGCCTTCACGCAACTCGAATTTGCGGGGAAGCTTATACAGGGAATTCACAAGCGAAAAGTATGCCCGGCGTCCCATCAGATCCTCGACGCTCCCCCCATTAACCTCCACATACATATCCGCAGTAAAGACCCGGCAGTCCCTCAGGAGATCCGAGTCGTCCTGGCTGAGAGGATTCTCCTTGCGTCCGACGGCCCCGTCGATCAGCATCGCCACGTTCGCTCGGCCCTCTCCCATCAACGATAGCAGAGCGAACATCTTTTGGATTTCTCCACAGGGCGCGATGGTCCAATCGGCATCCAGGGCGATCCGGCCTCTTTGGGCAAGGCGTTCCGAGAACCATTTGATATACAGCAGATCCGAGGGCCTTTCGACCAGGAGGACTTTCTTACCTGAGAACAGCGTTTGGGTGATTTCGAATCCGATCGCCGCCTTTAACGGCGCCAGAGTATCCTTATCCGAGCTGAGAATTCGATCCCCGACTTTGGTGCCCCGGTATATTTCCCGACCGTTGTGTGTGGTTTCGACAACGTCCTCAACGGTCCGCGCCCTTCGCAATTGGCGCGCGTCGAGCATGAAGGGGGAATGGGTCGTGTAGATCACCTGGTAGTGCGGTTCCAGTTCTTCTGAAATGTACGTGAGCAGGTCCTCCTGAGCCTTAGCGTGCAGGCCGAAGCCGGGATCGTCGAGGAGAATGACCAGATTGTCCCCGTAGATTTTCCTGACCTGCGAGAACCAGACCAGGAAGGAAAAGAACCAGCCGAACCCGGTGCTGCGCTCGTTGACGTTTAATGTGACGTTATGCCGTGTATTTAAAATCCGTGTCTCGAAGACCAGGCCTTTGTCGAAAGGCGGCGGGTCTTGCGCCTTGCCGGGATGCACGAGGAAGCTCACCCTTAGATTTCTGTTCTGGCTCCAGTAATAGCATATTTTGTCGGTGATCGGGGCGGAGGCCGCTTCCAAATCGGCGATAAGTTCTTCCGAACTGGCGACATCTCTGACCTTTTCCGGGGTGGTCCCGACGAGGTTGAGCAGGGCCAGAAAGATGCGCTCGGAGCCCGACAACCGGCCTTCCTGCTTTTTCTCGATAATATCGTCGATGGAGACCCGCCCATTCATCACTAGGAATTTGGAGAAATAGACGAACGTCGGCAACAACGCTTCCACATCCAGTTTGCACTTGCTTCCCTGGTAGTATCCTTTGCGAATCGTGACCGATCTGGACTTGACCGCATCCGTTCCGAGCAGCGTTCCGAGCAGCTCCATGTCCTCATCCTCGAGATCCCATTTGGTAATGAGGGCATCGTCCGGCTCGGCTTCCCTGGCTCGTTGGGAATGCTCGTACTCTTTCCGGCGGCGCCTCGGATATTCGAGCAGCACGTCGAATTCCCCCAGTTCTTCCACATCCGGATTCAGCTTATAAAGGGCTTCCAGCAAAGAGGTTTTCCCGGCCTCGTTCTTTCCGACAAGGCATGTGACGGGGCATATTTCAAATTCAGTGGAATCCTCGACGCACTTGAAGTTCTTGACTTGAACGGATTTAAGCTTCATGCTCATCCTCCTTGATGATAAAATCCATTTACTATTGAATATTGACTATTGACTAATAAACGGATGGTTCATACCGGACCGCCGCTAACGAGAAAATAGTTAATAGTCATTTCTCAATAGTCAATTCTTATGTCAATGTCAAGCGGATTCAGTTAAAAAGCTTAAAAAAATTATTATATCAACGATATTCTCGGACGGAATAAGGGGGGCTAAGTCAGACGTATCCGACATGTCGGACCTGTCAGACGTGTTTTATAACGTCTATTTTAGGATTTAGAATTTCTCATGTGGATAGACGCCCTTGCCGCTACGAACCAGCAAATCAGAGCCCAGCTTGCCCCGGCGGTCCATCCCGCTAAGACGTCCGTTGGCCAATGCACGCCGAGATAAACTCGACTCAAACCGACAAGAAGCGTAATCAGGATGGACAGGGCCATGATATAGATTTTCAATGATCTGTTTTTGACGGTCCTGACCATCAAAGAACCTAATGTTAAATAGGTAATGGCCGAAAGCATTGAATGGCCGCTGGGAAAACTCTTGGTATAGACGTAGGACCCGTGCGGCACCAGGTCCGGCCGGGGTCGGTCAAAACCTTGTTTCAAGATCAACGAAATGACCAGTCCACCAAATACCGCCGCCACAATCAGAAGAGCCGTTTTGTGCTGCTTTTTCAATAAATATCCCCCCGCGGTCCCCGCGATCAGGAGAAACAGAATCCCCATACCGCCTAACGCCGTGAAATCCCGGCCCATTTCCTCCAGCCATTCCGGCCCCCACGGATCCCTTGTGTCGGCCGGGTCGCGCATAGACAGAAGGATAACGCTGTCCAAGTGATGCGTGTCGCCTTCCACCACCTCATCGGCTATTTCGACAAACAGCCAGATTCCGCCTGTAATCAGTGCTAAGACAAGCAGGCTTATTCCTTCTCGCCAGAAGGATTTCTTTTCTTGGTTATGTTCGGTCATCGTCCCTTCCAGTACTATCTGTCGTCACGGTAAAGCGGCTCTCTTTGAAAGCGATGTCCTTGATGTGTATTCCCCGGATGTTGATGTCTTCGAGCAGGCGGCTTATATCCACGAAAACCTGAGGGTATTCGAGCTTCACAAAAAGGGGCATCTTGAGTTTCAGCGCCTGATGGAGCCAGCCGATGATTTTATTGACGGGGCCGCTGACGTCCGTTAGCTTGAAGAGCGCGTTTTGGCCGTCGAAACTGACATAGCCCAACGAGGCGGGAACATAAGGTAAAATAAAAGCGTTCGTCTTGACCACGAAATGGATTTTCTCCCCTTTAACTCGCACCCGGACGACCTGTTCGGGTAACAGTTCGTTCGCGACGACGATATCAATCAACTCTTGAAGGCTAAATGTTATTTTTGCCATAGCCGCCCATAATAGCGTTTTTCTTTAAATACTCAAATTGTTAAAATACATACTCAATGCTCGATGAAAATACATCATTTGATATATTGATTGAAGTGTGTTGCGGTTCTGTAGATGATGCTGTAGAAGCCGCCGGGGGCGGTGCGGCTCGGATCGAGCTAAATTCTTCGCTGTTCTTTGACGGTTCGTTTCACCCGCCGGAAGATCGGTATGAAATCATCAACCGGAGCGTTATTCAGTCCGTTTCCGACCTATTGAAATCAACGAGCAACGGCCTATAATCTATTCACTTCTCGTTGTTCGTCCCTCCTATCTTGATAGACGGGACTCTCTACGGACTTGTTACCAAAGTTGGCCTCCAGGATGGCCGATATGACATCAATGCGGAATATTTCTTTTGATTGATTGGACCGTACAAATGAATAAAAAGGCATTCACTCTTGTTGAGGTTATATTGGTGGTTACAATCTTGGGTATCCTGGCGGCCGTCGTTCTGCCCGGTTTCCAGGACCATGCGGCCAAGGCCAAGGAATCGGCGGTAAAAAGCAACCTGACGACTATACGAAGTCAACTCGAAATCTATAAGCTCCAGCATAACGGCGTCCCGCCGGGGTATGAAGATGGCGCCGAGGCTTCTATTCAAACATTAATGCTGCAATTAACCGCGACCAGTTCGGTGACGGGAGCGGTTTCGGAGTCCAAAATTCCGGTCGATCCCTATCTTTACGGCCCATATCTGAAGAAAATCCCGGAAAATCCCTACAACGGCTTATCCTCCATCGCTTATGTGAGCGCGGGGACGGACTTTTCCGCCGCGGCCGACGGGACCTCCAGCGGATGGTTGTACAAAAGGGAAACGAGCGAGTTCCGGGTCAACTGGGACGGCAAAGACAGCAGTGGATTGTACTTTTACAGCTTCTGATGGAAAACGCTCGGTTCTTTCAATCAACCTGAGATTGTGTGACCTGTTTCTGTCCACGGGAAATAACAGCTAAAGTGGTAATAGAACAAGCCTATGGAGCGCATGGCAATAAACACGATCATCTGAACCCCGAGATTAGCGAGCAGATGAAGTCCCACGAGGTATTTTCCGCTGCCCAAAAGCTCGCCATATTCGACGGTCCTGAACTGCAATTCCCAGGCCATGACGAACAAACCGACCACGACCAGGTAAGGCCAAAATGCCTTTGCGATAGGCTTGAGAATATAGTCCGCACGAAATACCATCGCCATATCTCCGTTAATCGAAACCGTCAGAATACCCATCGGAAAGGCGAACAGTCCAATTAAGGAGAGTAGATGCGAAATAACGCCTTTGTTTTGAGTACATCCGATATAAAGAATACACGGCAACAGGAGGATAACTAAGGTGAATGAGAAGGTGAACAGAGATTTAATGACGTTCCAAATGAAGCCGAAGATATCGCCCATATCGACATCCGGTAATTCTTCGACATCGATAGCCGCCAGATGTATAATTTCCATGTAATACCAGAACAGGCATCCCCATGCGGTTAATGTGATGATCAGTCCGGTCGGCGCCTGAAACCGGAATCCACTCATGGTCCAGGAATAGTCTGTATGGCCGGTGAAGAATTTGAAAGTAACCGCCGCCGTGATAAAGACAAATCCGGTTATATTTCCCGCCTTCAGAAACAACTTCCAGCTATCGATCAGAGCCGACCTGTAAAATCCGGGGACCGGGTCGCCTCTTTCCTCGGGCGGCTTCACCTTTTCCGGCGTGGCGTTGTTTTCGGAAGGGCTGATGAAATGTTGACCGCAGGTCGTACAATGTGCTTGTTTGCCGCGGTGTTGCTCGGCGAAACCGATGATCGCGCCGCAATTCGGACAGTGGAATTTGATCGTCATCTTTGTGTTTCGTTTATATTTTTCAAGTTTCTCAAACGGACCGTTTGGGGATCGAATAATGAAGCAAATCGTTTTAAGATAATAGCAAAAACGATCTGTCATTCCCGCGAAGGCGGGAATCCACTTCATACGTTACGCTCCTGGATCCCTGCCTTCGCAGGGATGACAACAAAAACAGTTAATATGAGTAAGTTTACATATTGTTTACCAGGGTAAGTGACAGCTATAGTGACGGTAAAATAAACCGATGGAGCGCATCGCTATGAGGACGAACGCTTGCACGAGCACATTCAACGATAGATCGATCGCCACCTCTTTTGGACTTTGGTTTTTATACGGGCTCGTGAATATTTGAGATATAACCGCTCCACCGAGGAGTGCCGCCGTCACCATGTAAGGCATAAAGGCTCTGCGGATCGGGACCAAAAGGTAATCAGGTCGTAACATCGTCAGATCTTTTCCCACGGCCACGGTGAGGATTCCGATGGGCAGCAGGAACAATCCGCCAAACATCAATGGATATAACACGATTGGTAGATCGACGTGTAGGTACTTAAGTATCAGATAGGTGAGAAAATAGGGCCACCCAACGACGAGCAGGAGAACGAATATGACATACACAGATTTAACGATGATCCAGATGAATCCGTAGAGTCCGCCTATCGTGACGGTTGGAAACTCATCCTGATCGAATCCCGTCCAGTAGATCATTTCCGAATAGAACCAAAAGAGACCTCCCCAGGCCGCACCTCTCGAGGCCCATCCCAGGGGGATATAAAAATCGAACGCAAGCCACTGACCCTGTATGTGGAGGCTGATATCCAGATAGGCCGCGAAAAATTTAAAGACCACGAAAATGAGAATAAACAGCAGACCTGCTGCATTTTTCGGGTGTACGAACATCTTCCAGCTATCGATGAACACGGCATGGTAAAAGCCGGGGATCGGCTCGCCGATTTCCCTGGGCGGCTTGATTTTTTTAGCTTTTTCGAAGCTTTTGGATGGGATGATGAACTTTTGTTGACAGCTCGTGCAATGGGCTTTTTTCCCGGCGTACTTGTCGGTAAAGGCAATCACGGCATTGCAATTCGGGCAGTTAAATTCGATGGTCATAATAAAATTCTAAATCCGAATATCTAAATCCGAAACAATATCAAATGATCCAAATTCAAATGATTTAAACGATTTCACGGTAATGGCGTTTTGAACATTTGGTATTGTTTTGGATTTCGGATTTCGAATTTAGGATTTACTACCGTTCGATCCGTTGCAACGCATCTGCGAAACATTTGACGTCATTGGCCCATCGCTTGGCCTCCAGCAGGTCGATCTTGTTCTCCTTGACGAGCATGGCCAGGTGTTTTTCCAGCGTAATCATTTTTTCATCGGGCTGGTTTCGCGTCTTTGTTTGCAGTTGCGAGTAGATTTGCTCAACCTTGCCGATGCGGATCAGGTTTGCGCAGGCGTAGTTGTTGTTCAGGATTTCCATCGCGACGATTCGGCCGCTGGCGTCGTTCCTGGGCACGAGCTTCTGGCTAATGATATAGGCCAGCCCGAGCGAGAGCTGATTGCGAACCTCGGCCTGCCGACCGGCGGGGAAGTAGTCCAGGATACGCGTGATCGAACCGGTCGCGTCCCGCGTGTGCAGCGTCGAGAAGACCAGGTGGCCCGTCTCGGCGGCCATGAGCGTCATGGAGATCGTCTCGGCGTCGCGCATCTCTCCAACGAAAATGATGTCGGGATCCTGCCGGAGCATTTCCCGCAATCCCTGATGGAACGATTTCAGGTCCCGTCCCACTTCGCGCTGGGAGATCATCGAATTTTTTTGCGGAAAGACGTACTCGATCGGGTCTTCGGCGGTCATAATCCGACAGGCCTTCAGCTCGTTGATCCGGTCGATCATTGAGGCGATGGTGGTGGATTTGCCCGCCCCGGTGATGCCGGTCACAAGGACCAGCCCGTGCTGAAGGTTGGTGATATCCTTCCACACATCGTTGGGAAAGCCGATGGATTCCAGGTTCGGGATGTCCATCGACAGGGCCCGAATCGCCCCGGCCAGGCCGTCGTTTTCGATGAACATATTGATGCGAAACTGCAAATTGCCCAGCCGGTACGA
This sequence comes from Sedimentisphaerales bacterium, assembly GCA_016934255.1. Lineage (GTDB taxonomy): Bacteria > Planctomycetota > Phycisphaerae > Sedimentisphaerales > Anaerobacaceae > JAFGTG01. Next base: position 24,918 of record JAFGTG010000027.1, read on the forward strand.
GCAATCCACGCTGCGCTCGGAACGGAGTTTGCGACGCTTCTCCTCGCTCATCAGCGGATAGAGCAGCTTCTCGGCCATCTCGGGATTGATGTTCGGGCCTTTGAGCTTGACCAGGTCGCCGTCGATGCGATAGGCCGGCGGGGCGCCGACCTTGATATGCAGGTCCGAAACGCGCATCGCCCCGTGTTTCTCGAAATATTCCAGCATGTCCATAATGCTGAAAACGCCTTGTTTTTCAGTCGGATAGACCTTCACCGACACCGAATAGTCGTCTGCCATAGAGACCTCCTATGGAAAATCAAATATTAAAATGTAAAACTCAAAAGAGTGGTCCTAGGGACTCCTTACGGAGAATCCGCCGAAGGCGGATGACCTCCTTAATTTTGCATTTTACACTTTGATTTTTACATTTCCTTTGGTGTAAGTCGTTCATCGATACCATCTGTTAATCGAAAAAGCACTTTTTTGTTCGATCTCAGGTGAGTATATCACCCGAACGGCCATGACAAAAGGGGATTATGATTTACGATTTATGATTGTCTATTGACAATTGTTATCTCTACCGGGTGCTCTTCTATCCGTCTCGAAGTTCATATCGGGACGTCTTCCCGGCTTAGACGTGTGATCTTTGGCGAGCAATGCGAGCATCTTGCCGGCCGTTTTGGACGAAATAGGAATTGCGGGTCCTTTACCGGTCGGTCCTTTCGAAGCATTGTCCGGCACAGGCCTCTTATCGCTTATGGACTTATGAAGGGCCATCAGGTCCAGGCACGCTTTTCTTGCCGTCTCGGGATCGTCATCTTCCGTCAACTGTACGAGTTTTATCGCAGATCGGTAGGCCCACGTGGCAATGACGGCCGAAGCCCTTTGCCATTCGGCGGCGATCCGCCGGTCTATTTCTGCAGAAAAGGACGGATCATTGGCTATCATGCCGTTCAACTCTTCGCAAGAGACACCGTGTTCGGCAAGAATTTTCATGTGATCGCCACCCTCTGAAAAGAGTGCATCAAGAACGATCGACCGCTTTTTCCCTTTAGATTTTGTATGGACCATTGTCTTTGTCCTCAACGAAGTCAGTGGGTTACATTCATTTTAGATCTCAGGCCTGTTTAACGGCCCACCATTTGCAAAGGTGACTGAACAGATCGAAGGATTCCTTGACGTGCCAAAAGTCGCTCAATATCGCCTTCTCCTCCGCCGACATGGTTTGAAAACGCAAGTAGAAGGCACTTTCCGTCTTGGGCGTGTCGTGGAACCAGTTAATCGCTTTATAGACCTTCTTCCTGTCAACAGGAAGGGTGGATCGATATTTCAATGAATCCACAGTATGCGGGCTTTCATTCATTTTCCTGACCTCCTTATCTTCATTCTATTCTGTAATCCTGTATCTCTCGCCTTTGAAGGTAAGACATAACACGCCCTCCAGCGGGATGCACCGAAATCCATTGCCGGCTTCCTTAACGATGACGATGTTGTGTTCCGAGCCGTTCCATCGCGGCGGGTTTGTCCATGGCTCGCCGCCCGACGTTCGACAGACCATGCGGCGCTGTCGGCCGTTCGAACGTCGCGAGAACACCACCGAGAAAAACAAGCCGTTTGTCTTTTCGATGAAGTCGCGAAGCGCGCTCCGCCGGACCGCCTTAGGAAAGTTGAGCCTGCCGGGCACCTCGTAGCTCGACTGCAAAAGTTCGTCCACCAATAGACCGCCCACGTGTCGACTGAAGAAATAACGTTGTCGATGATTTTTATCTGTGTGACGAACGCACCAGTGACGTTTTCCTCGACGGTCAAAGAAGACCCATCGATAGCCGCTCATAGATCGTGATTTCTTGTGCCGATTAATATGATTTTCACTCTGCGTCACAACACGAAGATTGGCTCGTCGATTGTCGAAAGGATTGCCGTTGATGTGATCGACGACCAACCCTTCCGGCGGATGCATGATCTCGCGGTGTAAATAGAGAGTTCGTCTTTTTATGTAGAACTTGACATAACCACGTCCGCACAACGTCTGATCCTTGAATCGCTCGTAAACGTCGGGATCGACGAGCGTATGGCTGCCGTTTTTGAGTTTCAGCATCGCGCCGCTCATGCCGCCGCCTCCTTTCTCTCCCTCCCCGGCGAGTGATTCATCCGCCGCTTCAGTGCGGATAACCCAATTCCTTCTTGAGCAGGCTCATGAATAGGGCGTTGGGATTGCGCACCGAGGGGCCGGACGCCTCCAGGGCGTAGTCGATGACGCGCGGCAAAATCTCGTCGGGATTGAAAACCTGAGAGGCGAACTTGGCCGCCAGCCAGTCGATGACCTTCCGATGGCACGTCCGGTCCGACACCGATTTCGGCGGCAGTGCCCAGGCCAGCGCTTGCTTGAGCGCCGCCAGGCGATCCTCCGGCGGGCCCTCTTTGACCGTCAGTCCGCGCGAGATCATTTTGTTGCGAAGTTGTAAATCGTTCATAGGCGAATCTCCTCCAGGTCGAATCCGAAATCGGGCTCGACGTCGTGATCGAAAAATCAGGCGCAAGCCTTCTCGAATACGAACTCGAGTTCGTATTCGAGGGTTCTTTCTCTTTTTTTCTTTGCTTCTTTCTTTTTTTCTCTTTCTTGACGATGCGCACGAGGGCCCAGCCGGAAAGAGCGAGAAGGCAAAGCGTCGCGATCGTTGTCAACATGGCTCGATCTCCTTCACGTCATGGAGGTATTGATCCGAATCGTCGATGGCTTCATCTTCGCCGATCTCGGCTAACGCTTCGTGTCCCGATTGGACGAGGTCCTCCATGACGCTGTTGACGACGACGATCTCGGCCTGTTTGAGATGGCGGGCGATCTCGCCGTGCTTGTCCACGGACCGCATGGCCGGCTGGAGGATCAGCAGGGCGTCCCGGCATTCGTCCTCGCTGATATCGCCCTTGAGGTAGAGGCTCAGCAGGTCGCGGGTATCCATGACGTACGATTCCCAGAGGCGCTGGAGAATGCTTCGTTTGGCGTGCGCGATGAGCGCGGACTGTCTCTGTGTGACGGTGTTCGTCATTTTAAACTCCTTTCTTTTTTACCGCCGAGAACGCCGAGGACGCCGAGAAATAAGAAATCAAACTCTGCGATCCCCGCGATCTTTGCGGTAAATTCTGATTGTGTGTGCCGACGTCGGCGATTATGAATGATTCGTGAGAAAATCGTTCCGCATGTCGTGCCCCTCCTGGGGCGTGCGCCGCGTTGCTACGACGCCTTGGGCATCTGGCCCATAAGTTAACTATCGACCAAACATAATTAATATCTTTAATGAAATATGAATATTTTAAAAAGTTTATTAGAGCCTTGCGGCAAAGGTAGTTACGGAAGGTCTGTTAAGGCGTTCTAACAAAACTAAGGTCTTATGAACTTGTCATTCTGAGTCGCTAAGCCGCTTCGCGGCTGGTGTCGGGAAGAAAATGAACCGTAGGGTGTGCAACTTTGTTGCACACGCGGCTTTGAGGGGATTGTGGTATGTGTTGACCACATCCGCGTGTGCAAAAACGAAATTTGCACACCCTACCGATACTTCCTCGAACAAATGCTCATGGATTGTTGGGTCGGCCGGGGAGCTTTTCAAATAAATGCTCCGCCAGAACGATGAGGTCCTGGACATCGACGACGCCGTCACCCCAGGGCATCGGGCCGATGTCACATAGTGAATTATCTGTGCCCCAATTGTCGATCATGATGACCATGTCCTCGGCGTCAACAATTCGATCACCGTTGAGGTCAACGATGGGAATGATTTGTGACTGATATACGTCCCCCCATTCGCCACCGTAACCGCCGGGCCGCTCGGAAGCGAAATACAAGGTGGAGCCATCAAAGGAGATTCGCGGTCCGCCATCGAGACTGGATGTATTAACAATGGGTCCAAGATTCACAGGAGTGCCCCAGGGATCTGAGATACTCATTCGTCTTGACATCCACATGTCCACATTACCAAGACCACCAGACCGGAAAGGACCG
>JAFGTG010000310.1 GCA_016934255.1 Sedimentisphaerales bacterium
ACATCGGTTTTTAAAAAGAAAAAATCAAGAAACAAGATTTTTTCTTTCCAAAAGTATGCCTAACTTCAATTTTGCAAAACTCCTGTTAGAATTTAGAATTTAAAAATGATGACGCCTCAAAATGAAATTCAACCTGCGAGAGTTGTTGTGGAATAAACGTCGGCTGTTAGCGGATAGAAAACTGCTCGGCCAATGGGGTGAGAAACGTTGCGAGAAATTTCTCAAACGCAAGGGTTTTAGAACGCTCGCGCGCAATTTTCGCTGTAAGACGGGCGAGATCGATTTGGTTATCGTCGATACAGACGGATCGCTCGTATTCGTCGAAGTCAAGACCCGGGCAAACGAAGATTTCAGCCCGTCGGAGTCCGCCGTGACCACAGCTAAAAAAACGAGAATGCTCCGAGCCGCTCGCTACTTTCTCGCGACACATCAGATCGAAGATCGACCCTTTCGTTTTGACGTCGTCACCATCGTATTAGCCGAACAAGGTCCCGCCCGGATCAGACACTACGAAAACGCCTTTAAACCATAAGTGAACTATTTTTATCCCTTTCCAAAATATTCCGATAAGCTGAGAAAATTCCTGAACGCCTCGTCAATTTTAACGTCTATAATAGTAGTCGTATGGTCTTTGCGAGTGCGCCCGGTCTCAATGCGTTGAAAAATCTGTCAGGAGAAAACGAGCCATGAAACATAGAATCCTCTCGTACAAAACATTCCTTATCGCCACTTTCAGTATGTGCTTGTTCTTCCATCAGGCGGAATCGTTGGGTTTTCCTGCCGGCTCGAACGGCTGGCATTTGAACTCCTCTTTCCAGACAAAAGCCAATGCCGATTTAGTCTGTAAAGTAAAAATACAATCCATTCGACAGAAAAGAATTGTTCGAGGCAACCTGTACCCGGGGGAGCCGGAGTTACTCGAAATGATCGCCACGTCGAAAGTCCTTTCGGTCATCAAAGGCGAATGTCCGGGCTCCATTGACATCACGTTTCGACGTCCAACAAAAGACCATTTGAGATTAGGTCATTCGCTGGGCGAGCTATACACCGACCTATTGGAGAATGAGGTTTGTTTGGTTTTCTTAAAAGCATCCGGATCCAATTATGCATTAGGCCGGATTCAAAGCAAAGCAAGAGTTGACCCTGAAGTTGTTGACTACAATCTTGGTCAAACGCCCGATTTGAAGCTGCTGGCTGAATTCCTCGCCGGCTGTCATTCGGAAAACGAGTTGGTCAAGCTCCAGGCCGTGGAGGAACTGGGTTATCTCGGTGATGCGTTGATCCGTAAGCTACGATCTTCAAGGGAAAATAAAGAATCGTTTCAAACAATGGCACTCGCCTTGGTCAGGGCTAAAGAAGCTCTGATGAAGATGCGATCTTCTGATGATCTGGTGATAAGAAATATAGCAATTATCTCCAGTTTTCAAGCGGACGATTCCCCCGGCATTGAAGGGCCTCTGGAATTATTGCGGATGAACCCCTCTGATTTCGATCCGAGTGATTCACTTAAAAAATACGGTATCAGAGACTTTTGCGTTTCGAGTTTGCAATTGAGACTCCTAAAGACGATGGACGCCATGACCCGCCGGGTCATCGTCGATCTCAAAAACGGTTCAGTGATCTGGAGAGAGAAGAGCAGCCCTTACCCGTACCGGGGCGTCCGAGGTTTCAACTATGCGGGTTTCTACAGACAAGCCCTGGAGTGCGAAGTCGTCAAAAACAGCGACCCAATGCGCAGCGCCATAGCCAATGTGTTATGGATACGCTATGAAAAGTTAAGCGTGCCCGAAATGATCAAGTTATTGGACGACTCGAATATGCACATTCGCGGTACGGCCGTTTCGGCCTTGAGAAAGTGCATCCATTCAGACTTGTCAAATTCATGGGAACCCCGTCATTTTTACGATCCGGCCGCCGCAAAAGAATACATGCACAGCGGTATCGAAAAGAAACTTGAGGATCGGCAAAAGGACTACCAGGATTACGAACAAGAGTATATACTCTATTGGAAGAAATGGTGGCAGGAACATAAGAACGAATTTGGAACAGTTGAAAAGGCAAACAATGGAATTGATTGATACGCATTGCCATTTGACGTTCGAGCCGTTGGCGAACGATATCGAGGGGGTTTTGGAGCGGAGTCAATCCGCCGGGGTAACGGCGTGGATTACCGTCGGCACGGATATGCAACATAACCGGAGAGTGGTTGAATTTGCCGACAAATTCGAGCATATGTACGCCGCGGTCGGCGTCCATCCGCACGAGGCCAGGGATGTAACGGGCCGGACCGTCGCCGAGCTGAAAGAGCTTGCCCGAAGCGAACAGGTCGTGGCCATCGGCGAGACGGGTCTGGATTATCATTACAATTTCTCGGAACACGCAGACCAACGGCGGACTTTCGCCGCCCACCTGGAGATCGCCCGGGAACTGAACCTTCCGGTCATCATTCATAGCCGGGAAGCGTTCGATGAAACGATGGAAATCCTGGATCAGTTCGTCCGGCTGCACGGCCGGCTCAAGGTCGTTTTTCACTGTTTCAGCGGTTCAGCCGAGCAAGCGCGGATGGTTATCGATCACGGTTTTTATATCTCGCTGACGGGCGTGGTTACTTTTAAAAATGCGACGAAGGTTCAGGAGGTCGCCAAAAATATTCCGACGGATCGATTGATGCTCGAGACGGATTGTCCGTATATGTCGCCGGAACCGATGCGAAAGCAGAAAATCAATGAACCGGCCCTGATGATCCATACGGCCCGGTTCATCGCCGAATTGAAAGAAATGCCCCTCGCCGAATTCGCCCAAACCGTCACGGCTACGAGCAAGAACTTTTTCGGCCTGCCGTAGCACAACTTTCAGAATTCCCCGTACTAACTATTGCCATTTAAAACAATTCACGATAAGGTGGGTCATATGAGTAGTGCTTATAGTATTTCGCAACAAGTAGAGATCAGCCGGAACAAGAAGTTCCGGCATGTTCTTTGTGTGTATCCTTACCGGTGTGATCTGGGAAAAATGAGCTTCTTCCCGCCGCTGGGCCTCGAGTATATCGCCGCCACGATTGAACCCTACGCGCAAAGCCTGGATATCGTGGATTTGCGACAGGAATCCGGGCGTACGAAAGACTTCCTCCGTCCGGAAACCGACCTGGTTTGCTTCTCGGTCAACTGGGATAGAGACGCCGAGTTCATGCACGAAGAGATACGCTCCATTGGCGCAGAGAAGATGATCATCCTCGGCGGACGGCACGCAACCGAAGATCCCGAAAAGTGGCTATCGGAATTTTCGAACGTGAGTATGGTTATCCGCGGCGACGGTGAAGAAGCGATGGAAGAGCTTTGCGACGGCCAGCCGCTTGAGAGGATTACCGGTCTGAGCTTCCGAAGGAACGGGCAAATCATTCATAATCCGAACCGTAAGACCGGGCCGGTTAAGGATGATCTTTACCCGAACCGTCGAAATCGGCGATACCGCTATGAAATCAACTTCGATGGCGTCGCCACGGGGGTGTATATTGATACGTTGTCCTCCTCGCGCGGGTGCCCGTATAATTGCAGTTTTTGCTCTTTCAGCCGGAATCCCTGGGGCGAGAAACGCGGCTGGTCGGCGCGGTCGCCGGAGTCCGTCGTGGAGGAGCTGGCCCAGATTGACGCCCAGATCGTCGGCTTTACCGATGATCTGTTCACCCTCAAAATGGACCGCGTGGAGCGGATTTGCGATCTCATTATCGAACGGAAGATTCGCAAAAAATACCTCATCAACGCCCGTCTGGAAATCGCCAGGCATCCGAAGGTTCTGAAAAAAATGGAGCAGGCCGGTTTTCTTTTACTGATGCTGGGCATCGAATCGGCATGCGACAAAACCCTCCATTCCATGGGAAAAGGCTTCGATACACAACGCATCCGCGAATATTTTAACGTACTCCGGCACAGTTCGATGGTCCTCCACGGCTACTTCATTCTCGGCAACATCGGCGAGAGTATCGAGGAGATGCTTCGGATTCCCACGTTCGCCCACGAGCTGGGTTTGGATACCGTCGCCATTTCAACGCTGCGCACCAGTCCCCATTCGGGCCTGGAAGAGCTTGTGGCGAACAATCCCGGCTATAAAATCGCCCCGAGCGGAAAGGTCTATTCGGATCTGTGCTCCTGCAAAGAGCTTCGGCAATTGCGCCGGCGGATTCACAAAGAATTCTACAATCCCAGCCAGGTGTTTCAGCTTCTTCGTAAAGGCGTGGCCAACGGCGGGCTTCGTCTGCTTCCCGGCGTCATGCTTCGATCGCCCAAAATCGTCGGTACATTGTTTAAACGCAGGGGCAAGCACTCCGAAAAGAAACGAAGAAGAGCGAGATTGGCCTAAATCATATTCTTTACTCACACTGTCATTCCTGCGAAGGCAGGAATCCAGAAGTGTAACGAAAGAAGTGGATTCCCGCCTTCGCGGGAATGACATATTATGTTATGTTATCATTTCGAAAGATTAAATTCACTGTTCCATCCCAATATAATTAGAACCGTAGGGTGTGTCCGCCTTTGGCGGATTGCACACGCGGACTTGGGAGGATTGTGGCGCACGTTGACGTCATCCGCGTGTGCAAATAACGAAATTTGCACACCCTACCGATGCCTGTGAAGCCTATTTTCTTAGGAGCGAAGCGAAGAATCTCAGGCTTTGTGGCTGAATTGAGACCCTTCGCTGCGTTCAGAGCCTGCCCTGAGCTTGCCGAAGGGGTGACAAGGTGAGAGTATTCAAATCATTCTCGATAGCAAGTGGAAAAGGGCCTTGCTTTTTTCCTCCGAACCGATAGACTCGTCAGCCGTATGTCTCTCGCGATTGAAACCAAAGGTCTGACGCGTTATTTCGGCGACCTGCGTGCCGTGGACGATCTCGATTTGCGCGTGGAAGCCGGGACATTCTATGGCTTTCTCGGCCCCAACGGCGCCGGTAAATCCACGACGATCAAGATGCTGACGGGTCTGCTCGCGCCCACGCGCGGCGCGATGCGCCTTTTGGACGAAGATATATCCGATGTCGAGAAAGCCCGACAAGTCAAGCGGCGGATCGGCGTGGTTCCGGAGGAACTGGCGTTGTTCGACAATTTGACGGCGCATGAATACCTGACGTTCATCGGGCGCATGTATAAACTACCCATGGAGACGGTGCGCGAACGCAGCCGGGAATTGTTGGCGATGATGAACCTGGATGGCGAGCAGAAGAAACTCACCCTCGAATATTCACACGGGATGAAAAAGAAACTCACCTTAGCCGCAGCGCTGATTCCGAACCCGGACCTGTTATTTCTCGATGAGCCTTTTGAAGGCGTCGATGCCGTTTCCTCCCGCGTATTGCGGGACGTATTAAAGCGGTGCGTTCAGCGCGGCGCCACGGTATTCCTGACCTCGCACGTCCTGGAGATTGTCGAGAAGCTCTGTACGGACGTCGGAATTATCGCTAAGGGCAAGCTCGTGCATCAGAGCACGATGGAGGATATCCGCCGGGAAGGCTCGTTGGAGGAGCGGTTCCTGGAGGCGGTCGGCAGCGATCACATCGAACGGCAAACGCTAAGCTGGTTGGGGGATTAGATGGACGTAAGCCAACTACGCACAATCCTCTGGCTGCGATGGCGACTGAGCCGCAACCAATGGTCGCGCGGCGGGCTTTTGAACGCCGTCCTGATAACGATTGTAACCGTAGCTCTGTCCATCCTGGGGATTGTCAGCGGTATTGCCGGCGTACTGGTCGGCTTCCTCGTGTTTGACGAGGCATCGCCCTTGAAATTGCTCGTCATTTGGGATGTGCTTTCCGGCCTGTTTCTCTTTGTCTGGATGATCGGCCTGGTCTCGGAAATCCAGCGATCGGAAACCATCGACATCGGCCGGATGCTGCATTTACCGGTTTCGCTCAAAGACATTTTCTTCATCAATTACCTCGCCTCGCATCTGACCTTAAGCATCATTCTGTTTTTGCCCCTCATGCTGGGCCTTTGCCTGGGATTGATCCTGGGTCGAAGCGGATTCATGATCGCTCTGGTACCTCTGGTGCTTGGATTTGTCTTTATGATCAGTGCATGGACCTATTGCCTGCGCGGATGGCTGGTGACGTTAATGGTGAATAAGCGTCGTCGCCGCACGATTATCGCCGGGGTCACATTCGCATTTATCCTGCTCACCCAGATCCCCTATTTAATCGACAATCTTCAGCATGATCGTAGAGAACGCGATTCCAAGACAACTCAGAAAGCACCGATAAAGGGACAGAGAACAACTCGCCCCGACGACCAGGACGAAAAGATGTTGCCCCGGGGCGTATTATTAGCACATGACCTCGTGCCCTTTTTGTGGGTAGGCAACGGTGCCATGTCACTGGCTGAGGGAAATATCCTGCCCGCGGTTTTGGGCACTCTCGGCGGTTTCGGCATCGGGGCATTGGGATTAAGGCGGGCTTACCGTTCAACCCTTCGTTTCTATCTTGGACAATCCACCGGCAAGAAAACCGCTAAAAAAGTAAAGACTGAAAAGCCCGTCGCCGGAAGGAACTTTATAGAAAAGCAACTGCCCGGCGTTCCCGAAGAAGCCGCGGCCTCAGCGCTGGCCACGTTCCGCAGCTTGTCGCGGGCGCCCGAAGTGAAGATGGCGCTGGGGACCAATTTTATCATGGTGTTGATTTTCGGCGTGATGATCTTCACGCGTCAATCAGACAGGATCGGCGACAATTCCAAGCCGTTCCTGGCTTCCGCCGCCATTGCTTTTATGTCTCTGGGTTTGAGTCAGATCGCATACAATCAGTTCGGTTTCGATCGGAGCGGCTTTCGCGCGCTCGTTTTGTTGCCGACACCGCGAAAATATATCCTTTTAGGCAAGAACCTTGCGTTTTTACCGGTTGCCGTCGGAATCGGACTGGTCCTTCTCGTATTCGTCAAGATCGCCCTGAAAATTTCATTTTTGGTCTTTTTTGCCGCCGGAGTGCAATTACTCGCGGCGTTTTTGTTATTGAGCATGATGGGAAATTTTTTCTCCGTACTGGTGCCCTACCGCGTGGCGTCCGGATCGCTTAAGCCGACTAAATGCTCTTCAAAAACGAGCTTCATGATCTTCATATCGCGTTTAATGTTTCCAACGATGATGGCCCCAATCTTCCTCCCGCCGGCGATGGGCCTGTTGTGGTCCCGCGTGGGCTGGTTGCACGCGGAAACGACGAATCTTCTCCTTTCGGTGATACTCTTGGCGCTGCTGATCTTTTTCTATCGACTGAGTTTAAATCCTCTTGGTCACTTTATGCAACGGCGCGAAAAGGACATCCTCCAGGTCGTCACCCAAGAAGTGGAATAACAAATCACTTTGACAATCCGTAGCGAATCGGATATAAGTCCGGCATGGGATGGGGAACAGCCGACAAGAAATAATGAGATTGCTGAGAAATCAGCAATAGGCGAAAGGGCAGAATTATGAGTGAAGGAAAACGTCCGGGGGGATTGACGGCGCCGGCTGTGATTCACTTCGTGTTTGTGGTATGGGATCTCATTGTGCTTCTTGGATTGGCCGCCACGTTTGCATTTATCGGAAAAATTCCCACGGATCAGATGAATGAAACTCAAAAAGCCCTATTAGAAGCCTTAAAAAACCTCGGATTGCCTGCGTTTATTTTTATCATTGTCCTTTCGATCGTGTCCAGCCGATTCCAATGACGCTCTTGCAGACGAACAAACGGGAAACGTGGGTGACGATTCCGACCGTTGGACACGTTTCCTGCTTGAGGGCAAACCCGCTTTATTATCGCTGATTTTCCTGGTGCTGGTGTTCGGTATGCCATTCGCCATCTCCTTTTTGGCCTTCAACCAGGTCGCCAGCGATATCCAGACGTACGGCCTGCGTTTTCTGTTGTTACGCCCCGAACGGAGCAATATTGACTTCGGACGTTTCCTCGGAACGGTTTCTTTTTCCACTGCCGTCAATGCGATCACTGTCGCTACAATCACGTTTTATCTCGGTGCGAAGCTCAGAATCTACCCGGCCGGGGCTTTGGCTGGCGGGGCCGTGGCGGCGTGTCGGGCGTACACACTCGTGTTTTTAACGCTGGGTTATTCCTGTTTTATAAAGCGCGATCTGTAGGTTTGAAATGGCGGACGTAGTCACTATCGAAGATTATCCAAGGGCTACGGGCGAATAAAAGCCCTCAAGGAAATCTCTTTCGACGTCCCGGCCCGTTCCATTTTCGGCCTGCTCGGACCCAACGGGGCAGACAGAGAATCGGCGGAATACTTCGTCGTACTCGATTTGTCCGCCGAGGCCGTCTATCAGGATACGGCTCTTTCCACTCTTAGGCGGGAAGTTTTAGACATGGAAATTGACCCGCGCAAACTCGCGGAAGGCCGGAGCCCTGAAACGCAATTCCTCGAACTCACCGGCGGCCAAACTAACGAAACGTAATGTTATCTCTATAAATTCGATTTGTCATTCCTTCGGCAAATGCTCAGGACGGTGTCTGAGGCGAAGCCGAAGAATCTGAAACGGGTAACACAGATTACAGCGCAGATGCTTCTCGTTGTTCAGCATGACAAATGGCAATATAAAATGGCGCGGGTAATTTTTTACTCTTCAACGCGTTTGATATAAACCGCTAATTCACCTCCGAGATTTTGGGGTATATGCCAACTCCGAGGCATATTCCAGCTTTGGTCACCGGCGGAGACGGTGACATCTTCCTGTGTCACCTGCCTTCCGTCTGCACAATCAAACCAGACAAATGTATATCGTCCCGCGCGGAGATTTTTCAAGCCGATTTCGCCTCGTAAATCGGACGTGTATGCAATATAGCTTCGTCCCGGCCGGGCCAGCACGTATGTCGTTCCGCCATATCCAAGCTCGTCGTGAGGCACCATCTCATTGAAGGGTGTGGACTCGAAAAAACGCACGAGCCGACCGCAATCTTCGAGATCGCTTTTCGGCGTCGTCGCGATGTCCATCCTCAAAATCATTACGTACGCCCCGCCCATCGCACACGCCCAACTTTTTTTTCTGGCCTCGACGCCGGTTCCCCAGTCCGCCGCCTCGGACAGGTTCAAGTTGTACCGCCCCTTCGCCTGTTTCCATGCCTTAACCACCCCGGCATGCAGCTCTTCGGCGGTTTGGACGTTATATTGAATCGCAAACTGATCGATGTTCGGCTCATCGGCGAATTCCGAAAAATCCAGCCCATTGAGCTTATGCACCGCGATGGCATGGTCGTAATCATCCGCGTCGCGAATCTCAGCCGCGATCTTCTTCACTCGCTCGACGCGAAGTCCTTCCTGATATTCTTCCGCGATGCACCAAATAAGGTTCTTATGATGCTCGAAACGATCGACGAGTGTACGAATAAACTTCTTTTCGTCCTTGCCCATTTGGTCACCCGTCTTCCAGATTCGCACGTTGTCGTCATAGAAAAAAAAGTAGATGACAATGCCATTGCGATCCATCGCCGTGAACCACTGCTCCCACTGGTCGAGCACGTTTGAATTGAAACCTTTCCGGGGATCGTTATCCACAAACGGATTGTGCGTCTTGTCCCCGTCGCCGCCGTGAGATCGCACGGCCATCAGATAAATGCAATTGGCGCCGGTGTCTTTCATCTTCTCGATCAATTGCATCTGATCGCCGTCGCGAGTCCCGTCCGGCCTCAACGCGCCGCGATAAAGAAAATCCTCCAGATCACCCGGCCCGCACATAAAAAACGGCTCGCCATCGTCGCGCTTAAGCCACTGCGGATGCTCGGGATCGACAACAATCCGGCCGCTTCCGGAGGATATCACGGCGTCCTTGAGCAACTTGAGAGTATGGTTTTCCATCTCGTCGCTTTTGATCTTCGTATCGTTCCAGCTTATAATCATGTCCAGGCTCGGTAAGACAACCATCGCCCGCATACCGCCGTGCCCGAAGCAGCCGTACGTATCGACCGGCACGTCCGGCCAGTGCCGCGCCCCATTACGATCCATGCCATTCGTCCACCACAGCCAGCTATAGCTGCCCACATGATCGCATTGATTATCCGGGATACGCTTGGAGCCGATGGACCGCTGGCCCGGGATCATCTCGGCGGCCTTATTGCCCGCGCGGGGAAACGAACCCGGCAACGGGCTCGTTACCGCCATCGTCGCATGTTCGCGGCTGATTAATTGCTTGTCTTTCCATCGACCTTTTCGCAAATACATAAATCCAAAACGCGCAAAATCTCGCGGAGAAATTCCCGTTCGGCCCGGCCGGTCCTTGACGCCGAAGGCCATGAAGGTCGGATTATCCTGGCATTGAAGCTCATCGGTCAGCATCGGATGAAAGACTTCATCGTCCACCGTCTCGAAACGGACGCCGTAAACCTTCAGAAACAACGTATCCCAAAACAGCGCCATTTGCCAATCGTTATAAGCAAAAGCGGTACCAGGCGCATCCGTGAGTCCGTAACACGATATCTGATTCGCGCAGTGCCGCCACGTGATACCGCTGTCTTTGTAACTTAGGTTCTTATTGATCTGGTTCAATCCCGGTTGCCACTTATTGATACGTTCATCGAGACTAGCAATTTTACCGTCTTCGAAGGCTTTAAATAAAAAGTGGGAATAAAGTGGCTTGGCCGCCGAGGCGATGTCCCTTCGCCGGCTCGCATTGCCCCAGGTATAGACCATGACCCCGTGACGAACGATGCAGCCGGACCCGTCGGCGTAATCGCTCAGCTCTTTGAGTTTCTCTGTATTCAAACCAACCTCGCCAGGCTTCTTCCTCGTCCATTCCTTGCCCGGATAAACCGGCGAAGTTTGCTCCGCTCGCACCTCTATAACTGGCGTCCATGCACAAACGAAAAGCCCCGACAAAAGAATCTTTATCAGCTTCATCTTTGTCCCCTCTTCTCACTGAATGCCCAGATTGTCACTGGCCAATGATGCCTCTAATTTTAGATGGTCACTCGTCCCATCGATCACCAGATTATCAGTGAACAGGATATGCTTGCTCGGTTCGCCATCGAGGGTTATCGCTTTGGGCCTCAAGCCCGAAAAAAGATTCCCCGACACGGCGATGCCGGAGGTGCCGCTTAAAACCATGCCCGCCGCCTTTTGGTCGTTGGCCGCTCGTTTGAGTTTGTCGTCGCCGATGTAGCTGTTGGAGAAGTTGTTGCCTACCACGGTGATGCGCCCACTCTTTGGTCCGATGTTGAGCGCATCTTTGCCCATGATTGTGAAGGTGTTAGCGCTGACGGCGCAGCCGTGCGCGTCGCGTAGTGCGATACCGCCGGTCTCCTCATGGGCGATGACGTTGGCGCTGAGCGTGATGCCGTAGCAATCCCGGTCGAGTACAATACCGATACCCTTGCATTCCTCGATCATATTGCTCGCGACGACCGAGCCGTAGGTGTTTTCGATGACCACGCCGTCGCCGAGATGGTCGTCGAGGCAGTTGCCCGTCATGCAGAGATTGTAGCCGTCGATGAATCGAAGGGCGTCCTGGTTTTCCTCGAACTGGTTGGCCGAGACGACGACGTCGTGACAACCGATGGCATTCAGGCCCGTCTTTTTGTTGTAGGTGATGAGCGAGTTACAGATGCGGGGATCTTCGTAGCAAAAATACAGGTGAATGCCGTCCCCGCCGTGGTAGCTGACGGTGACACCGTCGATGAAGATTTCGTTGATCCGCTGAGCTTCGATGCCGTGGCCGCTCTTTTCATTGCCGGTAATGCGAAAATTGGACA
>JAFGTG010000311.1 GCA_016934255.1 Sedimentisphaerales bacterium
CAAAACGTCAATTCCACGGACGATCCGATCATCTGGGACGTGCTGCATAAGCCGGGCGAGGTGATTTTCGGCAATATCCTGGTCAAAGATAAAATACCTTACTGGCTGGGCATGGGCGAGGAGACGCCGGATAAGGGCTGGAACTTCTCAGGCGAGTGGTTTAAGGGCAAGAAAGGCCCCGATGGGAAGGACGTCCCGCTGGCCCATAAGAACGCACGCTATACCGTCGCGTTGCAGGCGCTGGCCAATTGCGATCCCGAGTTGGATAATCCCAACGGCGTCGTTCTGGGTGGAGTCATGTACGGCGGCCGCGATCCCAAGGCGTCGGTGCCCGTTCAGCAGAGTTTCAATTGGGCGCACGGCATCATCTCCTATGGCGCATCGCTGGAGACCGAGACAACCTTCGCCATTATCGGGGCCGAAGGCCGGATGGAAATCAACCTGATGAGCATTCAGGACTTTTTGGCCATCCCGCTCGGCAAGTATATTCAAAACAATATCGACTTCGTGCAGGGGATCGAAAAGCCGCCGCTGGTCTTCGGTGTCAACTACTTCCTCAGAGACAAGGAAGGTAAATTTGTCAATGGCGTGAGAGACAAACACGTCTGGGTTAAATGGATGGAATTGCGCGTTCATAACGACGTGGATGCGATTACGTGCCCGACGGGTCAGATTCCCATATATGACGATCTTGTGCCGCTGTTCAAACAGGTGCTCGACAAGACGTACACGAAGGAAGATTACATCAACCAGTTCACCATTCGGGTGCCGGAGAACCTGTCCAAAATCGAGCGCGTGGAGAAATACCACAGGGACAATATCGCCGACAGTCCGCCAATTGTCTATGACACGCTGGCGGAAACGAAGAAGCGTTTGAACGAAGCCAGAGAAAAGCACGGCGATTACATCTCACCATTTGATTTGGAAAGGAAAGCGTAAATGGAAAAGAAAAGCGTTCGGACGGGCATCATCGGTGCAGGTTTTGCCGCAACGTTCCATTTCGAATGTTTGAAGAAGGTTTACGGCACCCACGTGGACGTCGAGGGGGTGTTTGCCACCGACACCGAACAGGCAACTGCCTTTGCTAAAAAGCGGGGGATTCGGGCTTACAACAGTTTGGAAGAGCTACTTGATAAAGTGGACGTGGTTCATGTTTGCACGCCGCCGGTGGTTCATGAATCGATTGCGATAGCGGCCCTCGAACGGGATAAATTCGCCATCGTCGAAAAACCGCTCACCGGTTACTTCGGCGACGGCTCCAACGATTTCAACGGGGACACGTTCGCCAAGCAGGACGCGCTCGACCACTCCCTGGCGAGCATCAAGCGAATGTTGAAGGCGGAGAAAAAGAGCAAGGGCAAAATTCTATACGCCGAGAACTGGATCTATGCGCCTTCGATTCAAAAAGAGCGCGAGATCATCGAGAAAACCGGCGCCCAGATCCTCTGGATGCACGGCGAGGAGGCCCACTCCGGCTCCCATGCGACCACCTATGCCTATTGGAAATTCTCCGGCGGGGGGGTCATGATCGGCAAGGGATGTCACCCGCTTACGGCGGCGCTCTATCTCAAGCGCGTCGAAGGAAAAGCGAAAAACGGCAAGCCGATTTCGCCCAGGGCCGTCTCGGCGCGCGCTCATGCGATCACCCGGCTGAAAGGCTTCGAGGACAAGGGACACATCCGCTGCGACTATCACGACATCGACGATTTCTCGCTGATGCACATTGTTTTCGAGGACGGCACGATTGCCGATATCTTCGCCTCCGATATTATCCTCGGCGGTATCCACAACTGGCTCGAAGTCGCCGCCAACAACCACCGGACCCTGTGCAACATCAATCCGAACTCGGCCATGAAAACCTACAATCCGGTCGAAGAGTATTTCAACGATATCTACGTGGTCGAGAAAACCGGAACCAAGCAGGGCTGGTCGAATCCGTCGCCGGATGAGGATTGGTTCACGGGTTACCCGCAGGAGATGGAGGCGTTCTACAGGGCTATTGCTTACGGCGAGCCCGTTGAGAGTGACAGCAATATTGCCGCCGATTGTATCTCGACGATCTACAGTGCTTATGTCTCTGCCGAAAAAGCGGGAGCCGAAGTGGCCATCAAGACGTTTTAACTTGCTGCATGGAGCAACAGAAAACACGACAACCGAGAGTCATCCCTTTCGCACCGTCCGTGTACGAGCACGCCGCGAGGGTTATCGATCGGAGTCCCTGGGACGTATCGCGTGACGGCGATCTTTTATCAAAGGGACATATCGAAGCATTTCGTCTTTACAACCACAATCCGGTCGTCGTAGGTATTGACATCTACAATCTCGAAGCCGAGGCGTACGGTGCGCCCGTTAATCAGCCCGACGCGAACGGGATTCCGGCCATAACGACGCATCCGTTTGGAACCGTCGAGGACCTGTTAAATTTGGAACCGCTCGATCCGCGAAAAGACGGGCGTATCCCGATGGTCATCGAAGCCGCCAAACGCGTCGCCGAAGAATGTCCCCAGGCCGACGTCAGAGTTCCGTTAAGCGGCCCGTTCTCGCTGGCGTCCAATCTTGTAGGATTTGAAAGCCTGCTTTGCGATATTCAAATCAATCCGGATCTCGTCGGCCGGACCCTTCGACATCTGGTCGCCGGGCAGGTGGAATTCTGCAAAGAGGTTATCCGCCAGGGCCTGGATATCGCCTTCTTCGAGTCGGCGGCAACCCCGCCGCTGCTGGCGCCGCACCAGTTCAGAGACGTCGAGCTGGGCGCCCTAAAACAAATCATGGAAGAAACATCCGCGGTGGTGGGCCATCCCGTTCCCTGCATCATGGGCGGGGACACGCTCCCTATCCTCGATTACATCCTCGATACGGGAACCGGTTACGTTTGTTGCCCGGCCAAAACAAATCAGAAAAAGTTCATGGAGAAAATGCAAACCCGTCCCGACGTCATGGTGAGAATCAACATGGATCCCGGCGGGATGAGCTCGAAAAATTTCGACGTTGTCCAAAAGGAAGTTGACAGAGTGCTGGCCCTGTCGGAGAATAGGGAAAAGGTCTGCATCGGCACCGGCTGTCTGCCGTTCGAGGCGGACCCCGACGTGGTTTTGAAGACAAAAGAGTATGTCTTGTCGTTGGGAAGATAAAAAATCAAAATTCAAAATGTAAAATTGAGGAAGTCATCATCGCGAAGCGATGATTCCGCAATTTTGATTTTTAATCTTTGCACTTTAATTTTGCAGTAGCAGGAGATCGGAGTATGACGTCTAATCAAAATCAGCAGGGGGCTTCAGGCAAACAAGCACAAGTCATGCACATGAATCCCCGCATCGAGAAAGATCGCCAGATGCTTCTGGATGCGGAAAAGAAAGGCAGAGGGGCGCTTTTCAAGGTGTATTTGAAGCTGTCCGGTCCCGGCTGGTTGCAGAGCGGCATTACACTCGGCGGCGGCTCGCTCTCGTCGAGTCTTTATTTAGGCGTATTAGTCGGCTTTAGCTTTATGTGGCTTCAGCCTCTGGCCATGATCCTGGGCGTCATCATGCTCAGTGCTATCGCGTACGTTACTCTCTCGACGGGAAACCGACCCCTGCGCGGTATCAACGAACACGTCAGTCCGATCCTCGGATGGGGCTGGCTGCTCGCTTCCATGATGGCGAACCTCGTCTGGTCCTTGCCCCAGTTCGCACTCGGAACAGCCGCGTTGCGACAAAACCTGTTGCCTGGGCTCATCGGTCCGACGGTCATGAGCGAGATACCCGGAAAGATG
>JAFGTG010000312.1 GCA_016934255.1 Sedimentisphaerales bacterium
ACCGTCAATGCTCTGCGATTGGCGGCCCAGGCGACCGAGACATCGAGCGGCGAGGCGTCGCCGGAGACCGCGACCGGCACGTTTCCAAAATGATTGCGGTAAAGCTTCAACACCAGGCCCGTTGTCTCTAAGGCCGCGGCGGTTTTGCTGGCTTTGATACAGCCGATCACGTTGACCGTCTGGGCGTAATTGGCCATGAAGACCAACTCCGAATGGCGGAAGTATTCGTGCAAGCCTTTGGCGATTCCCAAGCCATCCTTATGAAAATACCGGGTTCCCAACTCGCCGAATACATGAGGGCCGTACCAATAGTTCCACTCGGTCATGGCGATTCGGATATCTTTGCCTTTCAGCGTGTCCAGCTTTTTTCGGAGGTCCTGGTGAAATTGAACTTTTCGTTTAATTTGGTCGGCGATCTGAGATGTGTGTTCGATAAGGTCGGGCTTTTCCTGGCAATAGAAATGCTCCGCGATCAAGTCGATATGGTCGGCACAATCTTTAAGCAAACCTTCGCTCCACTCGCCGGCGTTGCCGGAGGCAATCGGAACGATATCCGGGTCCACCTCGCGCATCTTGTCCACGACCCAGTTATGTTTCTGGACGTAATGGTTCAGGCTCATGTAACCGAGCTGCCAGCGCCCCCACATTTCGTTGCCGATACACCAGTAGCGAATGTCGAAAGGTTCCGGATCGCCGTTTTTCGCCCGCAAGGCGCCCATGAGTGTCTCGGTCGATCCGTTGGCATATTCCAACTGGGCGGCGGCGGAATAGGCGTCGCCGAAGCCGGTGTTGACCGTCACGAGCGGCTCAGCTTCGAGCAGCCGGCAAAAATGGATGAACTCATTAAAGCCGAAGTCGTTGTGCTCGACGCCGGTCCAGGCGGGATTTTTGCGAGGATGTCGGCGGTCACGATCCCCGATGCCGTCGCGCCAGTCGTAACCGCTGACGAAATTGCCGCCGGGCCAGCGATAGAGCGGGGCGTTGAGTTCTTGAAGCACCTCCAGTGTATCGGCGCGCATGCCTTCGACATTGTCGGCCGGCATGAGAGATACCGTGCCGATGAAGCAGGCGCTTTTCGCGATGTCGGCGACTTCGATTTCGAGTATGCCTTTATCCGTACTCACCCCGGCTGTAAATCGGAAGGAATATTTACCGTAACCGTTCGCAATGACCAGGATTTGATTAGACGTCCGTTTTCCCGATCCCTCACCCCAATGAAGCGACACGATGACATTGGTCGTTTTCTGCTGAGGCTTAAGGTAGATGTAACCTTCGTACTCTTTGCTCTCGACGAGTCCCAGATCGAGTTGCCGAATACCGCCGCCGGGCTGAATGAGCGGCGTGTGCTCCCCGACGAAGGAATTTTCCTTGACCATCGTCACCGAGTCGGCCGGGCCGATGATTTGCCAGGGCGAAGCCCCGACGACCGCGAAAGGGCTCTCTTTAGAGACGTTTCGCGTGCCGCGATAGGGATCGTACTCCGGCGTAATGGGGAAGTAAAACTTGCGATCTTCGAGCATCTCGGCCCAAATGCCTCCATAGATACACCGTCCCAAATGTTCGATGAACTGGCCATAAATAAACTTGGAAATCGGCTCCCCGGTTTTTCCGGCGTCAATCGTCACTGTATGCGTTTGGCTGCCGGCAACCACCGGTTGAACCAGCCCGGCCAGTACGACAACCATGAGGAAACTGTTGTGCATGATATTTCTCTTAACCATATCAAGCCTCCTTTCTTTAAATTGGGATCACATCTTGACGGGCTGTTGCCCGAACGGGTCTCAGGCGGACGTTTCCACTCAGCAGCGCCGTCGGTTATAGCATAAGCGGACCCGCAGCCAAAAGTCCACAAAGAGCATCAAAATATTTGGACATCGAGCGAAAATCGTGACACACGCATGAACGACCGGGGCCGCCTGGTCCAATGCCTGAGCGAACGCCTCTCGAACCCGGCGGCCTGCATGGCGAACCAAGATCCGAAGGTACTGCACTGTCGCAATCAATAAGTCCTGAATCCGCTGCTCGATAGACAGAGGGTAGCAGAAGAGCTTGGCTTGCCGTTGGGGTTGTTTGCCCCTCATCGTGGTATCCCTTCCTTGTTGATTCATCAGGACACTTGAAGGATACTCGATCACTTCGTAAAATGCAAGATGGATTTAGGCAATCACCCGTTAAGAGGCTTTCGACCTGATTTCCACGCTAATCTCAAGGTTTTTTTCGCTTAATGGACCGCCATTGGTAGCTGTCCCGAGTTTCCCCCATTTTCCTTCGCTCCGGTATGGCGCTTTGTTAGGCCGCGTACGTTTCATCCACCGAGGACGCGTGGGAAGGGCAGTAAAGAAGAGCTGCCACGGCAACCGGAAAAGCGGAGGAAATTATTCTGGGCATCATAGGAATTCCTCCTGCAAATCACCAGATTCATTTCTTGGCAACTATCGATCTTTACAATTCTCGGACACAAGAACCAAACTCACGAAACGTAAAAATTAACTCGTTCGGTTAGATATCAACTGATCCAGCTCTTCATCAGCAGTATCAATATGAAGTTGTACCCATAGTGGAAGATGATCTGACAATTCGTAAGTAAATTCAGCCTTGGACAAGGATTTATAGGGCAGTAATGGTTTATGGCCATCCTTATAAAAATCTAAAACACCACCATGATCGGTAAATACCGATCCTGTTTGAGCCGGATGGTGCAAAATCTGATCATATCTCTTATTTGCTGCGAGATTACTTCCAAACGCCGACTGGATAATTGCGTTCGGTGCTCTCAAGCCATATTTGGAGATAGCCTTATAAAGCTTTGATTCAAAGCTATCTATATTAAAATCGCCCATAAGAACCACATCTCTGTCTATTCGATATTCATCTTTCAGATAGGACTTAACCCATTGAGCGAGCTCTTCCAGCTCTTTCTCCCTACCTTCTACAGTCCCCCACTGAATGTGAACCGAAATGGCAACAAAATCAAAACTGCCCGCTTTGAACGCCGCCATATATGGCTTCCTCCACCAGGAGAACTCCGGCTCATACACGTTGGTTTTTTTATTCTTCTTTCGAGGCCCATCTGTTTCTGCGGCCATTCCCGTAAATTGGACCGCTCTGGTATCGAAGATATATGCAATGCGTTCTTTATTTCCTCCCGCGTCCGGAATATAGTCGGAAAATACAACGTCCCAATACTTTCCCAACAAATCCAGCACATATTTGAGTTCGGAGACGTCTCTTCTGAGTTCTATAATTGAGATTAAATCAAATTGATGAAGTATCTCTGCTATATAGTGCAAAGAACACTTCTTGCGTTTTTTTTGCCCCCAATGACGAACATTCCATGTGGCTATGTTGATCGTCTCATCCAGTTTTGAAGAGGGGATTTTGGCTGCTTTTATTCTGTTACGCAGCAGTTTCAATCCTTTGAGTTCATCCGCGTTCAACTTTGAATGGTCCATTGGATCACCTCCGTAATTGTTAAAGTAATAGTTCACAAACTCTGTACCGTCCTTGCGATTTATGGACAGCCCATAATTTCAATGCACGTCAATATGCTTTTTCCTTATAGGCGCCTAACGTTCGGCATCAACGGTCCGAGGTCTGAAGATACGACTGCATGCCGTTGTTAGACAATTTGTTCCCAAAGAGCATTTTCAGAAACCTGTCCAAAAATATCAGCGTCCTTTTCTGCTTTAACATATCGAACTAAAGATTTGGCTTTCCTTAGGTATTGCCCAATATTTGGAGACTGTAGCATAATTACCTGTTATTAATACTCTTCCGTTCTCTATGAAGTACCTCAATAGTCAGATATCTTCCCATGGCTTG
>JAFGTG010000313.1 GCA_016934255.1 Sedimentisphaerales bacterium
CCCCAAGCTGGAGCGTAAGATATCCAGATTCGCCATTTCCAAAGGCCTGACGGAATCGTCGAGTCCGGACGGTATGGACCTGCCCGCTGGCCTGGATGAGGCCAAGATGGAACGAGCTCTGGCGGAGATGGCCGGTGAGACCGAGAACATCAACGAAGACGATCCCCGCCAAATGGCCCGCATGATGCGAAAGCTCTATGATAGCACCGGCCTGCCCCTGGGCGACGGCATGGAGGAGGCCATGCGTCGCATGGAGGCCGGGGAGGATCCGGACGCCATCGAAGCGGACATGGGCGACCTTCTGGACAATGATGACGTGCTCTTCGGCCCGGGCAAGCCCGGCCTGAAAGGCATAACCCGCAGACTCCGCCCGCCCGAGGTGGACGAAAAACTCTATGATCTCTAAACCAGACCGGCCAGACCATATTCAGGCCAAGAGGAAAGCCCAGAGTACTAAACGTCGTTCTACCCTTTTTGGAGTAGGCATATCCTGAGCGAAGTCGAATGGATTGGCTTTGTTTTGCAAAACGAACCACGAATGAACTCGATTAAACACCAATTCAACCAAAAGGTGTAGATTGGCTTTGTTTTTTTTCAAATGAACCGCTGATGAACGTAAATAAACGTGGTTTTTTCGTTTTTTTGACATGGATTGTGACCCATTTTTGAAGCTTTTTGTGAAATTATGTGAATTTTTGTAAGGTTTTGGGTCATTTTTAGCCACTAAGCCACCAAGCATGCCCTGAGTGTAGCCGAATGGGGCCCGAATTTGTTTCAGATAGAGAATTGGCTTTGTTTAGAACTTCGAGTTTAGAAATTCGGATTTCCGGCCGAAGGCCGCCATTGGGTTTGTTTTTTCAAATAGCCTGACGGGATGAACTGGATTGTCTCATTCGCAATCCATAGTCAATTGTCATTCGTCAATAGTCAATGAAAAGGTCTTGAGTCTGTTGTCTAACTTCTGTCTCCTGCATTCTGTATTTTATATTCTATATGATATTTGTTTAGTATTATACTAATAAATATTTTTTATGTCAAATGAAATGTTATGTTGAACCGCGGATTTCACAGATTTCGCGGATTATTAGCCAGGGAGATGAGAATAAAAAAAACCAAATACTAAATACCAACAACGAACGACGGTTCTTAACCACAGGCGCCGTCCTGAGTCAGTCGAAGGAGGGCACCGAGCACACAGACGCCGTCCCATTCGGTAAACTCAGGGCAGGCTCTGAGTGAAGCCGAAGGAGAAATAATTTTGTTCATGGGTGTTCATTCGTGGTTTAAATATGATAGCATGAGCAATCCGCCAGAGGCGGACATATCTTACACGTCTCGATAAGTCATATTGAAAATCTAAGACTCGAGCCCAATCTGTTACTAAAACAAGTTATTCTCCCCCCTATTAATCCGTCTGCAATCCTCGTGCCGAACAGGGTTGGGACTAACCCCTTTCTTGCCATCTCACACAAAAATGGGGCCCATACCGTTATTGATATAGGCCCCAAATTCATGCTACGTTCAACTGATAGCTTCGTTGGATATTCACGGCTGCGATTACGGCCGATACAACCGGATATCGTCAATATACATCGTGCCGGAACCGCCTGCCACAGCACCGCCTTTGCTGCCCAGCCCGATCATGATCGTGTCCACGTTACCCAGGTTGATTCCCTGATCGGCGAAGGCCTGTAATGGAATGATCCATTGCGTCCAGTTGTTCATTTGGGTAGCGCCGGAGTCGTCATGGGCCACTACCGCCGGGAAACCGGAACTGTTGGCGATCGCGACGTACATCGGATCGGTGGCGTTCGATGAGCTGCCGACGAACCAGAGGCTTAGCTCGGTGACGCCGGCCTGGGTCCAGTCGCTCAGGGAAACCAAGGTCATCGTTGCTTCTGAGTTAGTAACGCCGGCGTCGTTCACATACATAAGCGGCATGGATTGGGCACCACTGTGAACAATCGTCTGTTCGGCATAAGGGGGAACCAGATAGCCGACCTGCGCGCCATTGTCGGCAACACCGTAGCCATCGATCCACGTTTGCCAGATGGCTTCGCCGGCCGCATCGTCATCGGTATAACTCTCAAAGTCATCCACAAAAAGGAAAGCACCCGTTGTAAAGACCCAGAGAGGGCCTTTAGACGTATTGCCTTGGGCATCGACTTCATCTACGCGCCAGTAGTAGGTCGTGTCCGCGTCCAGCAACCCGGGATCATAATTCTCTTCGCCAAGCGCCTTGGAGCCTTTGTACTCTGGTGAACCGCTACCGGCGTTTCGCACGGCCGCTTCATCCGTACCAAAATAAAGTTGGTGCGAAGCGGCGGAATTAGCCGGCGTCCAGCTTAGAGTTGCGTTCATCGCTGCTTCCGTTGCATCATAAGCCGGATTCGGATTTCCAACAGCACCCGGCGTCGTAAAGCTCCAGACGTCGCCTTTGTATGTGCTGAGGCCGTCGAATTCATCAACGCGCCAGTAATAGACCTTTTCGGCCTCAAGCGGACCCGGATTATAACTTGTAATCCCTGCGGGAACACCAAGGGTAGCATTCGCTACCGTATCATAATCATCACCGAAAAAGACAGTGTGCAACTTCGCGCCGAAACCCGGCGTCCAGCTCAAGGTGACGGTTGTTTCAGTCATCCCGTCTCCATCGCCCGGATCGGGATTATAAGCCGTCTTCGGTGGAATCGAAAAGCTCCAGACATCGCCTTTCCATGGACTGTTCGGATCCGCGTCATTGACCTCGTCGATCCGCCAGTAATAGGTCGTACCCGGGACAAGACCCTCAGGATAGGCGAATCCGGGAAATCCGGCGACGTAGAATGTTTCCCCCTGATTGCCTCGGAACACGTCGGAATCCGGAGTGGCGTTGCTCACGACCTCGATATTTTCACCCAAATAGACATCGTGCGAGACGGCAAAATCGCCTGCATTCCACGTAAGGCTCACCCAGGTATCCACATGGATCGCTCCATCAGCCGGATTTGGGGAGGAAGCTATCGGATAATCGCCGGCGCCAGTGGTCATCACTTCCTGAATTTCCTCCTGGCTGAATGCCCGGTTGAAAATCATCACATCATCAATCAGACCGTTCCAAAAACGCCCCGTCGCCTGGGAATTATCGCCGATATAAAGAGGATAACTACTGGCGGTAATTTGCCCGGTGGAAGGTTCGGAGGCGTCCAGTTGGCCGTCCGTATAAAGGTAAAACGTCGTGCCGTCGTATGTGGCTGCTATATGATGCCACTGACCGTCATCTACCGGAGTGACCCCGTAGAGATAGTTCCCCGAAGTACCGCCTACTGCGGCTTCCATGAAGTTATTCGTGCTTGCCCGGGATGATCGCCAAGAGTCGTCCCCCCTGGAGAGCACCGTGTTCCATTCCAGGTCGAACTGGCGGACCTGAATCCAGTACATGAATGTGATCTCGTCGGTAATGTCGAACTCCGGAGGTGCTCCACAATCCACGTAATCGCCGTCCCCATCGAGGTCTATCGCCTGCCCGAAAACACCGGTAGTGTACGTTGGATCTCCCATCTCAGTGCCATGGAGGTTGTTGCCGGAACTATCGGAGGCGTCCCCATCGAACCGATACCAGGCGACAAGGCTGGGGTCGGTGCCTTGAACGTCGCTCGCACCAAATAGCCCAATCACGACAATAAGGGCAATCAAATGAATCAGTTTAGTGTACATAATAATCCTCCTTCAAATAATAAAGTTGATAATGAATAGACTGTTGCCTCTTTTGTTCATATCTGCTCCGGATAATGCATTGTGATTTGAGACCACCTCCTTTCTTCAAATCCCGAAATAACTCATTGATTGTGATACATGCATAACGAGCTATTGATACGGCCAGCAAACCAATGATTGGTTTCATTTGCTTCATTTAACTATATAGGTTTAAGTCGTCTTTTTCAAGAGAAATTCTCAGACCATGGATCGGTATATGCGGGGGAACAGCGTGGTCAGACCGTTCCTTATTCCTTTTTAGCTAAAAGGCCTTCCATGTCCGACTGAATTCGCCTGGCCTGTTGATCCGTCTCAAGCAGCAAATGTAATCGTTTCAGCCGCGTGCTAACGGATGGACTGTCGCCGAGGTTAGCCGAACTTCGCTTTTTGTCAATCCTTAAGGAAAATGGAAAGGTCTGATCCTTTAACACCCCGAATCTCGATAAGTCGATATTTAATATTTAAGACTCGACCCTCATTCGTCCCTGACGGTTGTTCCCTCGCTGGGTGATATGATGAGCGCAACCGACGGCAACTGTTCGGGCTAACCTTGGCATGAAATAGAGTGAACAATAAAACTCATTCTATGTCAAGGCCAAAAAGGGTGACTGTCCCTATTATCTCTATGTTTTCTTCGACAAAACATGCTTACGAAACTGAAACCAATTGCTCCGAGGATAGCGGCACCGGGAGCGGGGATTGGTTTGAGACTATTTAACTCAGCAAGGTCGAAAATGACTACTTCCTCATGGTTGTTGGCGTAAAATAGACTTGTTGATCTATTGATATCAACATCAAAGAAGTAACTTATAGGCACTATATAAGATTCTATATATTCATACTTATTTGATGCATTTTTTGAATACCGGTCCAATAGATTAGTATTATATTCTCCTACATATATGTCTGTGGAAACAGGATCGTAAACAAGACCACGGTACCAATCTTTCCCACCTATAGGTTGTCTGAGGGAGAATTGACTGACTAACATGCCTTCAGTAGTAATTTCGTTAATACGATAATTTTTCAGCGAAAGATATTCAATGTAGAACAGGTTGTCTGTATATGGGTCATAAGAGATTCCAGAAAAATGCCCCATATCTGATACCGTCGAGTAAATTATTTGTCCACCCTGACTCATCTCAATAATAGAATGATCGGGTTGTAATGGCGTGTCATAATAGGTTCCACAAACGTATAGGTGTCCTTCTCTCTCCACAACCATACTGCCCATATTGCCCGAATTTCCGAAATCGTAATTTACTCTTGTTGAATGAATTAATACTCCAGCGTAATCGAATTCATAAAGATTATCTTGCCCACCATAGCTTAGTGTTGATATGAAAATATGTCCATTCTCAGGATTAACGGCAAGTCCTAAAGGATTTGAACTACCAGGTTGGAGACTCTGACTAATATCAAAACTTGTGGAAGGAACGGCTCTTGACGTTCCAGCTATCTCAAAAAAAATGATGATCATTAACAGTACAAAAATTAATTGGTGTTTCATTTCCAATCCTCCTCAAAAGGGCGTTGCGCAAGAGACACTTATTGAGTATTCGACCAATATGACAACCACTGACGATCCTTCCCGAACTCAAGATGTATTCTACTACTTTGAACCAGAATTTGTCAATAGGAAAAATTAAAAGTGTCAGGTACGAATGGCACTTCCATAAACTTTAGCAAACGTGCTTTGGCGATAGAACGCGGTTCGTTCAGATAGACCAGTTTCTTGGGGCGTCTCTTGACGGCTTGCGGCTCAATGCGGTCCGGGGAAATCTGGGGGACGTCTTACATATATCTTATCTAATCTACACTTCCGCTACAAGGACTGCTTAACTGCCTGGAGCTTTATTGATGTGTTTGGGCGGGAGGGATTTCAACCGACTGGGTCGATCCTTTGTGGTTGAATCAGGGGCAACCTGAATCGGCGAGCAAGGTTTTCGTCCTCCTTTATCCGTTCAGTCGAAGATTTGAATTTGTCCGCCTCATACGCTTTTTTCCGCCACCGGCGCACCTGGCGAAGCATTTTGCTTTCATGTGATTTAGTCGCCATAAATCAATTCCTTTGGACTAACGATACGAAGACGATGATGATACCCTTCAAGTACGGCAACTGCATTGAAACGTTCTTCACGTCTGATATTTACAATATGTTTAAAGTTCCACGAAACCAGTACGTCTATGCCGTGAACTATAGCAATCGCAACATGTCTGGCATCTTCCGGCATACTCGCAGGAACAACGTGTGCGTTAAGAAACGCCTCTGATAAACTGTCTGCTTCCAGAGAGGTCGTCAATAAGATCGGCTTAATATCGCGAATAAGTTCTTCCAGACGTTTGCGCAGAGGAGATTTAGCGTGCTGAATTTCGTTCAAGACTACATTGGAAATATACGGTTCAAATTCTCGTCTTCTGCAAAGGTCAAAGAACTTTAACGTATCTGCCCTATAGTCCGGTGCATCTTCAGCAAAAACAAAACTCCAAACACTGGTTTCAACGTAAACATTGAACTTTCTCATGGCAGCATATTATACTAAACTATACCACGACTTTGCAGTTCTTTTTCTCCAAAATACTGGAACGCCTTATTCATTTCTCTTTTCAATGACACTTTTTCTAGGTATGGAATATTTTGCTTGTCGCTTTAGTCAAGCGGTGGGGCAAGCCCCACCCTGCGTTTTTCAGCAATCCACCAGAGGTGGACACATTTTACGCATCTCGATAAGTCAAATATTGAACATTTAAAACCCGTCCCACATTCGTTCCTATCACGGCTTTGGTTCTATCGGCACTTTCAAGCAAGCCGGGTTGATCCCTAAAACATAGTGCTTTATCACATCGATTCGGGGGGCGGTTTCCGAACCGTCGAAGCCGGTGATATCCTCGTAGCGGATTTTGTTTCGGTATTGATGCGTGTAAATTTTGGCGATGGGATTGTAGGTCCAATGCCAGGGCTCTTCTTCGTAACCGTGCGGGCGATCTTTCCCTTTGGGTGTGTAGGGCTGAACGAAACCGAACCGGCCGGCATGTCTAACAAGCCATTGATACGTTTTCAACCCTTCTCCTGTTTCGAAGTAGGCTTTGTTGACGCTATTGATATCAATGTCCGTTCCCCAATGATGACGCGACGTACCCGGCATGGCGGAATATTTCAGGATGATCCTGGCTCTTTCTACGGGGTCGGGCACTGTTTTGGCGAGATTCTTTCCATCAACCCGGCGTCTGCCCGTCCATTTGCTCTGCCATATCTTTTTCTGATAGTCAAAATTTCGAGTTGCGGAAATGATGACGAGTGAAATTCCGTCTGCTTTGGCGGCCTTGTGCATCTTGATAAACGCATGATAAACATCGCGGAGCAGGTACAAATGATCGCGATGGGCATAGGGTGCCTTAACCTTGACGAAATTCCCATCGGAAGCCGGATCGAAATGACCTAAAAGATACTTCTTCTCGATCTCCGGAGCTTTCGCATGATCCTTTTTGCGGCCTGGATGTTCGCCTTTCATTTCGTCTGGAGCGGCTGCCGGATTACACATCCCAAAGTTAACCATGAAAACAACGAAAACAGTGATTACGATTGAGAATCTTTTATAGTGCGTCATTTGGAAACAAGTCATTACAGGTTGTATTGTTCACTCCAGATGACATTATACAGAGATTTCCTTCGATTTCCACACCCTTTTCGATTGGTGCGGATTATTAATTCATATCAAGAGTTTTGCAAAATTGAAGTTAGGCATACTTTTGGAAAGAAAAAATCTTGTTTCTTGATTTTTTTCTTTTTACAAACCGATGTGTAATGTCGCACTGGACAACAGGTTATGATCTAACTGCCCATTATTTTCAGAAAATCATGAAACCGATTTTCTGAAATAATATAGGCCTAACTTCAATTTTGCAAAAGTTCAATTCATCTATTCGATTTGCTTCAATTTGTTTTTTGACGGATTTTATCAACCATGTTGGCGATATTTACGAGTCAATCCGCTGATTGCACCAGAATATTGTTGATAATGCGGTGAAATCAGGTTATTATAAGACTTAATGTATGCAGGAGTGGCTCAGTGAAGGTCAGATGGGAAATCCCGGATAAGGGAGGTCGTCGAAAGCGGTGAAGAACAAGCCGTTCTCAGCCGATATGCTCAAGATCACACAAAACCAGTTATCGGTGTCTTATATGTTAATCTTTCTTGAAGGAGAACTATGATGTGTAAGAAATTGTCTGTGTTAGCATCCCGCGGCCTGTGGCTGGCGGCGTTTGCCGTCGTATGGACGATGATCGGGTACGGTGGCATTGCCGTCGGGCAGGTCGGCAGTGTGGATGATCCGTTGGATATGGCCGATTCGAGCGGCGACATCGAGCTCGTTGAGGCATGGGTGGACGAAGGTAACCTGCACCTGACGATGACGGTGTACGGAGTTTTCGCGCCGTCGGTAGAGGATACGCCGGCCGGCATGACCAATCGATACTACTACCATTGGCTCCTCGATACGGACAACAATCCGGATAC
>JAFGTG010000314.1 GCA_016934255.1 Sedimentisphaerales bacterium
AAGTTACTCCAGTTGTTGGAACTTCGTTTGGATAATGTCGTCTATAAGCTGAATTTTGCACCGTCACGCAAAGCGGCCCGGCAGCTTATCGCTCACGGCCATATTTATCTCAATGGGCGAAAGGTCGATATCAGTGATTATACAACGAAAATCGGTGATAAGATCACGGTGAAAAATTCTGATAAAAGCCGCAAGACAATAAAGGAGCAGTTGGAAAGCAATCCAAATTTTGTTACGCAGAACTGGTTGCAGTTGTCTCGAGAGAAACCCGAAGCGACCGTCGTGGCCTTGCCGGCTCGAGATGATGTTCAAATTCCGGTCGAGGAACAATTGGTTGTGGAGTTTTGTTCGAGATAGAAACACCATTGTCGAACGACGTTAACGTTTCTGCTAACATTTGGCATTCAGCGGTGAGTTTTCGCAGACTCGATTAAGTCAAAGACGCTTAACTCAAAGCTTACATAGGAGACTCATATGCGAGTTACATGGCGTGGATTGGAGTTGCCCACTCGTGTTGAACGAGATACATTATTATCGAGTGAAAAGTATGGCCGTTTCTTCATCGAGCCTTTCGAGAGGGGTTTCGGTACGACGATTGGCAACAGTCTCAGACGCATATTACTGTCCTCTTTGGAAGGCAGCGCCGTCACATCAATTAAAATCGCAGGAGTCGATCATGAATTTAGTTCGATAAACGGTGTCATGGAGGATGTGACTGATATTGTTCTGAACGTCAAGAGCCTCGTCATTCGTCTGCATGAGCCGGGGCCGAAGATCATGACCGTTTCAACCAATAAAGTCGGGCAAATAACAGCCGGTAGTATTATTGCCGATCCGGCCATTGAAGTGAGAAATAAAGATTTAGTGCTGGCCACGTTGACGGAAAAAGTCAATTTTGAGATGGAAATGGTTGTCGAGAATGGTCGTGGCTATGTCCCGGCTTCCGAGCGGATTGCCGCCGCGGATCGGTTTGATCAGGAAATCGGACGAATCATTCTTGATGCCGTGTATTCGCCGGTGACGCGAGTCCGCTATATGACCGAAGACACGCGCGTGGGCCAGAAAACGAATTACGACAAATTGATTCTGGAAATTTGGACCAACGGGACCATCACACCGGAAATGGCCCTTGTCGAAGCGGCCAAAATCTTGCGTAAGCATGTGAATCCGTTCGTTCAATACTTTGAGCTGGGAGAAACGACGGTCGCTGCTTCTCAGATTACTGAGGATGAGACGGAAGAGCAGGCCGTGGATGAAGAATTGTCCCAGAAGCTAAACATGCCTATTCAGGAACTGGAGTTGTCGGTTCGAGCAAGCAATTGTCTTGAGTCGGCAAAAATCCAAACGGTCGGTGAGTTGGTTAAGATGACAGAAGGCGATTTGCTGAAGATTCGCAGTTTCGGGAAGACCTCTTTGCGTGAAATCAAGAGGAAACTTGCCGATATTGGGTTATCTTTGGGAATGCCGGATGTATAGACATAAGAGGAGTCTGGATATATGCGTCATAGAGTAGCAGGGCGTCAATTAGGTCGAACGAAAGAACATCGCTTGGCGATGAGGCGGAATCTCGTAAGTTCGCTGTTTGAGCATGAAACGATTTCGACCACCATCGAAAAGGCCAAAGAAGTCAAACCGTTTGCGGAGAAATTAATTACGTTGGCGAAGAAGGGCAACTTACCGGCCAGACGCCGAGCGATTGCTCTGCTTGGAAATCGAGATATCATCGCTTATGAAGAAGGCGAGGCGGTCAGGAAAGGCACCGTCATAGGAAAATTATTCAGCGAACTTGGGCCCAGGTACCTGGATCGACCAGGGGGATATACACGGATCATCAAGCTCTCGCTGAAACGGTTGGGCGACAACGGCCAGCTCGTCCTGTTACAACTGGTGGGCGCAGATGAAACGATGGAGAAAAAGCCGAAGAAGCGGTCTCGAAAAAAAGTAAAAGAGGTTGTTGAGGCGGAGCCTGTTGCTGAAGAACAGGAGATGACTGAGGCTCAAGAAGACACCGAAGACGAGTCAGTTGAAGAGGGAGAGGACACTCCGGACGCTCAGGATTCTGAAGCGGAAAGCCGTCGAGAGGAGAAGTAGCATATTCACAGGGATGGCATGTCCATGAATGCAGATGACTGTATTTTCTGCAAGATCATAGCGGGGCAGATACCCTGTGTTAAGATTTACGAGGATGACGCGATTCTTTCTTTTCTTGATATCGGTCCGATCAGCGATGGTCATACTCTGGTGGTTCCAAAACAGCATTATGAGCAATTGCACGATTGCCCGGCTGAACTTTTAGGCCGAGTGTGTTCGCGTCTGGGTAAGATTGCCGAGGCCGTGAAAAAAGCCGTGAATTCAGAGGGTTATAATCTATTGTGCAATAATGGCGGGGCGGCTGGCCAGCTTGTTGAACATGTACATTTTCACATTATACCACGAAACGCCGACGATGGGGTATTTAACCGCTGGCCTTCGTACAAATATGAAGAGGGTAGAATAGAAACGATTGCTGAAACCATACGCAAGAATTTATGATTTTTTTATTGATTGTAGAGGATAATTAGATATTGACATAAAGTTCATATACCATTAAGATAACGACAATGACCGCGGGGTAGAGCAGTCTGGTAGCTCGTCGGGCCCATAACCCGGAGGTCGGAGGTTCGAATCCTCCCCCCGCTATTTCTCCTATTCTTTATCTGCCCTATCTGTATCAAATGACGCTCATCCATCGCATAACGAGGCGAATCGACCCTGCCACAGGTGACCGCGTCAACCTTCACGAAAATTGATCCGCCGGCTGTAACGCCGGTGGGCCTCGCCGATCCCTCGACGCAACCCGTCCTCCGATTCCGGCACGACGATCAAATGGACGTGGTTGGGCATCAAACAATACGCCCACACTCCCACGCCGCACCGTTCGCACCATTCCGCCATCATCGCCAGATAGGCTGCGTAGTCTGCCTCGCTGAGGAGCGTCGCCAAACGGCGATTCCCACGCTGTGTCACATGGTGCGGCACACCCGGAACCACGACTCTTGCTAAACCCGCCATACCCCGGTGATACTATTTCGTCGTCTCACATGCAACAGAAATAGGTATGGTGTCCCCAGATATCCATCCGGGTCAGTTGCGTTTGATCTTCCGATCCAAGCGCAAGAACGACCGTGTCGACGCTCGCAAATTAGCCAAGCTGCTGTATCTGGACGAAGTGCCGACGGTGTACGTTCCCAACGAGGAGGTCCAGAGTTGGCGGGAGCTGATCGAACACCGCCGCCGTGTGGTGGACCGCCAGACGGTCTGTAAGAACGCGCTTCGCAGCCTGTTGCGCAGTCATGGCCTGATCGCACCGAAAGGCCTCTGGACGAAGAAAGGTCTGACCTGGCTGCGTCAGTTGGAGATGCCCACCGCGGCGTCGGGCCTCAAACGCGATCTGCTGCTGGAGGAACGGGCCGAAGTCCAACGGGGCGTACGGACGCTCACGCAGGCGCTGGATAAAATGGGCCAGCGTCATCCCGGCGTGATCCTGCTGCGCAGCATCCCCGGCGTGGGGATGCGGACGGCGGAAACAATCGTGGCCTATATTGACGATCCGAAACGCTTCCGGCGCAGTTCCCAGGTGGCGGCCTACTTCGGGCTGATCCCCAGCCAGGACGCCAGCGCCGGCGTCAACCGCCTCGGGCACATCACCAAGCAGGGGCCAGGCACCGCCCGCAAGTATCTGGTCGAAGCGGCCTGGCAAGGGGTGTATCGTTCGCCGACGATCCGGGCCTACTTCGAGCGGATTCTTCGGGGCAAAAAAGAGCGACGCAAGATCGCCTTAGTGGCGACCGCTCATTACCTGTTGCGGTGCATGCACGCCATGCTGGTCAGCGGTGCGTTCTGGCACGAGGCGGCTTAAGGATCAAGAATCCTAAAAAGGTTCTACTGAATCCCATGTGGATTAAGATAAGAAATATATTTTGTTTTATGGTTGGCGTTATTGAAAGAGGGGTCTCGTCGGACCGCACCGGCTCTGGGCGGCCAGTCCCATGCCAGTCGCTCCGCTTGGTGTCATGGGCCGGGCGAACCCGGCGCTCGGTGCTGATCCCCTCGGCGCGTGGACCCTATTCCTTTTCATTGGCCATGGGTGACGAAGGCCAATGGAAAGGAATGTCTTTGACAAAAGACCCGGGTCTCATGAGAGACAACAAGCTCCCTGGACAGATGCCAGGTCCAGAGAATGAAGGAAGGGTAAATAGGGATTAGAGGACAATGGAAAGCAAGACGAATGCGTGACGATTGACGGGATGATTCGGCCGGACTCCGTTCGTGGGGACTGAGGCGTAACGACCTCGTTATGGTGACTGGAGCCGGCCCGAACGTAATCGACTGGCGCCCCGGAATCGGGGACGCCGAATAGATGTTTGGAAATCCCGTGAAAAAATCCCAAAAATCGTCCCTTCGACAAGCTCAGGACAGGCTTGACAAAGGCTTGCTCATAGATGTCCCCAGATATCTCCAGATATCTAGATGTCCCCAGATATCCACAGATATCCAGATATCCTTAGTCTTTTCGAGAAAGTTCTGATGACATAAGTACTTACGAATACTATATCGTAAAATGCAATTGTTTTGCTTCATAACCACTGGTTACTCGACTTATCATGGAATCGTAGTTAAATTGCGAAAATAATTTATTTTTTGTGCGTTAAAATCGGAGCTATTTCTACCTTAATTTTTATGAAAAGACGACATTTTAATGGTTTATTCTGTGGAAGGATACAGTGACCGAAGAGTTTAAATCCGGGGAAGGGATTTCAAACCAGCGGGTGCAGGAATTTGTGGAACTGCTGACCGCCCATCAAGTGCGTATCCGGGGGTACATCCTCTCTTTGGTGCGTAACTACAATGACGCTGAGGATATCATGCAGGAGACCAGTCGCATGATGTGGACGCGTTTTTCCGATTTCGAACCAGGTACGGATTTTCTGGCCTGGGGACGAACTATCGCGTTTTATCGGATTCTTGAGTATAGACACTCTCGTGAACAAAAAGGCAAATCACAGATATTTCACGATGAGTTGTTTCATATTCTTGAATCTGAAGCCAAGGCACGGAAAAAGGATCGCTCACAGGATTATCTGCACTACCTTCGGGATTGTCTCAAGAAACTGGTAACTCATGATCGCCTCTTGTTGCGTATGCGTTACGAACAGAACCTCAAGGTCCGTGAAATTGCCCGACGGGTCGGGGTCACGATACAAAGTGTGTATCGTAACATGGCACGTATCCAATCACAGCTTCAACTCTGCGTACAGCGTTCCGCTGCTCAAGAGGAGAGAACCTAATCATGGATGCCAAAACAAAGTTAGAACTCCATTTACTCATTATCCAGGCCCTGGAGGAAGATATTCTTCCAGAAGATGAAAAACGTCTCATCAACTGGATGATGGACGATCCCGAGGCTCGTGCCTATTACTTAGATGTCATTGATTTCAATAACGTGCTTCAGGATATCGAAGGATTTCCCAAGTTGATCGATCTTGGTACAGGTCATACGGGACAGTGGAATATAGAAATCATCGATGAGATGTTGGAACAGGAGGAACAGAGCAAAAAGCTCGGCTTTTTGTCCCCGTCTCAATCGGATCAGCATCTGAATATAATCGAAGAATATGCCAACCGGAAATTACAGGCATTTCTTGAGCAGGAGCATGCCCAGAAGCGGCAATTTGTATTGTATTCATCACGTCGTTGTCTGATAGACATCATTTGGGATTTGTTTAACGGGTGTTATAGGATCGTTGGCACGGCAATTCGTACAGTGAAGACGGGATTGGTCATTGCCACGATCCTCTTGGTAATCGGAATCGTTGGACTGTCTATTCAAGCCAATCGCATCGTCGCGACCTTGGGGGATTCCGTGCATGCCCAGTGGAAAGAAGAACCCCAGGACACGCAGTTGCGACGAGGTTGGCTGGCCTTGCAAGAGGGCTTTGCTCAGGTTCATTTCAAGAAAGGTGCAGAACTCGTTCTCCAGGCCCCCTGTCGTTTTAAGCTGAAGTCAGGGAACAGGATCTTCCTGAAAACGGGTTCCGTGGCCGCCTGTGTACCGGAACAGGCTCTGGGATTTACCATAGAAACACCCGGTTCGGACATTGTGGACTTCGGTACGGAATTTGGCGTACTGGCACGCGAGGATAGCAGCAATGAGACCTATGTTTTTGACGGCAAGGTGGGTGTGAAGAGCCGCCGAGACGGGAGGCTATCAAAGACTCCGGAGATGGTGACGGAAGGCCGTGCAGTTGCTGTGGATGATTCCGGGCAACTCAGTTCGATTTCCTTTAGCTCGTCTCAAATCACCCGATCCATACCTGATTCGTCCCAGTTCGGCATCCCCGGCAAGCGTTTGGATTTAGCGGATATCGTCGGTGGCGGCAACGGTCTCGGCACCGGCAAACTGAATCAGGTGATCGATTCCACAACCGGGCTTGTCATTCCATTCCGCGAACTCATTGAATCCCCTGAAAAACGTCAACGAATTTACAATTTAATGTCAACGAACGAATTTATTGCGACGTCTTCGAACCTGTTCATCGACGGCGTGTTCGTTCCCGATGGCGGCCTTGGAAAGCCGGTCGTTATCAGCTCGACAGGTTTAGTCTTCGAAAACTGTCCGGATACGACAGGTTATTACCGCTATGGAATAGTTAAAGACGCGATGTTTGAATACGTACCTTTTCCGCCCCATCTTGGGCGTCTTAGGGGTAAAACCTACGGCGTACCGGGGCGCCCGTCTATCGGCATGCATGCCAATGTCGGGATTACGTTCGATCTGGACAAGATCCGTTCGGCCATGCCGGGTGTGAAAATCACACGATTCAAGTCGCTGTGCGGGATATCGGAAACGATCGAACAATATTCAAATGGATATCGCACGGGTACGACGACCCGAATTACGGTGGACTTCTGGATTTTGGTGGATGGGCGGATTCGGTTTTGGAAAAAGCTGACCGCCGTGCCGCACCAGGCCGCTGACATTGACATTGAACTGGGTGACAAGGATCGTTTCCTGACGTTGGTGACGACGGATTACGAACAATTTTATAATCTTGCCTGGGGTATGTTCGCGGAACCCATGTTGCAGATGACCGTGACGGATAAAGACAACGACGAACAGAAAAAGCCGGGTGGACCAACGGAAGAATCTTATCCAAAACGTGAGTCCACCCTACGTTAGCCGGAGGGTAGTTAAATGCGCCTCCGGTCACGTTGTTTGTAGGGTGTTGGAGTAAATAGAAAGGAGATTTGGAGCAATGAAAAAAAGGGCAATCGATCGTAGTCTCAAAGACTTTGTATGCCTGGCGACCCACAAGTGTAAGCTCCACCTCCGTCGTGGTTTTACATTGATCGAGCTTCTGGTGGTCATTGCTGTCATCGCGATATTAATGGCCATATTAATGCCGGTGTTGGGCAGAGCAAAAGAGCAGGGTAAACGCGCCGCATGCCTGAATAATCTCAGGCAGCTCACGATGGGCTGGATTATGTATGCGGACGACAATAACGACAAAATCGTTCGCGCCAGTGCAGTATCCCCTGGCGCCTGGATCGCATATGGGAATTATGAGGATAGCGAACAGACACAAATCGACAGGGTGAAAGCGGGCCTGCTGTATCCTTACTGTCCGAATGTCGCGATGTTCAAGTGTCCAACAGGGATCCGCGGAGAGAAAGTGACCTATGCCATAATCAATGCAATGAACGGTTACACGGGCATACCGGGCGCGGAAAACCTGATGGTTTATCGAAGATCACGGATCAAGAGACCCGGAGAAAGGATGGTTTTTCTTGATGAGGGTCGGTTAAGCCCGGGTAGTTGGACGATTTATTACGACCAGGAGCAGTGGTGGGACCAGATCACGGCACGTCACGGAGACGGAACGAACGTTTCTTTCGCCGATGGGCACAGCGAATACTGGAAGTGGAAAGATCCGCGGACAATCGAGATTGCCAAGATGGACTATGAATACTGGCAGACCATCCGCTCCGGCCCTGGATCGGCTTCAATTGGTAACCACGATCTGCAAAAGATTCAAAAAGCCGCCTGGAGCAAATTAGGCTATACACCAACACCTTTAATCCATATTAAGTAGTTGAGAGCAAGACAAAGATAAATGAAAAAATGCATCGCATTTTACAAATTCAGGATTTGAAACATTGGGTATTTGATGTCGGGTGCGTTGCCCGTCTCATTCAAACGATCCGTAAATGATTACTCTTTATAGAAGGAGGATTATCATGTGTAAGAAATTGATTCTTTTGGTTTCTATGGTCATGCTGGTTCCATTAAGCGCCGTCAAAGCCGGAGACCCTGATCTTCTCGGCTGGTGGAATCTCGATGAAGGTGGGGGTGATATTGCCTTTGATTCAAGCGATAAGGGGAATCACGGAACAATTTATAACACTAGCACCGGTGGTCTTGGCGAAGACGGCTCGGTTTGGCTTAACGATCCTGATCGTGGAAACGTCTGTAGCTTTACCGGCCTGGCAGACGGCGCCTATGTGCGCGCCGGCAACATCCCTATAATGACATTGGACATCAACTTTACCTGGGCCTTTTGGGCCAAAGATGCCGGCAATACGGCGACGCCCTATACTATCATTGTCGGAAATCGACGAAATGTAAGTGGAGCCGATTTCGAGCCGCGACAGTTCATTAAGTTCACTCCGGTTAGGTTCGAGTGGCATATGAATCGTGTCGGCGAGAATATAGACTATGACGACATACCCGAAGGTGTCTGGCTCCATCATGCGGTCGTGAAAGCCGGAGATCAACTGACCTACTACCGTGATGGTGTTGAAGCCGACTCGAGGACGATCACTCAAGGCCCCGATCAATCAATGCCTTTTTTCATCGGCGGTTCCAACTTGGGTTACGACTCGGATAATTGGCGGGGATTGATAAGCAATGTGTGTATTTACCAGCGTGCGTTGACGGAGCAGGAAGTCAATTCCATAATGATGGGGGGTGGAAAGCCAAACACATCAGCTTATTACCCAAGCCCTGCAGATGGATCTCTGCATGAAAATACCACGGCGACTCTCAGTTGGATAGCAGGTGAATTCGCCGTTTCGCATGATGTGTACTTCGGCGATAATCGAGATGACGTGGAAAATGGGGCCGCAGATACGTTTCGTGGCAACCAAGAGACAACATCATATGCTGTCGGATCACCCGGATCTCCTTATCCGGATGGTCTGGTCCCGGGCACAACGTATTATTGGCGCATCGACGAGGTCAATGAGACCGATCCCAACAGTCCTTGGAAGGGAGATATCTGGAGCTTCTCCATCCCACCCAAAACCGCTTACGATCCCTATCCGGCCGATGGGGCCGACTCCGTGATCACAGATCGTCTGATTTGGACGCCGGGTATCGGGGCCATCCTCCACACGGTTTATTTTGGCGATAGCTACAACGAAGTGGACAACGCCACTGGCGAAATTCCCTCTGAAAGTGTCACCTACCAGATCGGTTTTCTTCTCAAAGCCGCGAAGACCTATTACTGGCGTGTCGATGAATATGACGGCGTTAAGACCTACAAAGGCGACATCTGGAGCTTTTGCGCGAAGGGCGGTATCACCAATCCGAATCCGGCGAATGGAGCCGTGGATATTACACAGGCGCCTACGCTGACCTGGACGGCCGGCATCGCCGCCGCGGCGCATGAGATCTACTTGGGAACAGATCCGGATGCGGTGCAGAATGCCACGACGGCGTCGCCGGAGTACCAGGGCACCCAACTCCGCGGTAATGAGAGTTTCGAACCGGGCAGCCTCGCATGGAACACAACGTATTACTGGCGCGTGGATGAAGTGAACGATGCCAATCCCGACAGCCCGTGGACAGGCCCCGTCTGGAGCTTTACAACTTCCGGCTTTGCGATTGTGGACGACTTCGAGAGCTATACCGATAACGATGGGAACAATGAAGCGATCTGGCAACACTGGACCGACGGTTTCGGTGTGGCGGATAATGGCTCGCAGGTCGGTTATCTTCTTCCACCTTACGCCGAGCGGAAGATCGTTCACGGCGGCTCCCAGTCCATGCCGCTAATGTACGCTAACGAGGCCGGCGTGAAGAATTCGGAAGCGGCGCTGACCTTGACCTCGACGCGAGACTGGACCGTAGGGGATGTAGAAGAATTATTGCTTTGGATCCGGGGCAAGTCGGACAATGCCGCCGAGCCGTTGTACGTGGCGATTTCCAACAGCGCCGGCGCTGTCGCAGTGGTTGCCCATGACGATCCATCGGCGGCCCAAGTCATCGCTTGGACCGAGTGGCGGATTCCGTTGCGGAAGTTTTCCGATCAGGGCATTAACCTGACGGACGTCGATCAGCTCGCGATCGGCCTGGGCAGCAAGTCCGGCCTCACCTCAGCCGGCGGCACCGGGACTGTGTACATTGACGATATCCGGTTGTATAAACCGTAACTGAGCCGATTGAATCGAAAAATCAGGATTAAACGTGTAGATAATAGTCCTCTAGGCCTATGCCGAATCATTCGGCATAGGCCCCATCTATTTTTTTGAGTCGGGATTCATTGTTGTGTGCGGCTTTTATTCTTTTCCCTTTGACACTCCTCTTGGCAGTTGTTTTCCGCCTTAGCAACATCAGAGTAAGGCATATCTGGAGATGGCTATGTTTATTTCGGGGCTTTTTGCGAGGATAATGGTCCACCCGCCATCGACGCCTCCAGTTAAAAGGGCCACACTAGTACCGCATTCGTATGGAAACGGGAAAGGTCGAACGCCTGAGTCTCATCAACAGCTTTTGGGGTCTGCTCGGCCATGTTTTGGGCATACAGCGCGAGCATCTTGTAGAATTCCTCTGAGTCTGACGAGTCGATGCCATGAAACTGTAGGATGATGATAGAGCCGGACCAGGCCATCCAGGTAGATAGCTGGTGCGCAACGAGCGACCCCGGGACCGTCTATATTAATGATATCCGGCTGTATCGACCGTAACTAAGACGATTGAAGTTAACAATCAAGACAAAACCCGTAGATGATAGTCGAACGGGTCGGCCTATGCTGAACAATTTTGGTTTAGCATAGGCCCTACTTGAATTGTAAATTTTTATACCGAAAAAGTTGTTATGAAAGGAGTTGTTTATGAACGCCAGAATTAAGCGAGCATTAAGATTAAGAAGTCATACGATGCGACATCGAAAGGGCTTTACATTAATTGAGTTGTTGGTTGTGATCGCCATCATCGCCTTGTTATTGGCCATTTTAATGCCGGCCCTCCAGCGCGTGAAAAAGCAGGCGAGAGCCGTGGGCTGTCAGGCAAATC
Organism: Sedimentisphaerales bacterium; assembly: GCA_016934255.1. Classification (GTDB taxonomy): domain Bacteria; phylum Planctomycetota; class Phycisphaerae; order Sedimentisphaerales; family Anaerobacaceae; genus JAFGTG01. Next base: position 11,336 of record JAFGTG010000314.1, read on the forward strand.
TGCGTCAATGGGGGTTCTTTTTTTCACTTTATATGGACGACAACAATGGCTTCTTTACCTATGGCGATGCGAGCGGTCAGTGGAGGAATGTCCTGGAGTCCAACAAGGACCGCAAGCTGTCCGTTTACTGTCCGGAGGCGGTCAAACAACGCGATGTAAGGGACGCATTCAGCCCCTGGGGAGTCAATAGCAAACAGGATGACGATTACATCGCCTCGTCAGTAGACGGCGGTAGTTACGGCATCAATCGCTGGGTGTACAATCGAAAACCCGGCGCCAGCTATGCGATCAGCAGGCCGAACGAGTTCTTCTGGAAAGGGCGAAACGTGAAGGGGACAGATCGAGTTCCGCTGTTTCAGGATTGTACGTGGTACGGCAAGGCACCGTTAGATATCGATATTCCACCGCAATACAATGGTAACATACTTAGCGATGACGAAGCCTGGGAAACTGATAATATGCGGGCGGTCTGCCTGAATCGTCACAACGGAGCGACGAATATTCTCTTCCTGGACATCTCGGTCAGAAAGATCGGGCTTAAAGAATTGTGGACGTTGAAGTGGAATACCCAATTTAAAACGAATAACATATGGACGAAAGCCGGCGGGGCCTTGCCGGAACACTGGCCGGAATGGATGAGGAATTTTAAGGATTATTAGCAGGAGAAAAAGCAGGTGGGTTAGAGAAACATTATCATGGAAGTATGGTGTTCCCATGATATCGATATCATAGAACGATTCTTGGTGCTATTGTAAGAATGTAAATATAAAAATGAGATAACGACTAAAATTAAGGATTTATAAATTGGCGACCAAAAGAAGAGATTTTCTCAAGCATAGTATTGTTACAACGACCGGCATCACCCTGGGATCGATGGGATTAAATGCGCGTTCTTATGGCTCAATTCTTGGGGCCAATGACAGGATTAATATCGCGGTCATCGGATTAGGAAAGAAACAATTTCATGGTTGGGGAGCCATGGGAAGCAACTATGTTAGTAAAATATGTAAGTTGAAAGAACAATGTAATATTCAGGTTGTTTCCTTGTGCGACGTTGATGAGGAATTGATCCCGAAGAACAATAAAAAGGTTTATGACAGTACGGGGATAAAACCTAAAAACGAGTGGGACATGCGTCGCGTTTTGGATGACAAAGACGTTGATGTGGCCTTTTTTGTGACGCCGAACCATTGGCATGCGCTGGGTCATATATGGGCTTGCCAGGCGGGGAAGCATATTTGGGCCGAGAAACCGCTCGCGTACAATGTTTCCGAACAACGTCTGATGATCGAAGCGACACGAAAATACCGCCCCATCGTTCAGGTGGGACAGTATCGGCGTTCGGTGCCGAATGCACGGGAAGCCATGAAATTGCTTCATGAAGGAGGTATTGGCGAAGTGTATATGGCCAAAGTGCTCAATTATAAACGCCGGCCGTCTTTCGGAATTGCATCTGACAGTACGCCACCAAAATCCTTGCATTACGATATGTGGCTCGGGCCTGCGGCCTATCAGAACTACAATGAAAAAAAGGTGCACTATAACTTTCATTTTCATTGGAATACCGGAAATGGAGATATTGCCAATCATGGCGTCCACCAATTGGATCTTGGACGATGGGGATTGAATAAAAACGAACACCCGGTTTCCGTTTACTCGGCCGGAGGCATTTTTGGATGGAAACCGTATGAGTGTTCCCAGGAAACTCCTGATACCCAAACGGCGATTTATAAATATGCGGATGGGAAGATCCTTGAATTTGCAGAAATGGGGCATTATGTCAATGGCGTTGGAAGTGAAAATACCAAAATAGGCGTTATGTATTATGGAACCGAGGGCTATCTTGAATTTGATTATCATAGTTCATGGAGGGCGTTTAAAAAGGAAGAAAAGGAACCTTTTGCCAAGAGGGATAAGCCGGATCCCAGTCGCCAGGATTTGCTTATCATGAATTTTGTGGATGCGTTGCGTTCTGGGGATGAAAACAAACTCTATTGTAATATAAGGGACGGCCATTATTCTTCATCTTTATGCCATCTGGCAAATATTTCGTATCGTTTGGGGAGGAACTTGGAATTCATGGGTGAATACGATACATTTGCCGGCGATGACGAAGCAAACCTAATGCTTTCCAGGGAATACCGAACGCCGTATGAGCTTCCGAAGGTAATTTGAATCGGCGGCATCAACCTCTGTGCCGGGACTGGTGTTGTTGCTCGTGAGCTTTGGGTTGTAGACAGTTTAAGGAAGAGTTTATTCAATGACGATTAAAAGAAGAGAGTTTATGAAACCTATTTTGATAGTACTAAGCCTTTTTACATTAACGCTGTGTTCTTATGGAGACGGCAGAATGAATACCGGTCCAGAGAGCACCAAAACAGTTAAAATGGATCTCCAGGAATGGACCGCCCAAAACCTGGATGTATCTGTCTTTCGCAATGGTGATCCTATACCGCAAGCCAAAACAGACGGGGAGTGGAGGAAGGCCGCGATTGAGGGCAAACCCGCCTGGTGTTGTTACAATAATGATCCTGAGCTTGGCAAAAAATACGGAAAACTCTATAACTGGTATGCAATAGATGATCCCCGTGGAATATGTCCTGAAGGATGGCATATTCCATCCAGCGAAGAATGGGATATTTTCGCTCGTTCATTGGGGAAGGATGCGGGAACTCAATTGAAAAGCACCCGTGGTTGGAAAGAGAATAGTAACGGTTCAGATAGCATCCATTTTGCCGCACTGCCTGCCGGGGTTCGGTATCACAGCGGCATGTTTGATGATATTGGGGAATACGCCCATTTCTGGACTTCTTCCGAGAAAAAGGGAAGTTGGTTTGGTAAACAAGGGGCATCCCATCGGTATTTAAGTTACAGAGAAACGTCGGTCGGAGAGAATCCTATTACGGGATTTAGGAAAGGCTCCGGGATCTCGGTAAGATGTGTGAGAAGAAGATGGTATGACGTTTACGATATCAATCCATCAACTCCGCCTAACCAGGGCTTTCTATTTGTGGACCATGAAGCCACCGGGCGTTCCGGCCATGTGGGTAATGCCATTACAGAATGTAAGAATGGCGACATACTGGCTTTTTATGTGAATGGTTCCGGGATATTGTGGGCCGGTCACGGGGCCGCCGGATGGACGGAATACAAAAGATCCACGGACGGCGGTAAAACATGGAGCGAACCGATTGTTTTCGATTATTCGAAAAAGGTATGGGACGAAAATAAAGACATCATTGAGGAATATTCTTTTACTTCTTACTGTAACGCTTATGTGACTTCCGTGATAACGGCTCCCAATGGAAATCTTATCGCTTTTTTAAGCAGAAGGTTACCTATCCTTATAATACTCCCCAAAAACTGGGCGCATAGCTAAGGTAGATTTGTCGCCTGAGACGATAACGTATTCAGGAGACAGATTTATGAA
>JAFGTG010000315.1 GCA_016934255.1 Sedimentisphaerales bacterium
ACAAAAAACAGGTCGCTGACCTTGGGGATTTCCTGCTCCAGGGCCAGGGCGCCATCCCGCCTGTTAATCACGGCAAAATTGACCATATTCTGGATCAATTCCGTTGACGAGGGAATCTTCGCGACAATTGTCTTTTTTATGATGGAAAAAATACCCAAAAACTGGGGGAGTGAAAAATGGATGAGTGTCGCGCACAACATCCCCCCTACGGTGATGCACAATGAAGGAATGTGAATAAAAGACTGCCAGCCGCCCCCCACCACGATGGAACCGACCACAACCACAAAACCCAACGTTATACCGACAATTGTCGCAATATCCATAGGATTAATCTCTTTCGACGATTTGTATTAATCTATTATTCAGTAACGCCGCGAGCGAAGGTTCGGTGTTGGCTAATTCCGCCAGTAATTTGGCCTTGGTCCTGTCGGTCATGTAGTACAGTATCTTCACCGCGTCGTCAAAACCACTTTTACCATCCCTCGCCTGAATATTTTGCATTTGCCCGTTTTTGCACATACTCACCAATATCTTGCTCGCACTGCTCGACTCCATCTTGTCATACGTCGCGGCGATGGCGATCAGGTTCACCTTCTCCACTTCCTCGATCTCTAACCTGCTTTTCAACAGCTTGTCCCGTTCGCTCTTCAGATTGGCAATCGTCGAAGCAAGTTCGATTCGAAGATTGGTCAGATTTCCAATATCCTCTTTGAGCACATTCTGGGCCATCTGCAACCTTTTTTCCTGAACCGTCAGAGCCTGTACTTTCCGCTCATACTCCTGCATTTTCTTCCGGATATCCTTGATCAGTTCTTTAAGCTGTTCCTCCGTCATGTTTTTGGATATCGGCGTGGACGTTTGCGCCATCACATCCATTCCCGTTTCGGATGGCGGGAGAGTCTGCTCGGACGGACTACCCGTAACGACGGACTCTTCTGACGGGGCGGAGGGATTCTCCGGAGCAGAATACGTCAGCCATGCGAAGACAAAGGCCCCGGTAAAGCTGACCAATACCGCAGCCGTCACGATGATTATTTTTTTGATCATCGTCTATCTCCTAACATTGCGCCTTTCGAACAAATGCAACCCCGGCCCTCTCATCCAATTCTTTCTGCTCGAGTTTTTCTTGTTCGGCGATAAATTGTCTTTTTGTTTCTTCGCGCAATTTTTCCAACCCTTGTTTAAACCTTCTGATCCTTAACACTTCGGCGATTTTTTCTTTTTTTTGTTGTTCCAGCAAACGAATGTGATCTTTAAGCGTTTTAATTTGAGCATCGCTCGTTGCAGAAAACTTCAAAAAGAATTCCTGCTTACCGATTCGAGCCTTTGGCGATTCCTCGGCCAACTCATTGATAAGATCCTGTAACATCTTCTGTCGAATCAATAATTCCCCTCGGGTCTCAGCCAGTTTTTCGGCCACTTTAAACAATTCCGTCCTGACTTTTCGTTCTTCTTTTTCTTTGATGTCAAGAACACGTTGTAACCGCCAAACAAAACGTTTCATTCTATCTCCAATGCTCGGCTCTCAATCCTTGCCTGAGACGCCGGACATGACTTATTGCGCTCGGGCTCCCAACAATCTGTCCCACGATCGACTAATCGCCATCAGACGCCGGACTGTCTCTGCGAAATCTGTTTTTTCCCGAACCGGCTGGATGAGAAAGTCCCTTATCTCGTCAATCAAGGCCATGGCGCCGTCGATACGCGGATTACTTCCCGGAGAAAACGCGCCAATGTTGATCAGGTCCTCGGCGTCACGATAGATGGCGTAAATTTCTTTGAGCCTCTGAGCGGCCAACTTATGTTCGCGGCTTGTCACAGCCGGCATCAATCGGCTGATGCTCTGGAGAATATCCACCGCGGGATAATGGCCCCGCTCGGCTAATTTTCTCGATAACACGATATGCCCATCCAGCAAACTTCGGGCACTATCGGCCACCGGATCGGCTAAATCATCGTTTTCAACTAAAACGGTTAAAATACCCGTGATACTCCCCATTTCGCCACAGCCTAAACGTTCGATCAGCCTCGGCATCAACGCAAAGACACTGGGGCAGTACCCTTTGGTTGCCGGCGGCTCGCCCGCCGCCAGACCGATTTCCCGCTGAGCCTGGGCAAAACGAGTGAGGGAATCCATCATAAACAGGACATTTTTACCTTTATCCCTGAAATACTCCGCCACGGTCACGGCGACAAATGCCGCTTTGACCCGCTGAATGGGCGGGGAATCCGACGCGGCCACGACGACAACACTGCGCGCCAATCCCCCCCAACCCAGATCGGATTCGAGAAATTCCCGAACTTCCCGACCGCGCTCACCGATCAGGGCAACAACGTTCACGTCCGCCTCACTCGAATTGGCAATATCTCCAAGCAAAACGCTCTTACCGACCCCGCTGCCTGCGAAAATACCGATCCTCTGCCCCTTTCCGCATGTCAACGTGCTGTCGATGGACCGGATCCCCAAAGCCAGAGGACTCGTAATCTTCTTCCGGCTTAAAGGCGCCGGGCTGCTTGCATCTAATGATTTCGTTTCCGTGCCGGTCAGGGGCCCTTTGCCATCCATGGATTCTCCGAGTCCATTGAGGACCCGGCCCAGGATATTGTCGCTCATCGTAATATGGCGCGGCGTCGTACGGGCCGTGACCGTATCACCCGGGGAAATTCCTTCGATGTGTTCCAGCGGCAACAGGATGAGATGATCCTCCTTGAAACCGACCACCTCGGCCAACACGCGGCGTCCTCCACGAATGTGGATGCCGCAAAGTTCCCCCAGGCCCAGCGTCGGACCGGACGATTCAACCGATTGACCGGATACGCGGACGACATAGCCCTGACAATCCAATAGATTGACTTCGTCCAGCGCGGAGTGAAGCTTATCAAAATTAATTTCTCTATGACCTGACTTCGTAACCACCATAACGTCTTATGCCCTTTGAAGCGCCTGACCGATTCGTTCGAGGTTTTCTGCAATCAACGATTTGACAATCCCTTTGGGCGTTTCGAGTAAACATTCCGCCCGCTTAATCTTCGGATCGGAAACAAACTGAATACCGATAAACACCCCGTCCTGATCATTCTGCAACACGTCCCGACTTTGAGTATAATCCTCCGGATTCAAATGTACGACGACATCGTGACGAACGGGAGCGTTTTCTATTGCCTTTTTGATAATTGATTCGATTTGATAGTCTCCGTTTTCCACTTTCTGCATCAGAATTTTCCTGGCGATCTCCACCGATAGTTTCGCAACACTCTCTGCATGGTCCGCGAAGACTTTGTCATAAAACTCATTGAGCTTGACGGCTGCATCATTGAGCGCCTTAGAAGCCTGGGAGAAGATCTTTATTTGAGCTTCCAACTCCGGCGACGGAATGGTTGGAGCGTCCACCCGGGAATTCGCCTGTTTCCCCCCGACGGCTCCAGGATCACCATCCCAAACCTTCACGGAAGCAACCGGCCGGGAAAGATTCACTGTGATTGAACCAGACATCCTGCTATTCTTCTTCTATAAACATGAGTTCACTTTTTTGGTTCATCTCGCGCAATACGATAACAATTTTCTCTTTCGAACTTTCAACCTCTTCCTTCTTGGGAGCCGACATAAGCGAAGTCTCCTCATCAACCGTGGCGGCGGCTCGCTCAGAAATATTCGACCGGATCTTTTTGGCAATTCCCTCATCCGCCTTATGCAATGCCAGCGCCAGGTTCTTGGCGTCAATTCCCCTCAGCGCCTGTTGCAATGACCGATCGGTCACCTGCGGTATATCTTCCCAGATAATCATTAAATTCGTCACCGTCTCGCCAATCTGTTCGTCTTTTTCGTTTATCGCTCCAAGTAAACCATCTCGAATTTCCTGACTGAGATTGCGTAAAATCACGGCGACTTTTCGTAAGGACTGCTCGGGCGGAACGATCGCCCCCCCACCGGCGCCCTGGGTCGAAACGGTTTGAATACGTCGGCAAACGGTCTCGGCGATGCGCATCCTCGCTTCTGCGGTCACTGTCTCACGAGCCGTCATCCGATTGATGGCACTACGGCGAATCCCTTCATCCATAAGACCCAGGACCACCGAACTCTTTTTCGCCGGAAGCTCCGACAAAACAACAGCCACCGCCTGTGGATGTTCATCAGCTAAAACGGATGCGAGGATCTGCGGATCGGTGGAACGAATGGACATAAAAGGATCTCGTTTATTCAATGCCTTACGTATTTGAACTTGAATTTCTTCGGTCTTCTCCCGGCCGACAGTATTGATTAACATCTCGTTCAGAAACTTGTTCAATTGGAATTCTTCGTTGGCTATCAATGACCTGTAAAACTGCTTGAGGATATCGGCACTCTGCTCGTTACTCCTCAACCCGGCGGCGTCCAGATACGCCAGTTCCACCGCCAGGGCCTGGACGGCTTCGCTGTTAAGCCCCTTGGCCAGTTCCGCCGCCGTGGCGGCGTCAAGGCTCATTAACAACATGGCGGCTTTCTGCTTATTCGTCAATGCCATTGATTTACCCTCCGTTATCTTCTATCCAACTGGTAAACAATTGCCTGACGCGTTCCGGATTATTTTCCAAGGCATGCGCAATCTGCTGGCGCAAAAGCAAGGGTTCTGAGATTCCGCCTCCGCCCGGAGGGAGCAATTCCGTCCCCCCTTCCATTCCGGGTATTTGTTCCAACTTGGCCTCTGCTTTCACTTTTTTCTTAGCCCCTTTGAACATTTTCAGAACAAGCAACGCGCAAACGGCCATAATCCCTAAAGAAGCCTGTCCGACAATCGCCAGATAATCCAGCCCGGCGTCCTCCGCCGCCGGCAGCAGACCGGTCGGCGCCTGAAACTTGGCTTCAACCACTTTTAGTGAATCACTCCCGGCAAGATTAAGGCCGAGGGCATTTTCGATCAGTTTTTCAACATCGTTGGCATCCATGATTTTGGCCGTTTGGCCGCCGGCGCCCGCGTCATTCGCATCGGATAATGTCAAGTCCACAACCGCGGCAACGGACAGTGATAATATCTCGCCCGGCAACACCGTTTCCTGCGTCACCGTCTTGCCGACCTGATATTCGGTGACGATGATTTCATCCTTCTTCGTACTGCCCGGCGCCGCCCCCCCTCCGCCGTTGGCTGAGGTTGCCTCCGTCTCGGAGCCGGTCGTAATTTCTTCCTTGGTGGCCACCCCTTTCGGTTCATATTTCTCCGTGATGGTGCTCACGCTATTCATATCAATCACGGCATGAATTCTCACCTTTGCCCGGCCCGGCCCCAGAACGGTGGTCAACAATTCTTCGACCTTGTCCTCCAGATTCTGCTCGACTCGTTCTCTGTAATCCTGCACGGTGCCGGCGCCGCCGGCCATCGTTTGGTCCGACTCACCAGAAAGAAGACGCCCCTGACTGTCGATTACCGTGACGTTTTCCGACGTCAGGCCCTCGACACTTCCTGAAACCAAATGCGTAATCGCCGCGATGTTCAACGCACTCAACCGATAACCCGGTTGGAGCCGAAGGACGACCGAAGCCGTCGTTTTGCCGGCCTCCGCCGTGAAAAGCGTCTGCTCCGAACGAACGATATGCACGCGTGCGTGAGCCACGCCGTCGATCATCTGGATGCTTTTGGCCAGCTCTTCCTGGAGCGCTCGTTTCAGATTAACACTTTGGACAAACGGACTGACGCCGATTTTCTCATTCTCAAAGATCTTATATCCCCCCTGCTCTCCTGCGGGAAGGCCGTCTTTCGCCAAATCCAGACGAAGCTGATAAACCTTTTCTTTGGGAACGTAGATACTCGTCCCGCCGTTTCGCAATTCGTATGTAATGCCTTGCTCAGTGATTTTCTCTGTGATCTGGGCGGCCTCTTCAGGAGCCAGCTCATAATAGAGCATTCGCATATCGGGTCTTCGCGTCCAATGGACGAGCAATCCACCGACAAGCGCAAAGGTCACCACGATGGCAATCAGCAACACTCGTTGAACGAGACCAACCTTTTGCCAAACGGCCTTCATTCTCAGGAGAAAATTCATGAAGTCCCTTTGTTACTCGATTGCTGACGATTCGAAAAGAAGGAACGGTCAACATCGAATTATGAATCACAATGGCATATTCATCGTTTGTTTATATGCTTCGATCAACTTGTTTCGAACGCCCACAAGCAGTTTAAAACTCACATCCGCTCTGGCCGCGGCGGAAGCCACCGAGGCGATATCTTCATCCTTCCCCGACAACAAATCCGTGATAGACATATCTGCTGATTGTTGAAGATCGTTAGCCTCCGACAGATAGTTCTTAATCGCATTGGCAAATTGTCCCGAAGTCTCGTTCGAACCGCCAATCTTTGTCGTCTCCAAAGAACCCGGCCCCACGCCCGACTGTGTGGCATTCGGACCCCACGGGCTTTTGATCGAGTGGAGAGACATGTTTACACCGGTATTGGGATCAATCATGGTTTATTCCCCGAACTTATCGAAGTAACTCGAGTGTTACTTCCACCATCTGTTGATAACGTTTTAAAACAGCCACGTTGGCCTGATAGACCCGCGAGGCGATATTCAGGTTCATCATCTCAACGGGTAAATTAACATTGGGCATGGAGACATACCCGTCCGGACCCGCCAAAGGACTCCCCGGATCCATCATCTTCATAAAATCGCTCATATCGGCGAGAATCTGGTCCACTTCGACTCCCCCCAGCTCACCGTCCGTTTTAAAAGACACAACACGCCTTCGATACGGCTCGCCCTTGCCGGAGTCAACGGTACGAGAGTTAGCGACATTCGATGAAATCACCTCGATCTGTTTACTCTGGGCCTTTAAACCGGAAACCGCTATGTCAATAGGACCCAGGCCATGAGTCACTTCCATTTGTTCTATTCCTTTCTGAAACGAACTCCGGACGAATCAAAGGTACGTCCACAGTCCGGCCAACGCCGGAGTTCCAAATCGTCAATCATCAATGTGTCATTTACCCATCTCACGGAGTTTGTATCGCCAATTCAATTTGCTTATATTTCTTACTGAGCAATCGGACCAACGCTTTATGGCGAATCGAATTTTTGATCATTTGCCCCACTTCGCCTTCGTAGTTCACGTCGTTACCGTTTTCCTTGACCGGGGTTTTCTTCGGCCGGTAAAGCTCGGGCACGATTTTGTTCAAATCGACGGTATTTCCTGTTTTCAAACACTTGGAAAGGAACTCCTCGAACTTGACATCGACTCTGCGATAATCAGGCGTTTCGAGATTGGCGATATTATTAGATATCGCTATTTGTCGTAGATTTTCAGCCCGTATTCCGGCTTCGATAATATCGATTACATTATTCGTTCTGGACATCTGACGTTACCCAATATCTATATACAAACAGTGTCAGTAAGTTAACATTAGCAAGAATCGTGCCAATTTTCGAGGTGCCTTACATCCGAAGAAGCGAATCTGAGCATTCGATCACCCATTGCAGACTCTTCTTATTCAAAAAATACCTTTTTTGCGTGATAAAAGGGTTAAACAAGCCCGCAATCATACGCCCTGCTTATTTTTAATAACCATCAGAATGAATTTCAGGCCATAGGAGTGCAGGTCGTTGCGCGTCTGGAAATAAACAATGATGTCAGGATATCATACAGTAGAAGTTCATTTTGATCCCATCGGCGTTATCGGACACTTTCAGATGACACCCGGTGAACAAACGAATGGTCATAACGCCCTCTCAAACGGAGTGTTACGATTTGTCTGACCGGAAAACCTTTCCTATGCGTTGGAATGTTTCTCCGCCTCTGTAGCAGAGCATTAGATATATTGCCTGTTGTTCATTCTTTAAAATAAACATAAACACTTTTTATTAAAATACTTATAACTTAACTGCCCTTCATTTCCAAAGACTTGGCACGTTAGTTGCTCCCTATCGTTTTGTTTTATTTAGAGTGGTATATATATGAATGTCAATATAGCGATGATTAACGCCGCTTGTAGCGTACATACTCCTACGGTCTCACCTTCTCCAAAAGCGGGTACGACCGGTGAAGGAAAGTCATTCTCCCTGATCCAGGAAGAGATATCTTCTGAGGCGATACCTACCGATGAGACTGTACCTTCCGAAGATACAACGTCTCATAATATCGAGCAGCCTACACCGACTCAAAAACCCACTGAAAAAGCATCGGAAAAATCCAACAGGAAAGAAAGTGGAAAGATGGAAACTGAGCTTTCTCTGGAAAACCCAAAGAAGGTCGAGCCAGAAGATTCAAGCCCAGTTTGTCAGACAATTGATAAAGTGGCTCCAGAACAGGTGTTGGAGACCGAAACATCTGATCTCATTGAACAGGACGGTGAAACGGGAGGCGAGGGGGAAGCCATTATCCAAAACTCCCACGCAATCCCGAATCCTCAAGCTGAAAATCCGAATCCTCAAGCCAACAGCCAGCCTCTTGTTGCAGAAGAAATCGTGAAATCAGCCCAAACCGGCAATGTCATTACCGACGAAAGTCAAACAATACTTGAAAGTGTTCAAGATCATACAGTTGAGGTCAAACTAACAGCCGATAATCCTCCAGAGAACATAGAGAACGTTGATAACACACCTACATTCAAACCCATCGAGACGAACGAGCTAAATATCCCGGATAACGTGAACAATACCGAGAAACCAATCATTGACACACAAACCGGTAATAATCAAACGGGAGAAATCCAGCAAAACGAGCCGGTCATCTCGGATTCTTCAATTTCTCTTGAGAATGCACAAAAAACTGTATCGAGTACAAAAGAACAATTTGTTGACGGTCTGACCAATGACAATGGTCAAGCACCGACCGACGAAACCAATACGACAACGACAACCGCTAGCCCGGAACCGGTCCAAGTCAAATCGCCTCAGACTCCATCTCCGCCCCCCTTGGAGACGGATTCGAATAAACAAACACCGACCGACGACTCTATCTCCGAACTACAGGTTTCAAAGGATAAAGAATCAACGCAAACCGGAGAGAGTCTTTCAAATACCCCCGACCTCAAAACATTGAATATAAGCGAAGCTCAGACATCCACAAGTCAACCGGAAACACAAAGTCATTCGACCGATAACAACAGTCTCCAGGAACATATCGAGCAAATACAAATTCAAAACGATAATCCGATTCCGACCCAACAAGAACCTCTACCTTCAGTTGGAGCTCCAAAAGCAGCCGACGTACCGATGCAGTCATCGCCAAGCGAAACCTCAGCAGACGTCGGCAGGCAAATCCTCGAATCGATCCAAAATTCCTCGTCCCAGCAGAGTGGCGAGCAGCAAATCACCGTCCGTCTCAATCCGCCCGAACTGGGGAAAGTCTTCATCAAATTCCAGGAGCAAAATTCCGAGCTGACGGGTACGTTGGAAGTCAACAAAGCTCAAACCAGAGTCGAAATCGAACAAGCCCTGCCGCAAATCGTCCGAGACCTAGCCAATGCCGGTATTCAGATAAGGCGGCTCGACGTTGTGCTCTCCGAGGAGAACCGCTCGGGATACGACAGTCTTGAAGACCAATCGCCACAAGATAGCGGACTCTACGAACAAAACTCGACAGGTTCGCAAACGTGGGACAAAGATGCCTATTCCAATGGAATGAATGATTGGTCAACGAACAATATATACTATCAATCGGTCTCTGAATTTGAGGAGACACAGGTGGGTGAGGAGTCAATTAACGTGTTGATATAAAATCCTCTCGCGGAGTTTCATCAGGCTCAGACAAGAAAGATCAGCTAACGATGCCGAACATCGATACGACGATACAAAAAACCGAACAATCCTATCCGAAAATTCGATCAGACACTTCGGATAATTCCGCCGCACTTCATTCAATGGGAACAATCGCTTACAAAATGGGAAAACTTGATATGGCTCTTGATTTCACACGTCAAGCGATTGCGAAAAATCCACAAACAGCAGAATTCTATAATACCCTTGGACTCGTCCATGAAGGTCTCGGAGAATTCGATGAGGCCATCCGCGCCTATCAGGAGGCGATTTCACTTCGTCCCGATTATGCCGAAGCGTACCATAATATGGCCATCGCGTTTCTATCGCAAGGTCAATACGCGACCGTCGTTGAAAAGTGCAAACACGCCATAGCTCTGAAGCCGGACTACGCCGAGCCATATAATACGATGGGCTTTTCCCTGGAACAGCAAAAGCACTATGCCGAAGCCGCTCAGAGCTATCAAAAGGCGATACAGCTTAAACCGGATTACGTTGAGGCGTACAATCATTTGGGCGTGGTGCTGAATGAACTGGGCCGACCGGACAAAGCGATTGAAAACTATAGGAAAGCGCTCTACCTCGATCCGGATTATACGGAAGTCTATAACAACCTGGGGATTGCCCTGAAAGAACAGGATCAATTTGCCGAGGCGATCGCCTGTTTCGAGCAAGCCTTGCAGCGCGAGCCTGATTTTGCCGAGGCCCACTATAATCTGGCGAACAGTCTCCGGGACGAAGGACGATGCGATGAGGCCCTGGAACGTTACAATCAGGCCCTTGGTTTTAAGCCGGGTTATCCCGAGGCGCTCTGGAATAAATCACTCACTTTGTTACTGAGTGGAAATTTCATAGAGGGCTGGGAACAATACAGGTTGCAGCGAAATGCGGACTTGAAGATTCTCACGAATTATCATCGGTCCGGCAAGCCCCGGTGGGACGGGACACCGTTCGAAGGAAAAACTCTACTCGTACACTACGAGCAGGGATTGGGTGACAACATTCAGTTTGTCAGATATATGCCCATGATTAAAGCCCGAGGGGGAAAAGTTGTCTTCGAGACGCTGAAACCTTTAATGACGCTGCTGGACGGATTTCCGGGAGTCGATGAGCTCGTGGAATATCGGCCGAATGAACCATGCTCAGTGAAATTTGACGTGTATTCATCCCTTTTTGACATGCCGAACATATTCCGGACGACGGTGGAGACGGTTCCCGCCGATGTGCCGTACATTCATGCCGACCCCGTTAAAGTTCAATACTGGCGGGACAAGCTCGCCGGGCCGGGTTTTAAAATCGGTATCGTCTGGGCGGGATCGCCTACACACGGGCACGACCGCTATCGATCCTGCACGCTCGCGAGTTTTGCACCAATAGCGCAGATCGACCCCGTGCGATTGTATGCGTTACAAAAGGGCGAAGCGATTAAACAGATCGATGAATTGGCCGGGACAATCCCGATCGAAAGGATCTCAGGGGAATTCGAGGATTTATCGGATACCGCCGCGGCCATCGAAAATCTGGATCTCGTTATTTCGGTCGATACCTCCGTGTTGCATTTAGCCGGGGCGATGGGCAAAACGGCTTGGGGCCTTCTGGCCTTTTCACCCGAATGGCGATGGATGCTTCATCGTCAGGACAGCCCCTGGTATCCGACGATGAGGTTGTTTCGCCAACAGGAGCGAACCGGTTGGCCCCCTGTGTTTCGACGCGTTGCTGAAGAACTGCGAAAAACGGTCGAGGGATACAAATAGAAACACGATTATTAGATAGATACGAAGATGATTCCAGTCATCATCCCCTATTACAAAAACAGAAACCAACTTGCCAAATGTATATCCCATCTGGGCGCTCAGACCGTTACCGTAGAGCTGTTTATCCGAGACAATAACCAAGATAACGTCTATTTTACAGCGGCGATCAATGAGGGCATTAAACAATATTTGGAGCATTCCTGCCAATACATTCTTATGCTCAACCAGGATATGTACCTGGAATGTAACGCCGTAGAAAAAATGGTCGAATTCATGGATTCCCATCCCCGTTGCGGTATTGGGGCTCCGTTGCAATTGCACAGTCGAGATCCCAACTTTGTCGTTTTTGCCGGTGGGTGCGAAGCTTTTCCAATGGGAAATCATGAATATGGCGACGTAAAAGATTTCACAGAAGATAAACAGATACCCTGGGCCAATGGCGCGTGCATGATCCTTCGAAAAGAAATGATTCAGGAAATCGGCCTATTGGATGAAAACTTTCTTTTCATCGGCAGCGACAGTGACTATTGTTTCACCGCCCGTTCGAGAGGCTGGCAGATATGGAGAATCGCGGGAGCCAAAGGCATTCACGATCAGGGAGCCTCCGCAAGCATTTTCAATTCGAACATTGAACGGATGAAAATCAAGGACATGATTTATTTTGCTCGAAAATGGCTGACCGGGGACATATATCGAGAACTGGCGTCTGAGGGCGAAGCGCTGAATCCGGAAACAATAAACACCATCATGAACGAATTGCAACAAACTCTGTTTGAACTGGAAGGTTCGTCGAATCCTACGCCTTTGGTGAACCACATCGAAAAAATCAAAGAAAGAGCGACATAGCGAACCATGAGACACCTTCAGACCGATAGATTCCCGATGGCTCTGAGCTAAAGCGTGATATGCAAACTACACGTGTTGGTGATGCCGTTCATATTGCCGTGCAGCACTACCAGGCAGGTCGTTTGGACACGGCCAAGCAATTGTGCTTAGAGATCCTCCAAACTCGCCCCAACCACGCTCGTGCACTTCACCTGTTGGGGGCGATGGCCTATCAGAAGGGATTGTACGGGCAGGCAATCGATCTGATTCGTAAAGCGATAAAAAATAATCCGAACGTTCCCCAATTCCATAATACCCTCGGGGCAACGCTCCGAGCTGTTGGAGAATTGCAGGAAGCCGTCGCCGCTTACGAGCGGGCGATATCACTCGATCCCGGCTATGGCTCAGCTTATATGAATATGGGAAATGTATTTTTATCGCAAAATCAATTCCCCTTAGCCGTTGATAAATACCGTCATGCACTATCCCTCGATCCAACATGTATCGAGGCCTACAATCGTATGGCTATTGCGCTTCAATACGAGGGAGAGCATGATGCCGCAATAGACATATGCCAACAAGCCCTTTCGCTCAAGCCCGATGATGCTGAGGCGTATAATACAATGGCCTCTGTTTTAATGAAGAAGGGTTATCAAAACGAAGCGATTGAAAATTACCGACGCGCCCTGACACTCAAACCCGATTATGTCGAGGCGCACTGCAATCTGGGAATGATATTACTTCTGAATGGACAATTCGAAGAAGGTTGGTCCGAATACCGATGGCGACTTCAAACTCACAACAATACGTGCCTCCAGCGTTATTCAATACCCTGCTGGGATGGATCGCCATTCGTGGGTCAGAAACTGGTTGTCCATTACGAGCAGGGTTTCGGGGATAATATCCAGTTTATACGATACCTCCCAATGGTAAAAAGTCGCGGGGGAACGGTCATTTGTGAGACGCTGAAGCCTCTGAGCGGTCTTTTGCGGGCATTTCCGGGCATCGACGAATTGATCGATGCCCCCATCAACGATAACTCTTTATTGGAAATGTGTTTGCACGTTCCCTTGTTGGAATTGCCCAGGATATTCGGGACGACTCTGCATACTATTCCCTGCAATATCCCCTATCTTCATGCGGATCCTATCAAAGCTAAACGCTGGCGGGAAAGACTCACCGGGAAGAATTTTAAAGTGGGAATTGTCTGGGCCGGTCAATCCACCCATACAGAAGATCGAAGTCGTTCGTGTCATTTGCGAGACTTCCTACGATTAGCAAAGATTCCCGGCGTTCAATTAATTAGTTTGCAAAAAGGCGTCGCCACCCGAGAGATTGAGGAATTGGCTCAAAAAGGACCGATAACCAATCTTTCCGATAAATTAAATGATTTTTCTGACACCGCCGCCGTGATCGAAAATCTGGACCTAATCATTTCAGTGGATACCGCTGTGCTTCACTTATCGGGGGCAATGGGCAAACCGGCGTGGGCGTTATTATCCTCATCTCCCGACTGGCGATGGTTGCTCGCACGACACGACAGCCCCTGGTATCCGACGATAAGGCTTTTTAGACAAAGAAGATACGGTGATTGGAAGGAGGTCTTTAATCGCATAACGGAAGAATTAAACCTCCGAATACACTCATTCAAGTAATCCCCTCAATTTTTTTCACCTTGTCGTTTTCGTCGACCCCGGATTTCGACTTCATTTTTAGCTGAATTACCGGGCCAGCCAAAATTATCTAATTTTACACACAAAAAATGTGTAAAGCCACCCACATTCTCTCCGATAATGACCTCTGACAGTATTTGTGGCCACTGTGTTGAATGTTTAGGACGTTAAGATTTGGAGAAAAATTCAACGAAACAACACAATTTGGGTCTGGTAAATTTTTAAGGAGTCAAGAATATGTTAGCAATCAAGAACAACATCATGTCAGCTAATGCTGCTCGACATTTGGGAAATAGCTACGACAGCTTGGCCAAATCTGTCGAGAGGCTCTCGTCGGGTCTTCGTATTAACAGTGCGAAAGACGACGCCGCCGGTCTGGCCGTCCGCGAATTGATGCGTGCTGACATCGCCGTGCTTCAGCAGGGATCTCGTAACGCTCTGGACGGCATTAGTATGCTCCAAACGTTCGAGGGTGCGATGGGAACCATCGACGACGCCCTTGTGCGTTTGAAACAGTTGGCCGAGCAAGCCGCTACGGGTTCTTATTCCAGCTCGCAGCGAACCATTATGAATAATGAATTTGGTCAATTGTCGGCCGAAATCGATCGTATTGCAGGAGCGGTCGATTTTAACGGCAACCGACTGCTCAATAGCGCAACGGCCACGATATCGATTCAGTTCGGAACGGCTGAAACCGATAAGATCGACATCGGCGGCAGCGATATGACCCAAAGCGCACTGGGACTTTCTACTGCCAGTATTGCTTCGGCAGCCAGTGCCCGGGACGCTCTGGCAACCGTCGGAACAGCTATTACAACGAAAGACGCCGCCCGCGCCGCATTCGGTTATAAAATGAACCGTCTGGAAAGCACGATTTCCGTTATCAATAACCAAACGGAAAACCTCCAGGCTGCTGAATCCCGAATTTCCGACGTCGATGTAGCCACCGAAATGGCCACGATGACGCGGAACCAGGTTTTGGCACAAGCCGGTGTCTCCATGTTAGCCCAGGCGAATACGATGCCTCAATTGGCGCTAAGCCTTCTCAGATAATAACGATAGCGTTTTGTGTACTTTGAAAAATTCAACCGAGGGGAGATGATCGACACCCAGAGTATGATCATCTCCCTAAGGGCGGATTGGGGTAAACCCCTCTGAATCCTCGCACTTAGGCAACGGAGCTGGAATCCAAGGAGCCGACGTCATGTACGGAACCAAAGCCTATCAGGACTGTGAGGTGCTGACACAAAACAAAAGCCGGCTCATCATTCTGCTCTATGATGGCGCGATGAAGTTCATGAAGCTGGCGATCAAGGAATTAGAGGCCAAGAACTACGAAGCCAAGGGACGGTATATCAATAAAGCCCTGGATATGATCAATGAGCTCAATGCCATATTCGATATGAGCGCCGGGGATGAAATGACCTTGAACCTTCGTAACCTTTATTGCTTCATGACAAAGCACCTTTCCGAAGCTAACATCAAACGTGATCCCCACAGAATCCGAGACGTCATCCAGCTAATGGGAGAGCTGAAGGAGAACTGGAAACTCATCTGCTCATCTCCTGCTGAATGGGTTTTTGATTTACATTTTATGATTAACGATTTATAATTTCGATGTGTACGGTGCTTGCCGAACATCGAAAATCATACATGCATCACGGTAGGATGGAGTCGCACGGATGGCGGTTTTAGTAGGAATTGATGAAGCGGGTTACGGCCCGCTCCTGGGACCGCTGGTCGTTTCATCAAGCACCTTTTCACTGCCTTATCATCTCCTCAAGTCCGATCTTTGGGACATTCTAAAAAAAAGTCTCAGTCAAACTCGTCAACGACTCGCAGGACGATTGCTCGTTACCGACAGCAAGAAAGCTTTCAGCCGATCCCATGGGATTCAACATCTTCAACGGACCGTCCTGGCGTTTTTAAAATGCCTTGGTCAAGAACCGGCCACATCCGCGGAGCTTATGGGAATATTATGCCCGAACGATCTTGAACGGCTCAATGATTACCCCTGGTATGAAAATACCGGAAACCGACCTCTCTCAGTACATATTACCGATAGAGATATCGCTTCATCCGTTCTGGCTGAGAATTTAGCCGCCAATAATATGAAATTACTGGATATCAATAGCTGCTGTCTGGATGTCGCCTATTATAACCAAATGGTCTCCGCCATAAAAAACAAGGCCAATGTGCTTTTCAGCATCACGTCACGTCTTATCAAAAGGGCCTATGATCATTTTTCGGACGATGATCTGCATATCATTATCGACCGACAAGGCGGCCGGATTCGCTATCGAATGCAATTGCAGCAGTTATTTGGTGATTTGGAATTAAGGATACTCCACGAAAGTGCCAAAAACAGCAGCTATGAGTTGCACGCGAACCATCGGCGCATGCGCGTGCATTTTGTCGTGGGCGCCGATGGGCGATTCCTACCGGTTTCGCTCGCTTCAATGGTGAGCAAATACCTTCGAGAGCTTCAAATTAGCCATATAAACCGCTATTTTTTAGGCTTCAACGACGATTTAAAACCGACCGCAGGATACTGGAAAGATGGTTTGCGCTTTATCGAGGACATACGGACAAACACGCCTCACATCAAGTTCGATAATGCCCAGTTAATCCGATGTCGATAGTCGGAAAACAACGTTGAGACGGCTTAAAGACATTTTTTTGTAATCACACACCCTTTTTCATTTGAGATCACCCTCACAACATGCTATAAGATTTACACGGAATCTTCTTTCAGTAAGTATGTAAATATATATTATATAAGAAGTTATACCGATTTTCGAAGGGCGAGATTTTGCAACGGAACTTTGTGATATCCGAATTTGAAGCGTTGAAACCTGATTTACTCTAAAAGAATCCGTTAATTTACACTCATTCGAAATATAGTTGGAGTTATAAATCGCCGATGTAAAATGTAAAAATAGAGAAAAAACGTTACGATTGGGATACGGTTGGCACTTTTGAATAGAATCTTTGGCACAGAAAAAAATGTACCTCACTGTTTAGATGGCCCTTGTAGGCTAAACTTATAGTGGAATTATACTTAAATGAGCAAACGGTAACTATTTTTGGAGGATTTGACAATGAAATCGTTAAACCCGAAATTAGCCTTGGCGTGCATGCTGATCTTGCTGCTCGGCTCGGCCCAAATGGCTTTGAGCGCAACCAACAATGATTGCGAAGACGCCCAGGCTACAAGCGAAGGTGAGAGTATTTATTTCGATACGAGAGGGGCAGATTTCGATGGCCCCGGCGGCTGCAATTACGGCCCCAACGTATGGTTTTGCTACACCGCCTCGTGTACTGGCGAAGTTACCATTACCTTATTTGACGCCCATTACGACACCGTGCTCGCTGTTTACAACGGTTGCGATTGCGACATTACAACAAGCGACCGGGTTGCTTGCAACGACGATTACGACGAAACGAGCTGGCACTCGCGAGTGACTTTCGATGCCGTCGCGGGTAATAAGTACCTGATCGAAATCGGAGGCTATCAAAACTACACGGGTGACGGAAACATGATAATACGTTGTGCCGGGGAACCCGGGCCGCCCGCCAAGGACGATTGCGAGAATGCTCAGGCAATCGGCGATGTAACGAATTTGGCCTTTGACACTACCGGTGCTTCATTTGATGGTCCCGGCCTCTGTATGACCAGTCCCAATATCTGGTATCTTTATACGGCCTCATGCACGGGAGAAGCCACCGTAAGTCTCCTGGGCAGCAGCTTTGACACAATGCTCGCGGTCTATGCGGGCGATAATTGCAATCTGACTTCAAGTGATTTGATCGCTTGCAACGACGACTACCCGCCGGGCCATCAGTCACAAATCACATTCGAAACGGTCGCCGGCAACGCGTACCTGATCGAGGTTGGTGGTTACAGCTCCATCACCGGTGAAGGTCTGCTTAGTATTGATTGCGAAGCGACAGGTCAACCATCCAAAGATGATTGTGAACACGCCCAAGCCGTCGGCGAAGTGACAGATCTGGCATTCGATACAACCGAAGCAACATTCGATGGTCCCGGTTATTGTATGACCAGCCCGAACATCTGGTACGTTTACACGCCCACATGCACGGGTGAAGCCACGGTCAGCCTTTTGGGCAGCAGTTTCGATACCATGCTCGCCGTTTATGATGGCGACGATTGCTATCCCACCTCAAACGATTTGATCGAATGTAACGATGATCATTCGCCGGGTTACACGTCACAAATTACCCTTTCTGTCACCGCCGGTCATAAATACCTAATTGAGATCGGAGGCTATGGTTCCAACAAAGGGGAAGGTCTGCTCAATATCGATTGCGAGCCATCAGGTCAACCGTCCAAGGATAACTGCAACAACGCCCAAGCCATCGGCGAGGTGAAAAACTTGGCATTCAGTACCGCAGATGCAACATTTGACGGCCCCGGCCTCTGCCTGACCAGCCCGAACATCTGGTTCCTTTATACGGCTTCGTGTACCGGCGACGCCACCGTGAGTCTTGCAGGCAGTAGTTTCGATACAATGCTCGCCGTCTATGAGGGCGACAATTGCAACCTGGCCTCGAAAGACCTGATCGAATGCAACGACGATGCACCGGGCGGTGGGTACCAGTCTGAAATTACTTTTGCCGCTACCGCCGGCGATAAGTACCTGATTGAAATCGGGGGCTACGGTTCCAATAAGGGTCAAGGTATCCTGAATATCACGTGCGAATCGGGCGCCGTCTCGGAAAAACCGGATCTCGGCGACGCTCCCGACAGCACAAACCATAACAATAGAAATATGAATGCTTATTCCGGCGTCAAAGCCAATTTCCCGACCGTTTACGGCGGTAGCTCCGGGCCGTATGGACCGGTCCACTTGAATGACATCGTCGTGGCCTATTTGGGCAAGAGCATCACACGGGAAACCGAAGCCGACTCGGGCACGGATGAGGACGGCGTTAATAACATCATACCCCTGTCCGGTTTATCGGATAACGACGGCGGCGATGATGGTATTGAACTGCCGCTCAATCTACCTGAATGTCAGTGGGCGACGTTCGATTATACCGTCACCGTCATCGATCCCGACGTCGATCT